>NZ_CADEPJ010000322.1 GCF_902829245.1 Comamonas jiangduensis | reverse complement strand
GTTGAGACTGTTTGTCCGGTGGGCTTCTTGTTGCAAAAAGGCTGGGCTTTCAGCCCCAACCATGCAACACGGTTTGGACATCAGAGACGGTAGCTATGCAGAGAAATACGTCTCCAAGTGGGGCTTGGTACCAATGCGAATTTACGAGCCCCGACAGGGATCACACGCCAAACTGAGCGTTTCGCGCTCCAGTCTGTTGCCCGTCAGCTACTGCCAAAAAGCCGTACTTCCCTGTGCCTTCGCGCTCGCGCCTTTGGGCGTCAGGGGGTCGATGTTCTCAAGTCCAAGAAGTACGACACCGCCCACTATGCAGGGCTGCAAACCTGCGGCAGTGTGTGGACGTGCCCTGTGTGCGCTGCCAAGATTGCAGAACGCCGCCGCCTTGAGCTGCAATCGGCCATGTCCCAGCATCAGGCATCAGGCGGATCTGTCCAGTTGCTCACCCTCACTACTCCCCACACCCGTTTTGACAAGCTGGAAGACCTGATGGCCAAGCAAGCCGAAGCCGTCCAGAGCTTCCTGCGCGACAAGACGGTAAAGAAGGTGTTTGCAGAGATGGGCTACATAGGCCAAGTGCGCGCCCTTGAGGTCACACATGGCCGTAAGGGGACCAACAACGGTTGGCATCCACACTTCCACTTCCTCCAGTTTGTCGAGTTCGCTCCACACCCAATGCAGCTAGACGATTGGAAGTTGAGACTGTTTGTCCGGTGGGCTTCTTGTTGCAAAAAGGCTGGGCTTTCAGCCCCAACCATGCAACACGGTTTGGACATCAGAGACGGTAGCTATGCAGAGAAATACGTCTCCAAGTGGGGCTTGGAAGACGAAATGACCAAGGCTCACATCAAGAAGGGTCGCGCAGGAGGCGAGACACCTTTCGACCTTCTTAGGTCGTGCCTGGTTGATGCAGAAGACCGCCAAGCAGCCTTTCTGTTCAAAGAGTTCGCAGCCAATTTCAAAGGGAAACGTCTTCGCAGTATAGAGCCGTGAAGGTCGTTCGCGGAAGCGCTCGACACGGCGTGCGGCGCGCCGCTTGCCCACCCTGTCGGCGCTGCCGCGGAATACCGTTGTTCTCAGGACGCGAATTTTTAAGCTCTTGATCCGCGACCAGCAGGCCACGCGGCGAGCTGGCGAGGTGCACGAAAGCTGCGAAAAGTGCAGGGGGAAACTGCCGAAAGTTTCACTTTTTAGATACCGGCGCGGCTTGGGCGCTGTGCTCATTGCGCTGGGTACGTTGCGCGGCGAGAGGTGAACATCAGGGGGCGGGCCCCCC
>NZ_CADEPJ010000321.1 GCF_902829245.1 Comamonas jiangduensis | reverse complement strand
GGCCATGATGCTGACTTCTTTGGTGCAATGATGAAACAACGTTTGACGGTGCTGGGCTCTACGGGCTCGATTGGAACAAGTACTTTGGATGTCGTGCGGCGGCATCCGGCAAGCTATGAAGTTTTTGCGCTGAGTGCAGCTACGCAGGTTGATGTGATGTTGGCGCAGTGCGCCGAATTCAAACCGCGGTATGCGGTGATGGCCAGTGCTGTTCATGCCAAGGCATTGGCAGAGAAATTGCAGTCAAATGGGGTTGTAACGCAGGTGCTGCAAGCGCAAGATGCTCTTGAACAAATAGCATCGCATCCAGAAGTCGACGCTGTGATGGGGGCGATTGTGGGGGCAGCCGGCTTGTCCCCCTGCTTGGCTGCTGCCAAAGCAG
>NZ_CADEPJ010000320.1 GCF_902829245.1 Comamonas jiangduensis | reverse complement strand
TTTTGCTGCCCTCCCCGGCCGCGCCCAGGCGGCGGGGGCGGCGCGGCGCGGCCGTTGGGGGCAGGGCATCCACCGCCGCAGGGTGCGGCACGCTCACGCTGGCAGGCAGTTGCACCGCTGCTTCAGGGGCGGCTGCCACCTGCACCGGCGCATCGGCCACGGCACGGGCTTGGGACCCAAATTGGGAGGCAGCGCTTGCTGCACCGGCGTTGACAGCTACCGCTGCAGGAGCAACCGAGGCCGCCGCAGATGCTGCGCCCATGCCCAGCGCCGCACGCAGCTGCGCCAAAAAGGCATCTTCCTTGGGGCTGGTGTGGCCATCGGCGTCACACACGCACACCGCCATCTCATAGGCCAGCTGGCGGGCGTGCTCGCTGGTCAGGCGGGCCGCTGCCGACTCCAGATTCACACGGCGCAACAACACATCTTGGTACAGACCGGGCAGGTTGATGGCTTGGTCGCCCGCCAGCCCCTCGGCCACTTGGCGAATTTGCTCGCGCTCGCGGTCGTGCTTTTCGCCATCGGCAAACGATGCCAACAAACACAAAGTCAGGGCGGCACGGATTTCGTCGTGTGTCATGCAGGGGTTCCAGACAAGGAAAGGTCAAAGAAAACGGTAAGAGTACGGCGTGTTAACTAAGGTTCCTGGCTGCATTTTTCAATGCGCGCAGCAACTTTGCTTACAAATCGCGCCAACCTATTGCTCAAGAAACATCAAAAACAAGAGCTGCTATCGCTTGCTAGATAAGCGCTAAAGGCCTGTTTGATGCTTATGCACTGAGCGATGCTTTTTCAAACACCAAAATCCGGTTATTGGCAGGCATGGCATGGTCTTGCCGCAAATGCAGGCCGTGCTGGGCGGCCAGCGCCACCACGGCCTCAAAGTCTCGAATGCCACTGTCCACATCGCACGCTTTGAGCCATGCGTCGAATGCACGGTTGCTCTCGCTGGTGAAGGTGCCGCCGTAGTTAAACGGCCCATAGACCGCAAACACCCCGCCCGCGGGCAAGTGCTGCCCGAGCAGCGTGAACAAGCGCTGCACCAGCGGCCACGCCACGATGTGCAGCGTGTTGCTGGTAAAGACCGCGTCAAACACGCCATCGGCGGTGTGGGGCCAGTCACTGCAGCGCAAGTCCATGTCGAGCGGCAAGCGCAGATTGGGCGCGGGGAAATCGGCATGCCACGCGGCTATCCCCGCATGCAGCGCGGGCAGCTCGCTGGTCTGCCAAATCACGTGCGGCAAACGCGGTGCCAAGTACACGCTGTGCTGGCCCGTGCCGGAGCCAATTTCCAGAACATGCGTGCTGTGGGCAAAGGCGTGCTGCAGCACTTCAAAAATGGGGGCTTGGTTGTTTTCGCAAGCTTGGGCAAAAGGGCGCTTCATGTGCGGCATCATGGCACAGCGATTCATTTCTTATTTTTGATAGCTGATTGCCTATGCATCTAATGGGCTAAATGGCTTTTTGATGCATTTTTTTGTGGGATGCGCTGAGGTCAGTTTTCCACCGCCACAAAGTCACTCAAAAATCGCTGGGGCATAGCGCACCTGTGGACTGTAAATTCCGCTTTCAGAACTACCGAGCGCTTCGCTGCACTATCTTCCAAAGCAAATAGCCACCCCAAGCG
>NZ_CADEPJ010000319.1 GCF_902829245.1 Comamonas jiangduensis | reverse complement strand
AAACGGTGCATGCCCATGGCTGCACTTTGTTGCCGATTGATAGCGAGCATTCGGCCATTTTTCAATGCTTGCCAGAAGACCGTTCCACATGGCGCGCGCGGATCGATAGCTTGTTGCTAACGGCTTCCGGCGGGCCCTTTAGGCAGCGTGATCCCGCTACGTTGGCAGAGATTACGCCTGCACAGGCCTGCAAGCATCCCAACTTTTCAATGGGGCGGAAAATTTCGGTAGATTCCGCCACGATGATGAACAAGGCCTTGGAAGTTATTGAGGCGCGCTGGCTCTTTGATGTGGAGCCGGATCAAATCAAGGTCGTGATACATCCGCAGCAAATTGTGCATTCCATGGTGCAGTTCAAAGATGCGTCCATCTTGGCGCAGTTGGGAACGCCAGATATGCGTGTACCGATTGCATGTGGGCTGGCGTGGCCAGAGCGTATTGAGAGTGGGGTTGCGCCGCTCGATTTCACCGCTTTGGCAGGGTTGACGTTTGAAGAGGCCGATGCTCAGCGTTTTCCGGGGCTGCATCTGTCGTGGCAAGCGTTGAAAGCACCTGAAGGTACTACCGCGGTGTTGAATGCCGCAAATGAAGTGGCTGTGGCTGCTTTCTTGTCGGGCCAATTGCGTTTTGACCGCATTCATGCGGTGAACCTGGAAACATTGAGTGCGGTGACTCCACCGCAGCCCCGTAATGTGGGTGATTTGCTCGCATTGAACGATGAAGCGCGCAGCGTCGCTGCTGAGGTGCTGGAGCGGTTTGCTGCGTGATGGCTTGCACTAGCTACGAAGGGGAGACAGCATGCTGACCTTGGTTGCCTTCATCGTTGCCCTGGGGTTGCTGATAGCCATTCATGAATATGGCCACTATCGCGTGGCAGTGGCATGCGGTGTCAAAGTGTTGCGGTTTTCGATTGGGATGGGAAAGCCCCTTTTGACCTGGAAACGTGCTGGCTCAGATACGGAGTTCGTGATTGCGCTGTTGCCGCTGGGCGGTTATGTGCGCATGCTGGATGAGCGTGAAGGTGCAGTTCCTGCCGATCAACTGCACCAAGCCTTTAACCGTCAGCCTTTGCGTAAGCGCGCAGCCATTGTTGCGGCAGGCCCTTTGGCTAATTTGCTTCTCGCAGTGGTGCTGTACAGCGTTGTGAACTGGGTGGGCCAGGAGCAGCCCCAGGCAGTGATTGCTGCCCCGAAGGTGGGAACGCTGGCGGAGCAAATGGGGTTGCGTGGCGGTGAACGGGTGCAATCCGTGCAAGTGGGGCAAGATGCTGCGGTTGAGGTGGAGTCCTTTGAGGAACTGCGCTGGCAATTGACGCAAGCTGCATTGAATGGCCAAGATGCGACGCTGACATGGATGGGTGCGGAGGGGAACGACCTTGCGCAAGGTGTCATGCGTCTGTCTACATTAGCGCAAAGTAGCCTAGATCAGACCGCTTTAAAGCGCATAGGGATTGATGCGCCTTGGACCCCTCCTGTCCTGGGTGAGATCATTGCACAGACGCCAGCGCAAACTGCGGGGTTGCAAGTTGGTGATGTGGTGATTGCAGTGAATGGACGCACCATCACAGATGGCACGCAACTGCGAGAGTTGATCAAATCGGCTGCTGCTGATGAAAGCTTGCGCGACCAGGCGTGGAGAGTTGAGCGTAACCAACAATTGTTAACCATTCGGGTGCAACCAGATCTTGTGTCAACGCCAGACGGAGAAATTGGTCGCATCGGTGCTTATGTGGGTGGCCGTCCTGAGATGGTCTGGGTGCAAAAAGGGGCATTTGAGGGGCTTGCTTTAGGCATCCGCAAGACTTGGGAGGTATCACTTTTAAGTCTGCAGATGATGGCAAAGATGCTGTTGGGGCAAGCTTCCTTGGAGAATTTGAGCGGGCCCTTGACGATTGCGGATTACGCAGGAAAGTCAGCAGGCCTAGGCCTGACACAATATGTATTGTTTTTGGCGCTCATCAGCGTTAGTCTTGGCGTTTTGAATCTCTTGCCACTTCCTGTCTTGGATGGGGGGCACCTGATGTATTATCTTTGGGAGGCAGTCACTGGGAAGCCTGTAAGTGACGCTTGGATGGAGCGCTTTCAACGGGTAGGCATAGCCCTTTTGCTGGTGATGATGTCCATTGCTTTATTTAACGATCTCAGCCGCCTTGGGGGCTAATCAACACAGTCAAACTGCCTACTTCGAAGTTGGCGCCTGTATCACAAATGAAATTCTCAAAAAATAGATTTGGCGTTCGTACGGCAACTGCCGTGGCGGCTTGGCTCTGCGCTGCTCAAGCAGCTTGGGCCTTAGAGCCTTTCAAGGTTCAAGATATCCGTGTGGAAGGCTTGCAACGTGTTGAAGCTGGTACTGTCTTTGCTTCCATGCCGCTGCGCGTGGGAGATGACTACAGTGACGACAAAGGGGCCGCAGCCATCCGCTCCTTGTTCGCTTTGGGGCTGTTTAAAGACGTGCGCCTGGAGGCGAACGGCAATGTGCTGGTAGTCGTTGTAGAAGAACGGCCTACGATTGCAGGGGTTGAATTTGTTGGTACTAAAGAATTCGACAAGGAAGCGCTGCAAAAAGCCATGCGTGATGTTGGGTTGGCTGAAGGGCGACCATTCGACAAAGCTTTGGCTGATCGTGCCGAACAAGAGCTCAAACGCCAGTACATCAACCGCAGTCTGTACGGCGCTGAAGTGGTGACGACAGTAA
>NZ_CADEPJ010000318.1 GCF_902829245.1 Comamonas jiangduensis | reverse complement strand
GCTGTGCACTGATCGAGTACGACACTGGCGGCAGCGGCGTACTCACGCGCGGCGCTGTCGGTAGCTGCTGCGATACGGGCGGGCACACTGGCGAGGTCGCGCCGCAGGCTGTCAGCAGTGCGGCGAGCAGCAGCAGCGGCATCCGCGTTTTGTGCGACAAGGGCCGCGTGGGCTGCAATGGCTTCATCTTTTGTCCTTTCAAGGGTTTGATAGCGCTCCAGCGCCTGGGCGTGGGCAGTGGCTGCGGATTCGGCAAACTGGCGCTTCACGTCAAACAGCTTGGCTTCAGCGCGCCAGCCTTGGGTCATCCAGCCAGCGGCAAACAGCAGGGCTGCCGCGATGGCTGCGCCGATGATTCGCGCCTTCATGCGCGCCCCTGGTGCGTCATGGAGTAGTGGTTGCCGTCGGGCGTTCTGAAATCACCTCCCCAGCGGCAGTCCGCGTGCAGCGACTTCCAATACTCACCCAGCGGCTTGTGCGCTTCGCTGGTCGTGAGGTACTGCCCATCTTTAAAAAGGTTCAGGTCAATGGCTAGGCGCTCTTTGTGCGAGCTGCTGGCCGAGCTGTACGACTTCTTCACCCCCATGTCGCCATGCACACGCGGATCACGGTAGGCATCGCCCAGCGTCACCTCGTAGCCCTGCGCGTAGGCGTACTGGATAAGCTGCGCTGCCAGCTTGGCGAAAATGCGCTGTTTTTGTCCAAGAGTCATACATCCCCCAAACGTCGTTTCGGAACCCCAGCCTGGTGCCAGCGCGCCACGTTGATAGCCAGGCCTGCCAACACGCAGCCAGCAAACAATGTGTCCGCCATGGATGGCCACGTTCCCCACAGCAGTGGCTGCAGCCCAGAAGCAGCACAGCCAGCGAGTAAAAGCGTGTAGCGGGAGCGCGCCAGCAAATGGCGCTTGCAGATTGGGCTGTTGAGCCTGCAGATGCACGCCCAGCCAATGCCGATGCAGATCAGCAGGTTGGCCACCGCCAAGAGTTGATGTGCTTGCCAATTCATGACGCACCCCCGTCACCGCCAGCGCGGCGCTCAATCACTCGACCAGCGCGAGCAAAAACCCAGCGCGCAAGGCGCGGCCAGTCATCCCCCACCCCGCCAACAAGCAGAGCAATGGGTGCAAGCCTCCAAGTGACGTCGTCGTGTCCTGACCATCTGCCAGCCAGATTGGCCAAACCCACCGTCACCAGCACCGCCGTAGCATTGAGCCGCAGGAAATACCAGGCTGCCCCAAGTCGCACCGAAGGATCGCGCCGGCCAAGGGCCCAAGCAGCCCCCACGGTTGATGCGATGAGGATCACTGAATAAGGCCCGATCACTCCAGCCAGCGCAGGGCCAAAGATCACAGAAGCCAAAGCAATAGCCACATTCACAGGATCAAGTTGATTCATATTCCTCCGCCCATTCAGCGTGCACTCGCCCGATGCGCGCCCATAAAAAAACCGCCCGAAGGCGGCGGTTTGTTGTTGTGTCTGCCTTCTTGCAGGCAAGTGTCTTTGGGAGTGCATCAAGTGCATAACCCTAGCCGGGGTTGATTCAGGACGCTTGCATGAGCGAGACGATCTCGACCTTGCGCTCTGGTGTGAGTAATCCTTTGTCACACAGCAAGGACAGCCCAGCCTCGGTTTCCGGGTCTTCATAGCTCATATACGCAGACCCAATCATGCGGTCGTACATCAGCTTCACAAGCGGGTCGCTCATGGTGGCCGTGACGACCGCTAACTGCTCGGCCTGAGTGAACAGGTCTAGCTTCTGATTTCCGACGAAGCGCGGGCACTGAGGTTCTGGGGGTTCTGGCTCAGGTTCAGGCTCTGGCAGCGGGATAGCCTCGACCATCCACGCGTCATCCACGCACCGTACCCGCTCAGTCTCGGGGTCATACTGAGGCAGAGGGTCAGGCGTACACACATCTGGGTTGTGGTCAAACGGCTTGCCGGTTACAGGGTTTGTAGGCAGCTCCACACTGTGCGTGTAGAAGCCGTCCGTGTCGAAGTAATGAACTTGCATGGTGAATCCTTAGTATGTGACGGCGAAGATGTAGGCGCGGTTGGTTGGGCGGAATTCTCCAGCCACAGGCCATTGCCGCGACGCATTCAAGCTATACACACGGGTAACTCCACTGATCGTCCCGAGCACTTGCTGAGATGCCTCGACATCCGCCGCAAAAGCACCCGCCACATTATTCGCGCCAGGATTAGGCACATAGCCGAAAGTCCCGGTCAAATTTCGCCCCGCATCACCCTGATGACTGCCGATAACACGCCCGGCATCCTTGCCCCGTCCGCTATCCGCGTTACGAATGAACTCACCACGCGCCTCATCAAGCACGAAGGTTGATCCAGTCACACCTAGATACTCTGCAAGGTCTGGAAAGTCTGCCGCCTGAAGCACCACGTCGCCACGCACTTGCAGGAAGCCTTCACCGACTTCACGCAAGAAGTAGCCAGCTTTACCAACCGGGTGCCACGGAGCGCGAACGTACCGGTTCTTGGCAACGCTCCAGACCATCTGCCGAAGGTGCGGCTGCGTGACGACGATGATCCATGCTTGAAACGTGGCGGGAACAGTTGTGAATGTCGCTGCCATAGCGATGGCTTGCGCCACTGCCGAATTATCTGCTTTGGCGTCCAGCGCAGTCTGCAAGTCTGTCACAGTGCTGATGGGCTGGGTGCCAGTGTGATTCGCTCGATCCCGCAGGTAAGCAGGGTCGATGGAAGCAGCATATCCCGCAGCAGCGTCGCGCGCAGATTCTGCCGCCATTTTGGCTGTATCTGCCGCTGATGCGGCGCCAGCAGCCTGCCCTGCACTTGTGCTTGCGGCGGCGGCACTGCCAGCTGCTGCACCTGCACTACCGGCCGCAGCTTCTTTATGCAGGCGCGCTGCTTCAGCATCTTGACCTGCTTCCAGGCCAAGGTTGGTCATTTCGCCGCCCAGCTGATTCGCCTGGGTCGCGAAGCCGGGCAAGGCCCCCAAAAGAGAAAACGCCTTGGAGTTGAACTCGGTTGGCGTATCTGCGGGGGTCGGGGGTGTGGGTAAATTTTGAATTACCGTGGTCATGAGAGCCCTTCTATATCAATAGTGCACTCGGAGTAACGGGTGTACTGCAGCAAAATATCGAAGCTGGAATACCAGCCGTACACGTTGGGTGAGTCGAAGCGATCCGTGGCGATCCACAGCACAGGCGTTGCGCGCAAATCCGTGAGCTGCCGCTCTACTTCATCGAGCTGATCGTTTTTCAGCAGTAGGCTCAAGGAACGGGTCTTGCTATATGCCCGCTGCTGCAGCGTCACCTCCCCCCATTGGTCGGTTTCCTTGCGCGAGTAATCGCGGATACCCATCCGCATGCCCTGTTGAACGCCTTCTCCAATAGTGATCTGGTCGCCCACCAAGATCACGCCGACGCCAATCAGGGCAAGGCCTGTAAGCTCAATCCGAATCGTGGCGTTGGGGTAGCTAGGCAAATCCAGCAACCTCAGCTCTTGGCGCGTCTGGCGCTTGCCGAAGAACCAGCTGTACCAGTTCGATTGAGCCTGCGCCGAGAGCATTACGACCGTTCGCTCATAAAGCTGGCCGTACTGCAGGTCGGTCACGATCACCCGGACTTCAGAGACGCCTGAGAGATTCAAAAGCGCCAAAGCTGAGCGCACCTCGCTCCCAGAAATCTCAAACCACATCGACTGGTTTGCTTCCGTCTGCGTGGTATGGGAGCGGTCAAATGCTCGCCATAGATTCGTCGGACCGACTCTGACCCACCAAGTAGACGATATATCCGGCTGATGGCCAGCATTCGCCGCTTGCAGGCTCTGAAAAACAGAATGCCCGTGGATCACACGGGCATCTGCTGCATAGGTCGTTGCGGGGTTGTAGACCGGGTAGTCGTCTTCGGGTACGCTCGATGCGAGTATGGCTGGCGTGACTTCCACCGGATTGAGCACAATCAGTCCACTCATGCGGTCACCTCTCTTTCTTCTGGCATGCCCATGGCGTCCCAACGCTGCAAGAGTTTGTTTTGCTGCAATTGCAGGTCAACAATTCGAGCAGCCTGAACACGGTTTTCTTCGATCAGCTGAGCAAGCAGCTTTTCTGTTCGTTCCGAATTGCCACCACCGCCACCAAGCATTGCTTGGGTCTGGTTGGCGTTCCAGTAGCGCGCCGGTCCAGTCACTTCCAGCTCTGGGCCACGCTCGCCCACCAGGCGCATACCACCGGCGTGCAGGCCGCCCGCTGCAAACGCTGGAATGGATTTCCCCGTCAACGCGGCCACGATGGCGCGCAGCCCTTCAAGCTGCGCCTGCGTGCCGTTGTTCACGGCATCAGCAATCACCTGCTCGGCGGTTTTTGTTGCCCCACTCAGCCCTGCCAATGCTTGATCGATGCTGTCCAGCAACCCCAAGGCAACGTCTTGATAGTCGTCACTCTCTGCATCACCCTCCAGCAGTCCAGCCGCGTTCGTGGCCTGGGCCAGCAGCTTGGCCGTTTGCACACGCCATTCCGCCCCTGATAAGGCTTCTGCTTTCATGGCCTCCGATAAGCCTTGCAGATTTCCCGCCATAGCATCCACATAACCAGCCCTTGTGGAGCCAGTTGTAGACAAAGCCATGGCGTAGTCCACTGCGTAGCGCTGGCCCAACTCCTGGGCTGTCTGTGCCGTGCTGAGCTGCCCCAAGCGGACTGCATCCACAACAGAGCGCAGGTTGCCCGCGCTTTGCAGCATGGCCTGCACTGCCTGGGCTTGGGCCTCGTAGAAGCTCATGACCTCGCCACGCAGGTCGGAGAGCTTGGAAACACTTGCTCCAGCATCCGCCACAAACTTCTTCATCTGCTCCGCATACTCAACCTTGGATTGCATTTCAGCCTTTTGAGCCGCATCCAATGCCGCCTTCGCGGCATCCAACGCTGCCTGAGACGAAGCAAGCCCTGGAGCATCCTGCGCGCGCTGCTGATC
>NZ_CADEPJ010000317.1 GCF_902829245.1 Comamonas jiangduensis | reverse complement strand
CCCCCCCCTGCAATTGCGCAATGATTTTTCTGTCAATTTTATCCATGCAGCAAATTTTGCTGTAAATATTAAATACACATGTGTTTTTTCTGTATTTATCCTAATTTCATAGCATGACAGCAACATTTTTTGCACTGCAACACGCACACTTCAAGGCATGGAAGCAACGCCTACCGGCGATGTTCAACGCCATTTCATCGCCACGGCAATTTACCGTTTGCCCGCTGCTATGTGACCCACGCGCTATGCACTACGCAAAAAGGCCGATCTGCAATACCCCTCGCAGATCGGCCTTTTTGTTGGCGGCAGCAGCACCTTGTTTACATAAAAACAAGGCGCTAACGCTTACCTCATAAGCGCTAGCAGCTATCTATTTTGCAATTTCTTGTGCACCCGACACCAGGGCCAGCGCCTCTTGCCCACCCAGCGCCTTCCACAGCGTGACGCGGTTGATTTGCTCCGACAGGCGCAGGCTGATGAGGGTTTGCTGCGCCGCGTACAGGCTGCGCTGCGCATCCAGCACCGTGAGGTAGTTGTCGACCCCGCCTGAAAACGTGCCTCCGACAAATCAAACGCTTTGCGTGGCCAGTACCATGCCGGTTTGGGCGCCCAGGCGCTCGCCCCACTGGGCACGGTCTGCCAGCGCATCTGCCACTTCCTTGAAAGCGGTTTGCACGGCTTTTCGTACTGCGACAGGGCAATGCGCTGGTTGGCCTCGGCCACCTGCACGCCGGCCCGCAAACGCCCGCCCTCAAAAATTGGCAGCCTGATTTGCGGCATAAAGCTCCAGGTGCTGGTGCCACCGCCAAACAGTGCGTCCAGCTCCCGGCTGCCTGAACCCACACTGCCGGTCAGCGTGATGCTGGGGAACAGCGCCGCACGCGCCGCGCCAATATTGGCATTCATGGCCCGCAGATTGTGTTCTGCTGCCTGCACATCGGGGCGTTGCAGCAATACGCTGGAAGGCAAGGCTTGCGGCACGGGCAACAGCGCCAAGTTGTTGGCATCGTTCACGGCCAGCGTCTGCACGCTGGGGAGCAACTCGGCAGGCACCGCACCACCCACCAGCAAGTGCAGCGCGTTGCGGTCACGCGCCACTTGCGAGGTGTAGGCCGCCACATCCACGCGCGCGGTTTCGACCGTGGACAGGTTTTGCGCCAACACCAGCCCCGAGGTGGAGCCAATCTCAAACATGCGCTTGGTCAGCGCATACGCTTTTTCGCGGCTCGCCAAGGTGTCTTGGGCCAGCTGCAAGCGGGCCATGTCGGCCGCCAAGGTCAGCCAGGCGTTGCTGACATCAGCCACCAGGCCAATCTGCACATTGCGCTGGTTGCCCTCGGACTGCAAGAACGCCTGCAAGCCTGCTTCGCTCAAATTGCGTAGCCGGCCCCAAAAGTCGATTTCATAGCTGGTAAAGCCCAGCTGCGCGGTGTATTGCTCGTTGACAGAGGATTGGCCCGCAGGGTTTAGCTCTGCGCTGGTGCGGCTGCGTGTGCCCTGCCCTTGCGCCGTAATGCTGGGCAGCAAATCGGCACGCGTAATGCCGTACTGCGCCCGTGCTTTTTCCATGTTGTCCAGCGCCACACGCAGGTCGCGGTTGTGGCTCAGCGCCAGCGCCACCACCTCGCGCAGCTGCGGGCTTTGGATCCATGCCTGCGCTTGCGCGTAGCTCAATGCCGCCTCGCTGGCTTGCACGGGCACGCCCGCCTGGGCCACCACGGTGTCTGGCAC
>NZ_CADEPJ010000316.1 GCF_902829245.1 Comamonas jiangduensis | reverse complement strand
AATTGCGCAATGCACTGCTCTCGTTTAATTCGCGCGGAAATCTTTTTTTGGCGCAACTCTTGGAACTCAGCTTCTTGAGCTGCATCGGCCTTGCCATCGATGTAGAGCGCTGTTAGTTGCTGATATCTTTGCTCGTCAGTTTTGCTGAAAATCTTGCTGCTTGCTTGCGATGCTGGCTGTTCCATAGCTTCCTTCTAGGATCTCGTACGTACAGGGAGGTGGCTTTTGATTACTTGTCGGTCCCACCGATGTTACATGTGCGTGGTAGCTCAAAATCCAAACTCCATTCAGGTAAGCTCGCTTAACGTGCACCGTTGATGTCAGGGCATTCTGAGATATGGATTTGTTAAAAACCATCGAGCGAATGGAGCGCGATGTTGGGCTTGTTTTCAAACGATCGAACGTGCATCGGGATCTTTCTGCAGCAGGAGAGCTACGGCGTCCGCAGCGAGGAAAGCTCTTCCTGACAAAGGACTGGCATAACTCCTATCCTTGGCAGGTCCTTCGCATAGCGGTGCACACTTATCTCTCGATTGCAGCCAATGTATCAGGCCGTCACTTCAGCTGGAGTGATTCGAAAGATCGGATGGAATACAGCCCACTTGGGGAACGCCTTCTACTTTGCGTTGATCTGTACCGCTATGAGCAGGAAATGTTGATTCGAGACATCCGGGACTCATTACGTTCAGCAGCTTTCGTTGAGCGCACACTTCCTCTTGTTTCAGGAGCTCCTTGTTCAACAGGCTGACGCCATAAAGGGAGTAAAAGAATACCTGTATTTGGAACGCCATCGCTTCACTCGGGAAGATGCGGATGCTTTGCAGGAGCGCCTGGAAGAGGCTGTGAGGGCGCTTCGTGGAGCATCAGCGCAAAAACATAACAAAGCTCTTTACGATGAGGCTTACCATGCAGCCGAATCTATTGAGGACTACCTGAAGGGTTTGAGGGGTGCTCATCCTCAGCTTGAGGCTTTTGCATTTGAAATTTGCTTAGACACGCCAGAAGGAAATGAGCTTGCTGCTAGCCCGCTAGTCAAGCGTGCTCGTTATCAATTGTCCAGCGAGTTCCCAGAGAACTTTTTGGAAGCTTTGAAGCAAGCTGCAGCATTCGTTGGATACCTTAAAAAATTTGGCTCTGCTGAAATCAAAGGCCATCTGATCAAACTTTCAGCCACAGCCTGGGGGGAGCCGCGCTGTACGCTGCTCTTGTTGGGACCTGAAGTTAAGCAATTGTTGGCCAGTGGCACAACTCAGGCCTCCCAGCTTTCGCTGATATGGGCAGACTTCATGCTGGGTCCTCTTGGTGCACTGGAGGGGCGCTTAGGCCGCACCATGCAAGCTCCAGGTATCCGGCTTTTGTCAAACGGCGAATGGTGGCTATCGCAAAAGAACTCCAGCGCGTGGAAAGCTTTACAAGACTTTGTAGATCATGTTTTTGTGAAGGAATTGCCCTTCATGCGCTTGCGATTGCCCAGAGGAAGACGGGCATGGTCTAAAGGTAGGCGTCCTGATCGCTAGGCGTCGCAACCTGCGCCCAAGATATCCATGTTCATGCTGGCATACTTCAAAGAATAGTGGCCCTTTTTTTTGCCAAAGTCATTTATCGAGATATCCATGCCTGCCTCACGCCCCATTGATTTTTCCGCTGTAGTCGCTGCACTGAAGGACATGGTCCCTAGTCTGTCTGCTGTCTATGCCTTTGGCAGTCAGGTGAGTGGTGATGCGGGGCCTGAGAGTGATCTGGATGTTGCTTTGATGGCTGACGAGACTCTTGGTGCTGAGGCGCTTTGGGACCTCGCTAGTCGTTTAGCGGGGATTGTTGGCTGTCCTGTCGACTTGCTGAATCTACGCTCTGCCTCGACGGTTATGCAGTACCGGATTGTGACGACGGGCCAACGTCTGTGGGCCAGAGATGAGCAGGCAGCGCTCTATGAAACCTTCATCCTTAGCCAAAAGACAGCATTGGACGAGGCGCGCGCAGGCTTGCTGCAAGACATTCAAAAAACAGGGACCGTTTATGGTTGATGACGTACTCATTAACAAAGCAGCAACGATTGAGCGTTGCGTCCTGCGAGCTAAAGAGGAGTACGAAAATCTCCATCTACATTTGCAGCCGACCACACCCGCCAAGATGCAGCGATTTTGAATGTGCAGCGTGCTTGTGAAGCCGCGCTGGACATGGGGCAGCACTTGATCCGACGCGAACGCCTAGGCATTCCTCAAAGTTCAAGGGATGTATTCACTCTGCTGGCTCAGGCCGGTTGGATTGAATCGGCACTTGCAGAGCGTTTGCAGAAGATGGTTGGCTTTAGAAATATTGCCGTGCACGACTACCAAGCGCTACAGCTACCCATCGTAGAAGCAGTGATCACTAAGCATTTGGGTGACTTCACGGCCTACAGCAAGGCACTTTTGCTGAAAGATGCAAGTTGAAATTACGAACCGTGCGCCCTGGGCCTTACTTTAGCCAAGCTAAAAACTTGAAAACCGCTGAGTAAGCAGTTTTTTTTGGTGATGCTCATGCAACAGGCTGCTTATTGTTAACAAGGAAGCTGAAACCTTCGGACATCGAGTATTTTTGCTTCCCTTGCCTACGCTACCATTCAAGAAGAATGAGCAACACAGAAAACAACGATGAATGCGGTCGAAATCGAATCAGCTGTATCGGATCTAGCAGCCCAACCCTTTGACGCTGCTGAGTTTCCCTACGCCTTCTTAGCGGCCTTTGGAAACAAGGAAACTACGCTCAAGCGTCTTCGCACAGGAAACAACAACGCCTCGGATGTGCCTAGCGGTGTTCTCCTGCGCAACAACATACACATTGCGGTGTGCGATGCAGGCACTGTGGGCAGCATGCTCCACACTCTGCGAGACAGCACAGCCACAACCAAGGCAAAAGCCAAGTTCATCCTGGCCACTGACGGTCAGACACTAGAAGCCGAAGAGCTGATCAGCGGCGAGACCATTGCCTGTGCCTTTCAGGACTTGCCCAACCACTTCGGGTTCCTGCTGCCGTTAGCAGGTATTTCCACGATCAAGGAGATCAAGGACAACCCCATCGACGTTCGAGCCACGGGGCGTCTGAACAAGCTCTACGTCGAATTGCTGCGTGAGAACCCTGACTGGGCCAAGGAAGAACGACGCAGCGACATGAATCACTTCATGGCACGGCTGGTGTTCTGTTTGTTTGCCGAAGACACGGACATCTTCAACGGCAAGGGCCTGTTCACCCAGACGGTGGACCAGATGAGCGCGAACGACGGAAGCAACACCCATGAGGTGCTTTCTCAAATCTTTCGTGCCATGAACATCAAGGTGGCCGAGCGTGCCAACGCTGATCCGCGCCTACCCAATTGGGCCAACGGCTTTCCGTATGTCAACGGGGGCCTGTTTTCCGGCAGCACAGAAGTGCCACGATTCACACGCATGGCCCGTACGTACCTGATGCACGCAGGGGCACTGAGCTGGCGCGAGATCAACCCCGACATCTTCGGCAGCATGATCCAAGCAGTTGCTGATGACGATGAGCGCGGCGCTTTGGGTATGCACTACACCAGCGTGCCCAACATCTTGAAGGTGCTGAACCCGCTGTTCTTGGACGACCTGCGCGCAGCTCTGGCTGATGCGGGCGACAACGAACGCAAACTGCTGAACCTGCGCAAGCGCATGGCCCGCATCCGGGTGTTTGACCCAGCCTGTGGGTCGGGAAACTTCTTGGTCATCGCGTACAAGCAAATGCGCGAGATCGAGGCGGAGATCAACCGGCGCAGGGATGAGCGGCACTTGCGCAGCGAGATTCCGCTGACCAATTTTCGCGGGATCGAGCTGCGGGACTTCCCTGCGCAGATTGCACGCCTGGCGCTCATCATTGCGGAGTTCCAGTGTGATGTGCTCTATCGAGGCCAGAAAGATGCGCTGGCCGAGTTCCTGCCGCTGGATGCTCAGAACTGGATCGTGTGCGGAAATGCGCTGCGATTGGACTGGCTATCCATTTGTCCACCCACAGGCACAGGGGTAAAGGTGGTGGGCGATGACCTCTTCAACACGCCTCTGGATCAAGCTGAAATCGATTTTGAGAACGAGGGCGGAGAGACATACATCTGCGGAAACCCTCCGTACCTAGGCCAGTCAGAAATGACTGAACAGGAAAAGGACGATCTTTCCGTGGTTTTCGCGGGCACGGACATCCAGTGGAAAGTGCTTGACTACGTCTTGGGTTGGTTCTGGAAGGCCGCAGAGATGTGCTTGCTGCACTCGACTCGTTGTGCCTTTGTGTCCACCAACTCGATCTGCCAAGGTCAGCAGGTGTCAGCATTCTGGGAATCAGCACTTGGCAAAGGTTTGCGCATAGATTTTGCGAGGACTTCCTTCAAGTGGAAAAACCTTGCAAAGAACAACGCCGGGGTGACGGTGGTTGTGATCGGCTTATCTACCCAACCCGGTGAATGCAAACTTTATGAGGAAGATGCTGAGGGAGGGCTGTTGGAGAGGCGAGTTGGTGTCATTGGCCCGTACCTCGTTCCAAACACGACCACTATTGTGCAGAAGGTCAGTGCGCCGCTGAACGGCCTCTTGCCAATGGACTATGGAAGCAAGCCTGCGGACGGTGGCGGGCTCGTCATCAAACTCTCGGATTACCTTGCGATTTCTGATAAGGGTGTGAATCGCTTTATCAAGAAATACCTGGGAAGCGATGAATACATTGATGGCAAAAGCCGATACTGTCTGTGGATATCTACCGAGCAACTATCCGAGGCTATGGAGTTTGCTTTTATCAAGGATCGAGTCGAGCTTGTGCGGAGCTTCCGGTCGCAGAGCAAAAAAGAGAAAACAAAACAGCAAGCCTCGACTGCTCACGCCTTTGCAGAGATCAGGCATGGCAGAGACTCGGGTTCGCGGATACCCCTGATAATTCCGATACATACAAGTG
>NZ_CADEPJ010000315.1 GCF_902829245.1 Comamonas jiangduensis | reverse complement strand
CTCGTAGCTATGCCATTTCAGGTCAGCGCGTTGCCAGTAAATTTTCCATACCTTCTGCGTGCGAACCCATGTTGCTTTTGCAAATGGGCGCTCGTGACGTTCACCATCCATGAGACGGCGTATTTCTATTAGGTATACAGACTGTCCTTCAAGACTCCACTGAAAATCTAGCTGGTCACGCAAGTGAGCTGGAGGGCGTTTACGGCTAACCAATTCGTCCAAGGCCTTCGCAACGCGGCGTGTTTCAAGTTCAGTGAGCGCCATTGTGTTTTCTCTGTTTTGAACTTGGGTTCGTAAGTAGGGCGTCAATCAGCGAAACTGGACTTTTATTGAGCCAGGAATTTTTCGCAGCAGCGTTGATGAGATTTTCCAGTCTTGCTCATCGTCACTTCGCACACTGACGCTTTTTTTGTTCAGACGTACAACAAAGCCTTGTTTGACCTCGCCCTCATTGGTAGTGAACTCAACACGGTCGGCCAAACGGAGCATTGCCAGCTGTGCTGTGTCTTTGGCTTGTTCGAGTTCTTTCAAGCGGGCGATGACCAAACGGTTGAGAAAAATAAGGTCTTCTTCTCCAAGGGTGCTGACTGCAGCCGCAAGGAACTCTCTGTCTGTGGTTGCTGGATGTGAATTCATCACAAGAAGTTTATGGGCTCCTTGTCAATCAAATTTGGCAGTGTGTAAGTATGGATGCTGTGGCGCTGTAAGTGATTGATGCATAAGGGGAAGTCCTAGTGAATCCGATGGGACACTTTTTGCCTTATTTTTGTGCGTTCAGCCAATTTATGCTTTAACTACCTGTTCTTCTTTGGCAACTGTGCCTATAGATGCGGACAAGTTATGCTTTATTTCGTGGGCAGGATTTGGCTAACGGCACAATCTCTCTTATTCCAACCCAAACTTCTGGCGTAACGCATCGCCAAAAGCCGCATTGCCCGTCAACGTGAGGGTGAGCGTGGTGTGGCTGCCCGGCTGTGGTACTGCGGCGTCTAGCTGGCCCGATTGCGTATTCCAGCGAAGGGCGATGGCGTGGCCATGGTCATCGTCTTGGGCGCTCAAGTCATAGTCCCAGTCACCGCCTTCCTCCAGCGGTGCGCGGCGGCCATGAAAGTCTTGGTGCGCCCACAGCAGGACTGGTGCACTTCAGCGAGCAGGGCATGCCAGCGCTTGTCCGCTACGCTGGCCATGGCATCCCAGGTGCCGTTGCCGTCTTCGTCTTCGCTGTATTCGAAATCCAGGTAATCCAAGCCCATGAGGTTCTTTCGCTAATTAGCTAAAAGAATAGCTAGTAGCGCCTGTTTTTATTAATTTTCAAATACAAAACACCTTGAAAACAAGGTTTTATGAGCGCAAGCAGCTTCTTTTTTAGGACTTGCTGTGTTTGGCTGCGGCCACTTGCAGGTTCAACAGGCTCGCTTCAATCGCTGCTGCGGTCATGTGAGGTTGTTCCATGGGAAAGAGGTGGCTGCCGTCCACTAGCATGGTGCGCCGATGGGTGATGCGCAGTGTCATGTCCATGCCAACTTGCTTCATTTCTTGGGAATAGAGGCCGCCAATAAACGCAGCAGGGCAGCGCAGCGGGTGGCGGCGCAGCATGGCGTTCAGGTTGTGGGGCAGAGTGTTGTAGATGGCGGTTTCTTCTTCGCGCGTGAAGTGCAAGGTGAAGCGCCCGTCGTTGGTGGCGACAAGACCGTGCGCTACATAGTCTTGCAGCACTTGAGGGTGCCATTGCGCGAACGACTTTTTGCTCTGGAACAGCGCCAGTGCTTCTTCCCGGCTGTTCCAGAGATTGCGGCGTTTGCGGCTGATTTTGCCGGGGGAGACATTGCCCACCAGTTGGGTGCGCTTGGCCATTTCCAGTGACGTGGCGCGCCAGCCGCTGATCAGGGGAGAGTCCAGCAGCAGCACACCAGATGCCAGATGGGGATGCTGGGCGGCGGTCATGGCGCTCAGAAAACCGCCCAGCGAGTGCCCGACCAAATACGCCGGTTGTCCCCAGCGCTGCACCAAGGGCGCGGCGAAGTCGGCCAGTTGCTGCACCAGGTGTGGCCAGTTGCTGGTGACGGGGTAGCGCGCATCGTGACCAAAGCGGTCAATCGCATGAACGTCAAAACCACGTTCACGCAGCAGGGCAAACAGCAGGCGGTAGGTGCCAGCAGGAAAGCTGTTGGCGTGCGAGAAGATCAAGGGTTGCATGCGCGGGGTGGTGGTGCGCGCAGGCCCCGCCTGCCCTACACCAGCTTTTCTTCGGGAGTGGTGATTTTCTTGATGGGGCTGGGTTTGTCCATCACCAGCGGGACGGTGCTGTTGCCACCGAACCACTGCGGATCCTCAATGCTGTCGAAGGCCGCGCGCAGCGCTCGCCCCAGTTGCTGCGCAGCATTTGAAAGTAGGGGTTGTGTTCGTCAATGCACACCAGCTTGTTGCAGCTGAAGTGGTCTACCTCGTACACCGCCAGATCCAGGGGTAAGCCGACGGAAAGATTGGATTTCAGCGTGCTGTCCATGGACACCAGCGCGCACTTGGTGGCCTCCTCCAGCGGCAAGTCAGCGGTGAGCACGCGGTCCAGCACGGGTTTGCCGTACTTGGCCTCACCAATTTGAAAGTACGGGGTTTCTGCCGTTGCTTCAATGAAGTTGCCTGCCGAGTACACCTGAAACAGGCGCATGCCTTCGCCCTGAATTTGGCCGCCAAACAGCATGGAGACATTGAAATCCACCCCCGCACGCTTGAGGGCCACGCCATCACGGTCATACACATGGCGCACGGCAGCACCCAGCACGCGGGCGGCATCAAACATGCTCTTGGCGTTCCAGATGGAGAGCACTTCACCCGTGGCGTCGTCGCGCACCGTCATGGTTTGCAGCAGCTCGCGCACGGACTGCGAGATGGACAAATTGCCCGCCGACAGC
>NZ_CADEPJ010000314.1 GCF_902829245.1 Comamonas jiangduensis | reverse complement strand
CCCCTTGAACATGGCGCTGGAGATAGACGGCCTACCATCACGGCTTCCATCAGCAGTGGCAGGCCGTCAATTTCCAGCGCCATGTTCAAGGGCAGGCCCGCATGCGCAAACGCGGTGACGATGGCGTTGCGCAACCCGTGGCTGCCTGAGGGCAGTATCAGTGGCACGCCGCCCATCTGCGCCATGGTGGTGGTGGCCGTGTGCGGGCACACCGGGCGGCGCTTGGACTGGATCAGGTAGAGCTTTTCTTCCAGCAATGGCTGTACGCTCCAGCGGCGGGCGCTCTGTGCATCGAACAGAATGGCCAGATCCAGCTGGCGCGCATTCAGCAGGCTGGTCAGGTGGCCCGACAGCGCCGACACCATGTGCAAGCGCACCTCAGGGTAGCGCTGGCGCATGGCCTGCATCAGCGGCAGCCCCAACACCGAGGCAATCGTGGGTGACAGCCCGATGCTTACGGCCCCCGACAGCCGTGCCAGTTGTGCCGCATGGATGGCCTGCTCGGCGTGCCGCAGCGTGAGTTGCGCCTCGTGGAAAAAGGCCAACCCGGCTTCGGTAGGGGTGGTGCCTTTGCTGCTGCGTTGCAGCAACCGGGTGCTGAGCTCACCTTCCAGTCGGCTGATTTGCTGGCTCAACGCAGACTGCACCATATTCAGTTCCATGGCGGCGCGGCTCATGGAGCCCAGTTCTACTACACGCACAAAGTAGCGCAGTTGGCGCAGTTCCATCATCAATCACTCGCTGTTTTTGCCAGCCAAGTGGCAGTGTTCATCGGATAACCGCCGACGATAGACGGTTTATCTATCTTTGCCGATGTGAGTTTTGCGTATTCAGGCATGCGAGAAGTCTTGTGGGCACGAACTCGTGCACCGATTGCGCGCTCTTGGCTTCAGGAAAACGGGGTGATGGAGTTTCACCGCGATGAAGCCATGTCATCGCTGTACACACTCCATAGCTTGATTCGGGGCCACGCTGATACATTCGCCCCTGTCCAAGTTTTGGGATGCTGTGGCATGACCCGGTACGCGGGCGTTTTTGGCGTTACCGCAATCCCGTTGAAATCTTGACCGAAGTCGCGTGATAGAGTTTGTTGCTATGTCTCAAACTTGTGTTCAGCGTACCCAAACGGCGCTACAAAACATTGCAGCGGCTGGCGACGAGGGTGCTCGAATTTTTACGAAGGTCTATACGGAGTCGGCGCACGCAGAGGCCGTAGCGGCCGATGCCCGCGCAGCACTCGGAATTTCTTTGAGCCCTCTGGATGGACG
>NZ_CADEPJ010000313.1 GCF_902829245.1 Comamonas jiangduensis | reverse complement strand
TACCACCTGCGCGCCCTCAGCTTCCAGCGCATCAGCCCAGTTGATGTTGGCTTCTTCGTCAAAGCGCGCCTTCAACTCCACCACGGCCATCACTTCTTTGCCCAGCCGCACCGCCTTGGCCAGCAAATCCATCAACTCCGACTTCACCCCGGTGCGGTAAATGGTTTGCTTGATGGCCACTACGGCCGGATCGTGCACCGCTTCGCGCAGCAACTCCAGCACCGCATCAAACTGCTCAAACGGCTGGTGAATCAGCACATCTTGCTTGCGCATTTGCGCCATCACCTTGACCGCAGGTTTGAGCTGCCTAGGCCAGCTGCCTTGCCACGGCTTGAATAGCATGGAGGGTTCGTTGACCAAATCAATCAACTCTGCCAAGCGCACCAAATTCACCGGCCCATGCACGCGAAACAGCGCCTGCCGCGGCAGATCAAACTCTTGCAGCAAGGTGGTGGCCAAGAATTCCGAACAGTGGCTACTCACCTCCAGACGTACCGCTTGGCCAAACTGGCGGTAAGCCAACTCTTCGCGCAGCGCCGTGCGCAAATCATCCACCTCGTCTTCTTCCACCAGCAACTCGGTATTGCGCGTGACACGAAATTGCACCGTCTCTATCACTTCGCGGCCATCGAACAGCTCCGAAATGTGGGCACGCACCATGCTGGAGAGGCTGACAAACAACCGCTGTTTGCCACAAATACTGGCCGGCATCTCCATCAAACGCGGCAAGGCACGCGACAGCTTCACAATCGCCACCTCATTGGCGCGACCAAAAGCATCGCCACCTTTAAGGCGCACCACCATATTCAGAGATTTATTGGCCACCTGCGGGAATGGATGCGCCGGATCCAGTGCCACGGGCACCAGCAAAGGCTTGACGGCCTTCTGAAAGTGCCGGTACACCCAGCGGCGCTGCGCCGCTGTGCGTGCCTGGTGATGGACGATGCGAATGCCCGCCGAGGCAAATGCTGGCACCAAAGCGTCGTTGTAGAGCGCGTACTGGCGCGCCACCAGCTCTTGCGCTTTGCGCAGCAAGGACAGGCCATCGGCCATGTTGTAGACGCCCTGCGTTTGGGCATTGACGGCCACGATGTGCGGGGCAGAGCGCACCTCAAAAAATTCATCGAGGTTGGAGGAAACAATGCACAGATAGCGCAAGCGCTCCAGCAGGGGAACATCTTCGCGCCGCGCCCATGCCATCACGCGCTCGTTGAAAGCCAAGATACAGTGGTCACGCGGCAGCAAAGTCAGGGGGGCAGTGGATGTTTGCGCCGCCGTCAAAGCAACCTGCTCCGGCACTGGCACCGCATCTTGCGGCAGTGCCCTAAATGCAGGAGGCGTTGCAATGAATGGTTCTGTCTTTGGATACATGAAAACTCTTTGGCGTAGCCTCTCCAGTATCCCCAAGCCATGTGACGAAACGATGACAGCACTGTGACTGTTTCATGCACCCAGAACCTGCAAACGACTGGAATGAAGCGACTCTAATGGTAATCTGACGGGCTGCGTATTTCCTTGTGCACCATGAAAGCTCCATTGCTCGCCAGTATCGACATCGGCTCTAACAGCGTTTTACTGCTTGTCGGTCGCGTCATCAATGGCAAACTGCACACCGAGCTACAACGCAAAGAAACCATCCGACTAGGCGGCGCACTGGATAGTGAACGCAATCTGGAGCCCTCGGCCATGGAACGAGGTTTGGAATGTTTGCGCCGTTATGCCGCACTCATCGCCCACATCCCCCCTGTGCATCGCCGGGTAGTTGCCACACAGACCCTGCGCGAAGCACGCAACCGTGATGCCTTTTTGCACCAAGCTCAAGCTATTTTGGGCTGTTCGGTGGAATTAATTTCTGGTGAACGTGAAGCCGCACTAATCTACCAAGGTGTCAGCAGCTTGCTTCCTGCCTCGCCAGAGCGCAGGTTGGTGGTAGACATCGGCGGTCGCTCAACCGAAATTTGTCTTGGCCAAGGCAGCCACCTCGAAAAGGCCATTTCATGCCCCATTGGCAGCGTTGCTTGCGCCCAGCGCTTTTCGGGGATGGCGTTTTGCATGCTAACCGTTTTGCTGCAGCGCACGCCCACGCCCAACACTGTTGCGAACACATATGGCGGATTGGAACAACGCCACTTGGGAACAGGTATGGGGCTCTTCCGGCACCGCAGGCGCCATCAGCAAGGCCCTGCACCAAGCCGGTTACCTCGCTGGCGAAATCACACGCCCCACCCTTTTCCAATTGCAGCAGCAACTCATTCTCGCAGGCCACATTGACCGGCTGCCGCTGCAAGGTTTGCGTGAAGAGTTGCGTCCAGTCATTGCTGGCGGTGTGAGCGTGATGTGCGCAGTGTTTGACACCTTCCAACTGCAGCATATGCGCATTGCCCAAGGGGCCTTACGCCACGGCGTACTGTTTGATTTACAACACTCCCTCCAAAGTGGCGCAGCACCTGCTGCATAGCAGCCAGCCGCCCACTCCCCAACACGAAAAAGCCAAGCTTGGAAACCAAACTTGGCTTTTTCTTTGGATGCCATCTGGGGTGACCTACGACGCGCTTAGCGTAGCTTCTCCAAATCCTGTGCGCTGAGCCAACGCCACTCACCCGGCTTCATGTCTTCGGGCAATGCCAAGCTACCGATTTTCCAGCGATGCAAGCTCTCCACCCGGTTGCTCACTGCCGCCAGCATGCGCTTGACTTGGTGGTACTTGCCCTCGGTCAGCGTCAAATCCAGCACACATTCCTCCACGATTTCGCATGCTGCAGCCTTGACCGGCTTGGGGTCATCATCCAACACCACGCCCGCCAGCAACTTGTCCACCATGCTCTGCGTGACAGGGTGCTTGGTTGTCACGCGGTACACCTTGGGCACATGTTTTTTGGGTGAGCTCATACGGTGAATGAACTGGCCGTCATCGCTGAGCAGCAAAAAACCCGTGGTGTCTTGATCCAATCGTCCCACCGCTTGCAGACCTTGCACCGCCCCTTTGTTAG
>NZ_CADEPJ010000312.1 GCF_902829245.1 Comamonas jiangduensis | reverse complement strand
GATGTCACCAGCCGCCTGGTGCATGAGTTTGCAGCCGAAGGCCTGGTCAACATTGTGGGCGGCTGCTGCGGCACGACGCCCGATCACATTGGCGCGATTGCCAAGGCCGTATCTGGCGACAAGGGCCGCAAGCTGTTCTATCCCGCAGAAGCTTGATGGCAGTAAAACTGGCATCGACCGCCTGCTGAGCCGGCGTTGACAGCTCTCTTTAAAGCGCCTTGTGCATCGGTACAAGGCGCTTTTTGCATGGCGGCTTGCGCGGCGCCTGAACCCCTTTGTCTGAATGCCACAAAAAAAGCCCTGCAAAGCAGGGTTGTAAAGTGCCACTCAGGAAAACACAGGGCCTGGGCCTGCGCGTGATTCACGCTCAGGTCATGGTGTGAGGGAGGGGGCTGCGCTATTACGCCAGCTCCGCCTGCGCTTCAATGCGCGGGTAAAACTCCAGGTTTTCGCGCTGCATGCGTTCGTGCAGGCGGCGCAGCACGTTATTGACATCGGCCCGAAAACCTTCGGCATCTTCGCGCAGGTGCTGCGCTGTATTCCAGCGGCGCACAAACGCGTCATAGGCCTGGGCCAGCGGTGCCATCTCGGCCTGGTACATGCGCCCCAGGCGGGCCAAGTCTGCATCGTCACCGCGCTGCAGTGATGGATACAGCGCCTGGTCTTCCACGGCCAGATGCAGCTTGATCACCGCGCTCATGCCGACAATGCCTTCGGCAATGGCTTGCGCGTTGTCCGCCACACCGGCATGGGTGAGCGTGCGCAGGGCGGCTACGCGGCGCAGGATGTCGATGTGCTGGTGCTTGAGTTTGTCGATCTGCATAAAGCTTTTCCTTGTGTGGCGTGCACCCGCCGATCAAGCACGGTGCACGCTGCAGGGGGGTTATTTGGCTGCAATGACGTGGCTGGAGGCCGGGGTGGTGCGTGCCGGGGCAGATTGGCCCAGCACCCCCTTCACCACCTGCCATGCCATGGCCAGTGCGCCCACAATGAAGACCACATCACCAAAGGTGCGCACCCAGCGCAGGGTTTCCAGCAGCGGCTGCTGCATGAAGGCTTCGCTGCGTGCCCACCACAGGCCTTCGCTCACGCTGGCGTGGAACTGCAGGATGCCAATGGGCAGCAAGCTGGTGGCAATCATCAGCACCAGACCACCGTTGAGGCACCAGAAGGCGGTTTTCATCAAGCCTTCGCTGAAGGCCATCTGGGGGCGCACATAGCGCAGCACCATCAGGCTAAAACCCAGCGCCAGGAAGCCATACACACCAAACAGGGCCGCATGGGCGTGCAGTGGCGTGGTGTTCAGTCCTTGCACGTAGTACAGAGAGATGGGTGGGTTGATCATGAAACCAAAGACGCCTGCGCCCAGCATGTTCCAGAAGGCTACTGCGACAAAGCACATCAGCGGCCACTTGAGTTGCTGCATCCACGGCGCACGGTCTTTGAGGCGCCAGTTTTCCCAGGCTTCGTAGCCTAGCACGATCAGCGGCACCACTTCCAGCGCACTGAAGGCTGCACCCACCGCCATTACCGGGGTGGTGGTGCCCGCAAAGTACAGGTGGTGGAAGGTGCCGGGAATGCCCCCCAGCAAGAACAGCGAGGCGGAGGCCAGGCTGGCTGTGGTGGCCATGCGGCGCGAGACCAGCCCCATGCTGGAGAAGACAAAGGCCAGTCCGGTGGTGGCAAAGACTTCAAAGAAGCCCTCTACCCACAGGTGCACCACCCACCAGCGCCAGTACTCCATCACGGTCAAACTGGTGCGCTCGCCATAGAACAGACCTGCGCCGTAGAACAGGCCAATGGCACCGCACGAGCAGGTCAGCAGGGCCAGCAGGTTTTTGTCTTCACCATTGCGGGCCAGCAATGCGGGCAGCACACCGCGCAGCATCAGTACCAGCCACAGCAACATGCCCACCCATTTGAGGATTTGCCAGAAGCGGCCCAGATCCACGAATTCGTAGCCCTGGTGGCCCAGCCAGAAGTTCCACTCTGCGGGCATGACCTGGGCAATCGCCAGATAGTTGCCGACGAAAGAGCCGACGCAGACAAACACCAATGCCCAGAACAGCACGTCCACGCCCAGTTTCTGGAATTTCGGGTCTTTGCCGCCGTTGATAACGGGAGCCAGAAACAGGCCCAGCGCCAGAAAGCCCGTGGCAATCCAGAACAGCGCACTTTGAATGTGCCAGGTGCGGGTGAGCGAGTAGGGGAACCATTGCGATACGTCGACGCCATAGAACTCCTGCCCTTCCACGGTGTAGTGCGCGGTAAAGCCGCCCAGCATCACCTGAAAGACAAACAGCCCGACGACCAGCAGCAAATACTTGGCCAAAGCGCGTTGCGACGGGGTCAGGGCAAAGCGCGTCAGCGGGTCTTGCGCAGGTGCGGGGACTTCTTCGGTGTCTTGGTGGCGCAGGAATGACCAGCCCCACACCAGAAAACCCACTCCTGCCAGCAAGATCACCACGCTGGCAATCGACCAGATCACGTTTTCGCTGCTGGGCACGTTGCTGATCAGTGGTTCGTGCGGCCAGTTGTTGGTGTAGGTGACTTTGCTGTTGGGGCGCTCGGTGGCGGCGGCCCATGCGGTCCAGAAGAAAAACTTGGTCATCTGCGCGCGGCGCTCTGCGCTGGGCAGGGTGTTTTCCTTCATGGCAAAGCTCTCGCGGCTGCCGCGCAGTGCGGGCTCGTCCGAGAACAGTTGCTCGTAGTAGGTGGCTGTTTGCGCCATGGCCTGGGCACGGCGTGCGCTCACGGTCAGCGTGTCTGTGTCATCCACGCGGTTGTGGCGGTATTCGGCCTGCAGCTCTGCACGCAAGGCTGCTTGCTCGCCCACACCCAGATCGGCATATGCCTGCTTGTGGCGCTCTTGTGCGCCCAGCTCCAGCCACGCGGTCAGCTCGCGGTGCAGCCAGTCCGCAGTCCAGTCGGGTGCTTGGTAAGCACCGTGGCCCCAGATGGAGCCCAGCTGCATGCCGCCCACCGATTGCCAAGCGGTCTGGCCGTCCAGAATGTCTTCTTCGGTGAACAGTTTTCGCCCTGTGCGGTGACCACGTGGTCAGGAATGGGCGGGGCTGCGCGGTAGATGTCGACGCCCAAATAACCCAGCAGCGCGAACATCACGATGCACAGGCCAATCAGCGTGAACCAGTGTTTTTTATACGGACCCATGGTGTGGTCTCCCTCTGTGCAGTTACAGCACCTGCGCGGGCGCAAAGCGCTCGAACAGGATGTTGTTCTCGGTATGAATGTGGGCAATCAGGTCATCGCGAAAGCTGCGCAACCCGGTGTAGAGCGCGCGCCAGGTGGTGCAGGCATCGCGGGGGGATGTGATGTTGTGGGTCAGCTCGGCCAGACGGCGCAGCTCGGTGCCGTGGTCATCGTGCTCAGAGCGCATGGCTGAAATAGGCATGCTGGCCATGCCGCCCTGCCCCGCGTAATCATGGGGAACAGCACCATCTCTTCTTTGCGCATGTGGCTGTCCAGCTCTTGCGCCATGGCTTCCAGATGGTCGGCCAGGCCATGCGGGCAGTCTTCGCGGTCGCCGTGTACATGCTCCACGCGGCGTGCCAGCCGAATCAGCTCGGGCAGTTGCTCGCGGTGTACGGCGTGATAGCGCACCAGCAGGTGCTCCACCAGTTGCGTGTCGCTGGCATCGCTCCAGTCCTGTTCGGGTTCTGTGGCGGCGCGTTGCTCCAGATTTTTCAGCGCATCCACCAGCGGCTGGGGGTCAATGCCCAGGCTTTCGGTGGCGGTGCGCGGCTGCGGTTGCCGGCGCAGCAAAAGTCCAGCTGGTAGTCATCAAACAGGCCGGTGGCCCCGGGAATACGGCGGGCGAGCTGGCCCAAAGATTGCTCCATGGAAGGCATGGTGAATCTCCTTGAAAGTCGTGAAAAGCGGCCGCGAGGGCGTGCTGTGTGGGGCGGCCCCTTGCCAGAGCGGGTGTCTGGCAAGGTGGGTGCTGTTGCGCTGGGTGCGTTACAGGGCGCTGGGCTTGTAGACGCCCGGCACGCCTTCGCCCGTCACTTCCAGTACGCCGACGGCACCCTTGCCGGTGCGCGACAGCGCGTGATCGACCAGCAGGTAGCTGCCGGGGTGGTCCATCTTCAACTCCACAATCGTGGCGCCGCCGGGGGCAACCACGGTGGTTTGCACGCTGTGTTTGATGGTGTTGAGCGCGGCCTCGCTGTAGACCTTGTCAAACACTTCGCCAATGATGTGGAAGGAGGCAATCTTGTTGGGCCCACCCACACCAAAGTAGATGCGTACGGTCTCGCCCACCTTGGCTTGCATCTTGTGGGTCTTGCTCAGGGCCCCGACCGCGCCGTTGAAGACGTAGTAGGTGGGCAGCTCATCGGACATTCTTTGCAGGTCTACGTCCTGGTGCACCTTGGCACCAATCGGGCGCTGCGTGTACATATCGCCTTGCATCACATAGAACTCGCGGTCTACCTTGGGCAGGCCTTGCTCGGGCTCGACCAGAATCATTCCGTACATGCCAGCCGCAATGTGCTGTGGCACCAGCGGGGTGGCGCAGTGGTACACAAACAGGCCTGCGTGTAGGGCCTTGAAGGTGATGGTTTCTCCTGGCCGGGTGCAACCTGGGTGTGCTCGCCCCCTCCGTGCCCGCCTGTGACGGCATGCAGGTCGATGGAGTGGATGGCCTTGCTGTCCTTGGCGTTGGCCAGTGTCAGCTCAATGGTGTCGCCCACCCGCGCGCGCAGCATGGGGCCGGGTACCTGGCGGTTGAAGGTCCAGTAGGTAAAGCTGGTGTCGTCATCGAGCTTGCCGGACAGCTCAACCGTCTCCAGGCGCACCTTCTGTACCTGTGGGGCATGCGCAGCAATGGGTGGGGGCAACTGGGTGGGGCTGGCCGAGATATCCACCGCCGTGGGGTCAGCGCCCTTTGCGGCACGGTAATGGGCGTGTACAGCGCTAAAGCTGCATCGCTGGAGGTGCTGCTGGCAGTTTTGGCAGGCTGTGATGAGCCCGTGACCTGGATGGTGCCAAACATGCCCACCTGGCGGTGCCCGGGGATGGAGCAGTAGTACTGAAACTCACCCGCCTGTGAGGCCGTGAAACGTACGCGCTGCGTGCCCTTGCCGCTGAACTTGGGCGATGCCACGCCCAGCTCGTCAATCCGCAAATCGTGCTCGGCACCTTCTCCGCTGGCCAGTTCAATTTCAACGGTGTCGCCCACCGCCACAGTCAGCGTGGGGTTGGCAACGCCTTTGTCATCCACGTAGACCATCTTGCCGTCCACCACGTTGGTGTGCAGCACAAAGCGCTTGACGCCTTGTTGAGCGCTGGCAGAGGTGCCCGCCTTTTGGGGGGCTGCGTGCAGGGTGGGGGCAATACCAGACAGGGTCAGCGCGCAGATGGCCAGAGTGAGGGTGCGCAATGTGGGCTGTTTCATGGTTGTGGGCTCCGGTGAGTGAGGGCGGGTTTGCCGTCACTTCCCAATACGCACAGAACAGGCCAGAAAAAATCAAAATAAAAACAAGTATTTACCCAGATCAAGGTCATAACTACCCGAGCTGGTTAGGGTGAAAACAACCCTAGAAAGGTAATTTTCACCATGAATCCCTTGCACGCATTACTGCTGACCGATCTGGCCATGGAGCTGCCCATGGCCGTGCGCCTGCAGCGTTTGGTCGAGCTGCTGCGCATGCAGTTTGGCTGCGGTGCTGTGGCACTTTTGAGCCTGGACAGTGAGACCAGCAGCCTGCGCCCTGTGGCGGTGGACGGTTTGTCCAGTGATGCGGTTGGGCGGCGCTTTCCGATTGCAGAGCACCCCCGCCTAGCCACCTTGCTCAAGCGGGCTGGCGAGGTGGTGCGCTTCCCGCATGACAGCAAGCTGCCTGACCCCTACGACGGTCTGGTGATTGAGCAACCGGGTCAGCCACTGGATGTGCACGACTGCATGGGCGTAGCGCTGGAGGTGGAGGGCCAGTGCTGGGGCGTGCTGACGCTGGACGCGCTGACGGTGGGCACCTTTGAGGGCAAGGCCATCCGTGAATTGGAGCAGTTGGTGCTGGTGATTGAAGCCGCCGTGCGCGTAACGCGCTTGGAGACCGCGCTGCGTGGCGTGCGCCAATCGGCGGGGGCGGTGGAAGAAGGCGGGGGGTGGCGCTCAGGTGGGGAAATAATCGGGCAAAGCAAACCCCTGCTGCACTTGTTGCAAGAGCTGCAAGTGGTGGCCGACACCGAATTGCCCGTGCTGCTGCTGGGTGAAACCGGCGTGGGCAAAGAGCTGTTTGCGCGGCGGCTGCACCGAGTCGCGCCGCAGTGGCAAACCGCTGGTGCACGTCAATTGCGCGGCGTTGCCTGAGGCGCTGGCTGAAAGCGAATTGTTTGGCCATGTGCGTGGCGCATTTTCAGGGGCCATTGCCGAGCGTGCTGGCCGTTTTGAGGCCGCAGAAGGGGGCACGCTGTTTCTGGATGAGGTGGGCGAGCTGCCCTTGTCCATTCAGGCCAAGCTGCTGCGGGCCTTGCAAAACGGAGAGATTCAGCGACTGGGCGCAGACCGCCCGCGCAAGGTGAATGTGCGCATCATTGCGGCCACCAACCGCAACCTGAAAGAGCGCGTGCAGGAGGGCAGTTTCCGTGCAGATCTGTACCACCGTCTTTCCGTCTATCCCGTGCCCATTCCGCCACTGCGTGAGCGTGGCAACGATGTGCTGTTGCTGGCCGGTTTCTTTCTGGAGCTCAACCGTGCGCGGCTAGGGCTGCGCAGTTTGCGCCTGTCAGTGGCGGCTGAAGATGCGCTGCACCGCTACGCATGGCCGGGCAATGTGCGCGAGCTGGAGCACGTAGTCAGCCGTGCAGCGCTCAAGGCCCTGAGCCATGGCGCACAGCGTAGTGACATTGTGACGCTGGAGGCAGACTGGCTGGGGCTGGATGTTCAGCCCCAGCCCTCCGTAGCCACGGTGTTGCACGCACCCATGCTGGCGCCCGCACCTTC
>NZ_CADEPJ010000311.1 GCF_902829245.1 Comamonas jiangduensis | reverse complement strand
GCCCCAAGAGCAATGCCCACGGGCCCAACGAGTTCCTGCACGCGCCCTATGCCAAGAAACTGACCGCCGCCGTGGCCCAAGTGATTGCGGCCATGCCCGTGACGCACCCGGCACACGCAACGTCTGAGGCAGGCACAGACAGCACAAGCGCCTGAGTCACCCCTGCCACATCAAAAAAGAAAGCACCTTGCGCAGGTGCTTTCTTGCTTTCAGGGCTTAAAAACCTTGAAATCTTTATAAATTGAACGCCAGACGCTCACTTTTACAGAGCATCTTCCTCACACAAGGCCGCTGCTTGGCGCGGCGCCCAGCCTGCTGGTGCAGCAAGTTCGCCAAACATCACCTGGTTGCGGCCCGCGCGCTTGGCGCTGTACAGGGCTTTGTCGGCGCGGTCCAGGGTAACTTCCAACATCTCGCCCGCCATATGCTCGGCCAGACCGATGGAGACGGTCATCTGCAGGCCCGGGGGGGCATCGGGCATGGTGGTGCCCTCCACTGCCGCACGCACCCGCTGCAGGGTGAGCATGGCGCCCGCCACATCGGTATCGCTGAGCAGCAGCACAAACTCTTCACCGCCCCAGCGCACCAGCACATCGGAGTTGCGGATGTTGTCACGCACCGTTTGCGCAAACGCTTTCAAAGCCATGTCGCCCACGCCATGGCCATAGGTGTCATTGATGCTTTTGAAATGGTCAATATCCATCTGTGCCAGCAGCATGGTGCGCACACCCCGCACGCAGCGGCGCTGCTCCAGCTCCAGCAGTTCGCGCATGTGGCGGCGATTGATCAGCCCGGTGAGCGCATCGCGCGAGGCCAGCTCGCGGTTTTCCTTCAGTGCCACTGCCAGCTCCTGCCGCTGTTTGCGCAGCCGCCCGCGCAGCTGGTACAGACGCAAACTGAGCAGCATGCACCCCGTAAGCATCAGCACCAGCACCAGCGCATAGGCAATTTCAAGGGCCGGCTCGGTGCTGTTGTCGAGCTGGATGATGAACAGCACCGCCAACGAAAAAGCGCCCAGGGCATACAGCGACACCGCCACAATTTGCTTGGCGCGCAGATTGAGCGCGGCAAACAGCATGGTCACAGCCAGCAGGCCCGGGACGATGCCGCGCGCCTCCGCGGCCAGCACATAGGCCACCGCACTGCAGCTGATGGCCCAGAGAATTTGCTGAAACGTCATGGAGGGGTCGCGCCAGCGCGCGCTCCAGCCACACCGCACCAGCGCCGCCATCACCGTCAGACCGCCCACCCCCACCCCCGACCACCCCGCCATCGCCTGCAG
>NZ_CADEPJ010000310.1 GCF_902829245.1 Comamonas jiangduensis | reverse complement strand
TGCGTGCACCTCTATGACGCCATCGTCAAACTGCGCCCTGACTGGCACAGCGATGACCCTGAGCACGGCGCCATCAAGATAGTAATGACGGGCAGTGCCAGCGACAAAGCGCTGCTGCGCCCGCACATCTACGGCGCTGCCATTAAAAAGCGCCTGGAAAAGCGGTTTAAAGACCCGCATGACTCGCTCAAGCTGGTCATCGTGCGGGACATGTGGCTCACCGGCTTTGATGCGCCATGCGTGCACACCATGTACATCGACAAGCCCATGAAGGGGCACAACCTGATGCAAGCCATTGCGCGGGTGAACCGCGTGTTCAAGGACAAGCAGGGCGGTCTGGTGGTGGACTATTTGGGCATTGGCAATGAGCTCAAAGCTGCTATGAAGGAGTACACCGCCAGCAAAGGCCGTGGCAAACCCACCGTGGATGCTCATGAAGCATTGGCGGTCATGCTGGAAAAGCTGGATGTGCTCAAAGCCCTGCTTCATGGCTGCGATTGGAGTGGCTTTCGCACGGATGGCTACAAATCGCTCAAAGCAGGTGCTGACCATGTGCTGGGCCTGCCACCCTCCAAACCCGGTGGCGAGCGTGACGGTAAAAAGCGATTTTGCGACAACACCTTGGCACTAAGTCAGGCCTTCAGCCTGTGCTGTACGCTAGACGAGGCCAAGGAGCTGCGTGATGAGGTGGCCTTTATGCAGGCCATCAAAGTGATACTGACCAAGCGCGACGCCAGCAAGAAAAAACTGTCTGATGAAGCCAAGGATGTGGCCATCCGGCAAATCATCAACCAAGCTGTGGTGAGTGAGGATGTGGTGGACATCTTCGCTGCTGTGGGCCTGGATAAGCCCAATATTGGGCTGCTGGATGATGAATTCTTGGCGCAGGTGAAGAACCTACCCGAGCGCAACTTGGCGGTGGAGCTGCTGGAGCGTCTGCTGGAAGGGGAAATCAAATCCCGCTTTGCCACCAATGTGGTCCAGCAAAAGAAGTTCTCCGAACTGCTGGGCAATGTGGTGACCCGCTACCAAAACCGCAGCATTGAGTCTTCGCAGGTGATGGAAGAGCTGGTCGAGATGGCCAAGAAGTTCCGCGAAGCCTCGCGGCGCGGCGAGGTGCTGGGCTTGAGCGAAGACGAGGTGAAGTTCTACGAAGCGCTGATTGAGAACGAATCTGCGGTGCGTGAACTGAGCGACGAAATTCTCAAAAAGATTGCCCAAGAGCTGACCGACAACCTGCGCAAAAACGTGACCGTGGACTGGGCCGAGCGCGAAAGTGTGCGAGCCCGCTTGCGTCTGATGGTCAAGCGCGTGCTGAAGAAATACAAGTACCCTCCAGATTCTGCGGAGAGCGCGGTAGAGATGGTGCTGGAGCAAGCGAAGGCATTGGGGGAGAGCTGGGCGTAGCCAATGCGTGGAGCACTGAGGCTGCTGAACCTTGGTGACAACGAAAGCAGAGGTGGATGTAAATAATTTATGGGCACTCAATACAAGGAGACACCAAGTGCTTATGAAAGTAATTTTCCCCGCTGCAGCCATCTTGGCAGCAAGCTTTAGCTTTAGTGCGGTTGCCAGTGAAGTTCTGTCTGCAGAGGTCAAGAGTCCAGCACTGGGCAGAGCGTTGACTTACAACGTCTATTTGCCCACGGGGTATGCAGAGAACACCAATGTACGTTACCCCGTCATGTACCTGTTGCACGGCAATGGCGGCAACCGCAATGACTGGCACGTGAAGGGAAGATGCAAAGCACGGTCGATGAATTGGTTGCGAAGGGCCAGATTCCGCCAGCAATCTTCATCATGCCTGATGCCAATACCAACTGGTATGTGGATCTGAAGGAGAAGATGGAGACGGCATTCATCGAGGATTTGATGCCGCACGTTGAAGACGTACCGCACCATCAATGCACGCGAAGGCCGTGTCATTGGTGGCTTATCAATGGGTGGCTATGGTGCGATTCGCTTTGTGTTGAAGTACCCGAGAAATTTCAGGCTGCAGCTTTACTCTCACAGCCATCTACAACCCAGAGCCTCCGGCAGATTCTTCTGCCCGACATGTCAAAGTGTTCGCTGAGCCGAATACGGATGGTGCATACAGCAAGAATGTCTGGCAGCAATACAACTATCCTGCGCTAATGGATGCTTTCTTGGCCAAGGGTATCAAGGTGCCGATGTACATCAACTCTGGCGACGATGATGAATTTGCCATCGAGGCAGATGCCACTTTGCTGTATTCACAGTTGCGTAAGGCCAAGCAACCTGCGGAATTGCGCATTGTGAATGGCAAGCACGAGTGGATGGTGTGGGAGACAACCTTGGGCGATAGCCTGAAGTATGTGTTTAGTACTGTGCAGCGCCCGCAGGTGCAGGCGGGTAAGTAAGTCTGGATATCACCTTGTGATGTCCTTAGGAATAAGGCTTGTGGCATGTGTGACGCATGTGACGCTTGCCAGAATCAAGATGTGAAAACGAAGCTTGTACCGCCAGCAGGTGCCAATAGTTCGAAAATTATGTACTGCTGGCTACACAGTGGCTACACAGAGCAAAAAGAGAAAAAGCCCGCTACTTTTTACGTAGCGGGCTTTTCTTTATTTACTTGGTGCCGGAGACATGAATCGAACACGCGACCTTCTCATTACGAATGAACGGTTGCTAAAATTCGCTTGTGTTGAGTTTGGTTGATAAATACAATAAAAACAACAAGTTGCTTAATTTTATTGATCAAATTTTAAGCAGTTGCGTTGATCTAAATTGATCCAAATTCACCAAAAAGTCTTACATCCGCCCTTACATCCTGACGATGTAAGACCGTTCCGAGGAGTCCCATGTCGAAGGTCGCATTCACTGCCGCACGCATCCAAGCTTTCAAGTGTCTGCCGGACAAAAAGCAAGCCTTCCTGTGGGACTCTACGTCCCCAGGGCTGGGGTTGCGCGCGACACCCAATGGCAAGCCTTCTTATGTTTTCCAGGGCAGTTATGCGGGCAAAGACATTCGCATCACGATTGGCAGTCCTGATGCTTGGCGGATTCCCGAAGCCCAAGCCAAGGCTCGCGAGTTGCAGCGCCAGATTGATGAAGGCAAAGATCCCCGTGAGCAAAAACGCCGGGCGTTGGCCGAAGCCCAGGAACGGCAGGCGGAGGAAGCGGCCCGCGCGGTGACGGTGGGTGATTTGTGGTCTGTTTACCTAGAAACGGGGAGGCCGAAGCGCAAAGAGGCTTGGAAGCCTCGCTATCTGGAAGATCTGAAAAGCGTGGCGTCGGCAGGCGGCATTCCGAAAAAGCGGGGCACTGGGCTGACACGGCCTGGACCGGTGTATCCGTTGCTTGCTATGCCCTTGGTCTCGATTGACGAAGATTCTCTAAAAACGTGGTTTGACCGAGAAGCACAAAGCGGAAGGCACCAGGCCACCCGTGCGCTCATGATGTTTCGTGGTTTTCTACGCTGGTGTGCTGCTCAGCCCAAATATCGAGCCCTGGTGGACCGCGATGCAGGTAAAGCCCCTGCGATTGTAGAAAGTTTGCCTACGAGTGTTCGGCGTACCGATGCATTGGAGGCGGCGCAGGTGCAAAGTTGGTGGAGTGGAGTCGAGCAGTTGTCCAACCAAACCGCCAGTGCTTATTTAAGAACGTTGCTTCTGACAGGAGCTCGTCGCGAAGAGGTTGCCGCTTTGACGTGGCAGCAGGTGGATTTCCGCTGGAGCAAGCTGACCTTGGCTGACAAGGTGGATGAGGTGCGCGTAATTCCGCTGACACCGTATTTGGCCCAACTACTAATGCGTTTACCGCGTGTCGGTACGTATGTGTTTGCCAGTACTGGTAAAGCGGGGCGCATCATTGACGCCCGCGCAAGTCATGCCCAGGCGCTACGCAGTGCTGGAATTGGTCATTTGACATTCCACGGCTTGCGTCGCTCGTTTTCGTTGCTGGGGGAAGCCGCAGGCGCACCTGCCGGTGCGATTGCACAGATCATGGGGCACAAGCCTAGCGCGACGGCAGAGGGCTATCGACCGCGCAGTATCGACGCGTTGCGGCCGTTTGCGCAGCGCATCGAAGCGTGCATCCTGGAGCTGGCCAACGTCCAATTTGAAGCGCTTCAGGAGGCGGCCAGGTTGCGCATCGTGAAGTGATCCACTTGGTTGCCACGGGGTGAGGTTCTACCGCCAGGTTTATAAGTATCACTCTAGAGTGATAACTTGCAAAAATCACATTAAAGTGATAATTTGCATTTATCACTTTGAAATGATTTTGGCTGTGGGGGTGAGATGGACTACGTACTGAATTTTCCGCAGCACCTGGGTTTGCACCTGAAGTCGCTGCGTAAGGCCAAAGGCATGAGCCAGGCCACATTGGCGAGCTTGCTCCAAGTCACGCAATCCAGAATCGCCGCGATTGAGAAGGATCCTTCCGCAGTCAGCGTGGGGCAGATGATGGCCATCCTCGAGTTGTTGGGGGCCCAGTTGGTGGTGCGGGTCCAGACGCTGCCCACAGAGGCTGCTCTCTCCGGCGCAGCACCTGCTTCAGCGCAAGCGGCTGAACCTACGCAACAAAACAAGCCGTCGAAGTTAGTAGTCAGCCAGGCAGCGCCAGCAAAGCACCTTGAGCCAAGGCAGAGCGCACAGCCGCTGAAACACACGGTACTTGCAGATGGCTGGCAGAGTCACAAGCCACAAGGGCGTTGGTAATGCGCGCGCTCGGTATTTGGATGAACGGTTTGCGTGTAGGTCGCTGGGAGATCTCGCGCACGGGCGCGCACAGTCTAGTATACGACCCAGACTGGCTGGCGAGCGAACATGTGCGCCCTTTGTCGCTGTCGCTGCCATTTACGCCTGACCTGCGTGTCACTGGCGATGTGGTCGAGAACTTTTTTGACAACCTATTGCCTGACAGCACCGACATTCGCAAGCGCATTAGGCAGCGGTACGGGCTGCGCAAGTCGGACGTGTTTACCTTGCTAGAAGCGATCGGTCGCGATTGCGTGGGGGCCGTGCAATTACTGCCCGAGGGTGTTGAGCCTGATGGCTTTGATCAAATCCGTGGCCAGCAATTGGATGAAGCCGCGATCAGCACACACTTGAGTTCTTTGGGGGCTTCGTTTGGTAGCTTGGATACGGATTTCGACTTTCGGATTTCCATTGCTGGCGCACAAGAGAAAACAGCGCTGCTGCGCGTGGACTCGCAGTGGTACGTGCCCGAAGGTGCTACGCCCACGACCCACATACTCAAGCCCAACATCGGTTTGGTGCCGGGGACTGAGTTTGATTTCACACAGTCGGTACAAAACGAGTGGTTGTGCAATCAATTGCTTAAAGCGCTGGGATTACCGGTAGCGAACTGCAGCATTGAAACTTTTGGCCCGCACACGGTGCTGTGTGTCGAGCGCTTTGATCGGGCATGGACACCAGATGGCTGGTTGGCACGTTTGCCGCAAGAAGATTTATGCCAGTCGCTGGGGGTTGCCAGCACACAGAAGTACGAGGCGGACGGTGGCCCTGGGATCGCACAATGTTTGCAAGTATTGAGCAAGAGCCAAGCGTCTGCGCAAGATTGCGCACGTTTTGTCATGGCGCAGTTGGCGTTTTGGCTTTTGGGTGCAATCGACGGACACGCCAAAAACTTCTCCATCTTTATGCAACCTGGCGGGGGCTATATCGCGACGCCGTTGTATGACGTGTTGTCGGCATGGCCGGTAATAGGCCATGGGCACGGAAAGATTGCTTGGCAGAAAGCCAAGATGGCCATGGCTGTTCCAGGGACCCAAAGCCGCCACTACCACCTGCAAAAAATCCAGCGTCGGCACTGGAAGGCTTTGGCAGAGTGGACGCGGGTTGAGGGTCTGTGGCCCGCGCTGCTGGAGATGCTGGCGCAGTTGGACACCGCGATTGAGCGGGTCGATGCTGACCTGCATCCTAGTGTGTCACCGAGTATGGCGAAGCAAATCTACGACGGAGCACGTGCGCAAGCACACCGTTTTTTTGCGGTACCTGATTGATGAGGGCAGGGCTGTTATGTGCAGGCGGAACGGTTGCTCTGAGGCCTGCTATTACCTCTGGAGTTGCAAGTTTGGCACCATGAGTGTGTCTGATGTGCAACTGCCGGTCTCGCAGGTACCTAAAAGCAGCTTTCCTAAGAAGTTTTTTAATTTTGCATCTCCTGCATATGCAATGTTCACACGCATTGAGGGATTCGGCGAGATACGGTTCGGATAGAAAACCGAACCTGGAGCTAGGAAGATACCGTGTTGGGCTGCCGAACGTGCAAGTTCGAACTCTGAGCAGGAAGAGGGTAACTCCACCCAGTGATAAAAACTGTGCTCGATGTGCGGATGGACTTTGAGGCCCAACTGCTGCATTACGCGGGCCGACTGTTTGGATGCTTCTTGGGTGCGTTGTTGCAGTTTGGTGATGTGCTTTTTATAGTGACCTGTACTGAGCAGCTCAAAAAGAATTCTTTCGGAGAAATCGGAGGACGCAATGATGGTCAGCATTTTCAATTCGCAGAGTTCCGCCACTTGCGGACGCGGGCCAGCGATATAGCCCACGCGCAGGCCTGCAGAAAGCGTCTTGGAAAAAGTGCTGACATAAAAGACGCGTTCTAACTGGTCCAGAGAAGCGAGTCTTGGGATGCTGGGATCGAGCAGTTCTGCAAACGCATCATCTTCTACGACCCATACATTGTGCTTGGCGGCCAGTTGCAGCACCTTATGTGCCTTGACCAAGCTTATCGAACTTCCCGTTGGGTTGTGTGCCAGCGATTGAATGAAATAAACCTTGGGCTTGTGCTCCATCAGCAGTCGCTCCAAGACTTCAAGATCTGGGCCATCGGGCAAGCGTGGTACATCCAGCATTTCAGTGCCAGAAAGCTTGAGTTTGGCAAACAGTGGGTAGTAACCGGGTGCATCCACTAATGCTTTATCGCCTGCAGTGAGTAGGTGTCGAACAATCAGATCCAAAGCATGGTTGGCACCATATGTCATAAGTATCTGCTGGGGTGGTGCAGAAATACCTCTTTCTTCTAGCGCTCTTGCCAGCATTCTGCGTAATGGCTCAAAACCTGCGGGATCTCCATAGCCACGCTCTGCGTCTAGCAAATCCCGCAGATCGGTCTTTCTCACCTGTGCCCATACATCTGCTGTCTCCATCCAGTGGGCTGGAGGACGTCCATCCCCGACGCGCAGAGCATTACGGGAATTAACCTGTTCGCGCAGTAAAGACAGAACATCTACAGCTGCCGTGAAATTGGACTGCGTCACTTGTGTGGGCTGCTTTTGAGTTTCCCGCACGTAATACCCCGAGCCAAGCTTGGCTTGAATATAGCCGCGAGCTTCTAATCTGCCATACGCATCTACCACGGTATTCCGGCTCACGGACCAGTGTTCGGCAGCTGAGCGTATCGATAGGATTTTTTCACCTGCTGGTAATTCATGACGCTCAATTGCCCCCATCAGGGAAGACACTAATGCTTCAACTTTGTAGCTGTGTTCTCTGGTGTTCATGAAAAAATCCAATGTAAATCAATGGTATGTAGAAGTGAACACGAACCGTACCTAAATTGCCATAGGTACAGTTTTCTATGTATGCCTTCAACCGTACCTATAGTTGCTTGGCAATCTTCCTAGAATTTTCTTGTGCACAAAGGACATAGAGCCTGCGCACACTTCAACCGCTGCAGCTATAGCAGGGGATGTGAAATAACTAGGAGACAAGACAATGAATGCAGGCAATTTTTCGCGCCGCAATGCACTTAGGGCTGGTGTAGCAAGCAGCATTGCGGCTGCAGCCATAGCTCCCGCTATTGCTCGTGCCCAAAGCACCACGACGTGGCGCATGCAAACTCTGTGGGATGGAGGGACTACCGCTCAGAAGTTTGAAGAGAAATTCGTCGCCCGTGTGGCTGAGCTAACGGGTGGTCGCTTCAAGATAAATCTCTTCTCGGCCGGACAGATTGCACCTCCTGCGCAGGCATTCGATGCTGTGCGTGGCGGTGCCTTCGAAATGATGAAGACTTTTGACGGTTATGAGGCTGGAAAGATCCCATCGCTTGCATTCACCAGCACCATTCCCTTCGGCTTCCCAGAAAGTGACCAGTACGAAGCCTGGTTCTATGAGCGTGGGGGGCTGGAGCTGGCGCGCCAAGCTTATGCCGCTGCAGGCATGTTCTATGTAGCTCCCACCGTATATGGTCAGGAGCCGCTGCACTCCAAGGTTGCCATTCGGAAAATGAGCGATCTGAAGGGCAAGAAAGGACGTTTTGTCGGGCTGGCTTCCACCGTCATGGGCGCCATGGGTGTTGCAGTGACCACGATGCCTACAGGTGAGGTGTACTCCGCACTGGATAAGGGCGTCGTTGATTTTGCGGACCGTGGTGATCTGCTCTCCAACTTCGACTCCGGTTTGGCAGAAGTTGCTAAGTATGTCATCTTGCCCGGTTTTCACCAGCCAACAACTGCTACAAGCTATGTGGCCAACAAAGGTGCCTACGACAAGCTGCCTGCCGATTTCAAGGCAGCACTGGCGGTTGCAGCGCGTGAGGTTTCGGGTGCATTCCGTCAGCACCTGCTGGTGAATGATGCAGTGGCGCTGGGTAAATACAAGGCCAAGGGTTGCGAAATCATCTACATGCCCGCTGACGAAATCAAGGCAGCACGTCCCAAGGCTCTGGAGGCCTGGAAGACGGCGACCAAGGGTGATGCGCTAGCCACCAAGATCCTGGATAGCCAGAGCACGTTCATGAAGGACCTGGGTCTGCTGTAAGCCACCTTGCTTTGCTCCCACCGTGCCGTTGCCTAACGGCACGGCAGCCCCTCATTTGCCTGGAGATCTGCCATGCCACATTGGCTTTCTGTCTCTGCGGCCGCCATAACCGCCATCAACCGCGCCCTGTTCAAGGCCGCAGTTTGGATCATGGCCGTCGTCGTCCCAGTGATGCTTTACGAAGTGATAGCGCGCTACTTTTTCAATGCCCCGACCACTTGGGGGATGGAGCTGGCTGTCCTGCTTTTTGGCCCCTATTTTCTGCTGGGTGGCCCGTACCTGCTGCACCTCAAGGGACACGTTGCCCTTGATGTGGTGCGCCAGCGCCTGAGCCCACTGTGGCAGCGGCGTATGGACCTAGTCAACTACCCCATGATCGTGATTTTTTGCGCAATCTTGCTGTACTTCAGCGTACCCAGCGCATGGAGCTCCTGGGAGTACAAGGAGACGAGCTTCTCAGCTTGGAACCCGCCCGTGTGGCCCATCAAGGCCTTCGTGCCGATGGCACTGGCTCTGATGATGCTGCAGGCCATTATCGAATTTCTGCGCGTGGTCTATGAGCCCACTGTTGCTTGCTCCGAGGAAGGGGGGCAGCAATGAGCTCCAACATGATTTTGATTCTGATGTTCGGTGGCCTGACCATGTTTATGCTCACCGGACTGCCGATTGCCTTTGTGCTGGGCGGGCTGTCGCTGATTTTCACCGTGACGCTGTGGAACCCAGGCGCTGTCATTGTGCTTGTGCTGCAGATCTACGACACGATGAAGTCAGAGGCGTTGCTGGCAATTCCTCTGTTCATCCTCATGGCCTGCATCCTTCAGCGCTCAGGAGTTATTGAGGAGCTCTACCGCGCCATGGAGATCTGGTTCGGGCGCTTGCGGGGCGGGCTGGCCGTCGGTACTGTGATCATCTGCGTGATCATGGCCGCCATGACCGGCGTGGTCGGTGCAGCCGTGACGGCCATGGGTATTCTGGCGCTGCCCGAAATGCTACGGCGGGGCTACAAGCCCGAGCTCGCGCTTGGCACGATCTGCGCTTCGGGTACTTTGGGCATTCTGATTCCGCCCTCGGTGCTGACTATCGTCTATGCAGTGACGGCACAGGTTTCGATTGGCCAGATGCTGATTGCCGGCATCGTGCCCGGCCTCATCCTTGCAGCGCTGTACATCACCTATATCGTGGTCGTAAGCTGGCTGAAACCGGAATGGGTGCCGCTGGATACTTCGCAGCCGAGAGCCTCGTTGCGGCAGAAACTTGTCGCCCTTAAGTCCCTAGTTTTTCCCAGTCTGTTGATCGTGATGATCCTGGGGTCCATCTTCTTCGGTATTGCCACTCCAACGGAGTCCGCCGCGGTTGGTGTGGCTGGGGCGCTGATACCGGCCGTCTGGCGCAGGCGCCTAAATTTTGAGTTGCTACGCAGTGCCGGCGTTGATGCGCTCAGGGCCACATCCATGATTCTGTGGATCACACTGGGTGCCAAAGCCTATGTTGCCATCTTCACAGGGCTGGGTGGGGCGGACACACTACTGAACTTCATCCAGAGCCTTGAGGTGAACCGCTGGGTGGTGCTTGCCATGATGATGCTGTTGCTCGTCTTTCTGGGTACGGTCTTGGATGAGCTGGGCATCATTTTGCTGACCGTCCCGGTCTTTCTGCCCATCGTGCGCATGCTGGGGTTCGACGAGATCTGGTTCGGGGTGCTGTATGCCATCACGATTCAGATGGGCTATATCAGCCCGCCGTTCGGCTACACGCTTTTCTACATTAAGGGCACGCTGCCCCCGCACATCACCATGGGGGCTGTCTACAAGGGAATCCTGCCGTTCTTTCTGCTGCAGTTCGTGGGACTGCTGCTGTGTGCGCTGCTGCCCGACCTCATCACCTTCCTGCCTCGCATGATGTCCGGCCACTGAGCCGCCCCTGGAGACACACATATGAAAACACCTGCATTCAGCAGCCGCATTTCCGGTTTCCACAAACAGGGCTTCCCCGAACGCGTGGAGACGCTTGCGAGTTGCTGCCAGCTGACCGCCGAGGAGCAGGCACACCTGCGCAACACGGGCAACCTGCCAGCCGAGATGGCCGACAGGCTGATCGAGAACGCGGTTGGTACGATGAACATCCCGATTGGCATCGCCACCAACATGCGCATCGACGGCGTGGACCGGCTGATTCCCATGGCCACGGAGGAGTCCTCTGTCGTAGCGGCGGTCTGCAATGCCGCGCGCCAGTGCTATGACCACGGCGGTTTCACGACATCCATGTCCGGGTCTTCGATGATCGCCCAGATCCAGCTCGCGGGTGTGCCCAATCCGGCCTTTGCGCGCCAGCAGATCCTGGAGCGCCGGGACGAAGTAGCTGAACTGTGCAATGCCACCGACCCCGTGCTACTCAAGATGGGCGGCGGTTTTCATGATCTGGAAGTGCGTCTGCTGGACACGCCTGCCGGAGCCATGGTGATCACTCACCTGATCGTGGATACGCGTGATGCCATGGGTGCGAACGCCGTCAATTCAATGGCTGAAAAGCTGGCGCCGATGATCGCATCCTGGACAGGGGGCAGGACCAATCTGAGGATTCTGTCCAACCTTGCAGACCGGCGGTTGGCGCGTGCACGTTGCGTGTGGCGCATGCAGGATATCGGTGGCGCCGAGGTGCGTGATGCCATGGTCAGTGCCTATCACTTTGCGAACTGCGACCCCTATCGCGCTGCCACGCACAACAAGGGGATCATGAATGGCATCAGCGCCGTTGTCCTCGCGACAGGCAACGACACGCGCGCTGTGGAGGCAGGTGCCCACGCCTATGCGGCGCGTAAAGGCCATTATGGCAGCCTAACCCACTGGGAGGTCAATGCGGACGGAGACCTGTGCGGATCGATCGAGCTACCTATGGCGGTGGGGCTGGTCGGTGGCGCGACCAAGCTGCACCCGACGGCCAAGATCGCCTTGAAGGTACTCCAGGTGCAGACAGCCTCGGAGCTGGCTCGCACGATTGCGGCCGTGGGGCTGGCCCAGAATTTTTCCGCCATGAAGGCTCTGGCCACGACAGGCATCCAGAAGGGGCACATGGCCTTGCACGCCCAGAAC
>NZ_CADEPJ010000309.1 GCF_902829245.1 Comamonas jiangduensis | reverse complement strand
ATGTATGCCTGCGCCAGGGGCAGACGCTGGGCGTGGTGGGTGAATCGGGCTCGGGCAAGTCGACGCTGGCGCAGGCGATCTTGGGCTTGTTGCCCAGCCAAGGGGCACTGCAAATTGCCGGCAAAAGCTGGCAGCAGCCAGCCATGCGCAACACGCCAGCCAACCAGGCGCTGCGCCAAGCGGTGCAGGTGGTGTTTCAAGACCCGTTTTCCTCGCTGTCGCCGCGTATGACGGTGGAAGAGATTGTTGGCGAAGGCTTGCGCGTGCATGCGCCGGACGTCAGCGAAGCCGGGCGGCGCGAGCAGGTGCTGTCGGTGCTGCTGAGCGTGGACTGAGCGAGGAGCAATTTCCCGGCTTGCTGCAGCGTTATCCGCATGAGTTCTCAGGCGGTCAGCGCCAGCGCTTGGCGGTGGCGCGGGCTTTGATTTTGCGCCCCCGGATTTTGGTGCTGGATGAGCCGACCAGCGCGCTGGATGTCACCATCCAAAAGCAGGTACTGGGTTTGCTGCAGCGCTTGCAGCGGGAGTTGGGCTTGAGCTACGTGCTGATTACGCACGATATGGACGTCATTCGCGCCATGGCGCATGAGGTGCTGGTGATGCAAAACGGTGAAGTGGTGGAGCAGGGGGCGGTAGACGCCGTGCTGAACCAGCCGCAGCACCCCTACACCCAGCAACTGGTGCATGCCACTTTGTAGGACCGCTGTAGGCCGACATCATTTTTTGCCGCAACTTTACAAAAGTTGTACATGCTGCTTGCAAGGCCGTCTTAGCATGCGGCTTAACGCAATCAGCCACGAAAGGGCTTCATCATGAAAAAACAACGCATAACCGCAGTGATGACCGCATTGGTGCTCGGTGTTTCCTCACTGAGTGCTTTTGCACAACCAGGCCCACGTGGCCCGCAGGGGCCAGAACATGGCCCGCAAAAAAAGCACCAAAAAGGCCCGCAGCACGCACAGCC
>NZ_CADEPJ010000308.1 GCF_902829245.1 Comamonas jiangduensis | reverse complement strand
CCATCACATGTACAAAGACAAAAACTTTGTAACAGAGTTCTTTATTCGTCAATGTGATGAATGAAATTTTCAGAACAAGAAAGCCAGCACAAGCTGGCTTTTTTATTTTGTGCGCGCACAAGCAAGTTGCAGTGTTTATGTAATGAGTTTTTAGGTATGCACCAGCCGCCTACTCTGCAACACTATTTCAAAAAACTCTGGTAACCCCCCGAGAGTCGCGACACGAACTCTTGACTGGCCAGGTTCAATTCACGCAACAGTCTCGTAGCACCAGACGGTTTAGTGCTGCTTGATGCAATAAATGTTGGTTGCATGAATCACATCCCGAACCTTTAACCATCACCCAAACTGTTAACTACGGGCAATTTAGGCGTACAGCCTCCTGACTGAACAGCAGATGCTGTGTGTGGCCTGCCGTTCAGACACGCCACGCGTCAAAACCGCTCAACGGCCAGGCTCGCGCAGCAGCAGCTCCAACTTCACCAGATCATCCTGCACCTGCAGTGCCACGTCGGAGCCAGGCTCCAGCAAGGCCAGCAGCGCCTGCCAGTGGTCGCGCGCCACCCGCGGATTGCCCGCCTGCAAGGCCGCCGCACCGGCCAGCGCCAGCGCCTTGGGTTGCTGCGCGTCCAGGTTCAGCGCCTGGGTGATCGCGGCGCCCGCCGCACCGTCCAGGCGCCCCTGCTGTGCGGAGGCCTGGGCATCCGCCAGGTCCGCCCACAGGCGCGCCTGCTCCGTGGCCTCCAGGCCCTGGGCTTGCGCCGTCTGCAGCGCGCCCTGGTAGGCCTGGGCGGCATCGGCATAGCGCTCCAGGGTTTCGTAGGAGCGCGCCAGCATCACCCACCCCGGCAGGTTGTCGGGCAGCGTCTGCAAGCGCTGCGCCAGGCCGGCCACCATGGCCTCGACCTGCGCCTGGCCCGCGCTGTGGCCCATGGCATCCGCCTGGGCCAGGCGGGCCGCGGCCTGCGGATCGCCCAC
>NZ_CADEPJ010000307.1 GCF_902829245.1 Comamonas jiangduensis | reverse complement strand
GGGTGCTGTCGCTGAAATAACGCTGTACTGCATAACACTCTTTTTTGCGCAGCATCCATGCCGGACTTCCTCATTTTTGCCCTATGAAACATTCTGAAAAAATCCACATCTCGACCTAGCCCCACTAATGTGGAGCTAGGTTTAAGAGTGTCGTGCAGTTAATCGCTATCAGACTCTTTTGGCGGCAGGGGATAAAACTCCTCTACGATCTCTGCCGCCTCGTCAGGCGCATCTTCAAAGCTGCCATTGGCAAAGCCTAGTCGCGCTGTTGCGTCCAAAGCCGACTGATCAAATCCAGCCGCCAAGCGCTCAGCTGCCATCGTGCGGGCTTGGCTGATCGCTTCGTTCAAAGAGATCCCCGAACGTACCACCAAGTCCGCGTAGTAGATGGCAGAGCGGTGGGACTGCGTGGTGGACTTGCCTCGCAGCTTGAGCTCCAGCGGCATACAGGCCAGGTGACCACCAGAGACCGCAGCGAAGTACTGCAGGCGTGCAGCCAAGGTACGAATGCTGTTAAAGCCCGTTGTGCGAAACACAAAGCTACCCAGTTCGTCGCTGTCTCCAATGCTCACGTTGAGCCGTCCATAGGGCTTGCACTGACTCATTCCAAAGCGGCAGACATCTGGACCAGGGCATGCTTGCTCTTCGAGTCCTTGGTCTGTCACACGCTTGCATGTTTCTCCATTGCCCACGCAGATCGGGCGCGCTGTGGTTCGATCAAACATGCAGTAGTCCGCCCGCAGATTCAGATCCGGATCATTGAACAGAACGCGTACCGGAATGCTGCGCAGCTTGCGCCGCGCTGGGCTCTGTGCTTCCACAGTATCAGAAGGTACGCCCATCTTGTCTTTGAGTGTGCGCTTGGCCAGCCGTGCCTCTCCCTCTGCATCGGAAGGCTGGGCGCCTTCCTTTATGCCGCCGTGTGCCTGGGTTTGGCGTAAAGCCTCATCCAGAG
>NZ_CADEPJ010000306.1 GCF_902829245.1 Comamonas jiangduensis | reverse complement strand
ATTGGTGGCACTGACAAGCAGCGCATGAAGAAGCTGTGGGTCGATATGCTGGGTCTGGAGCAAACCGGCACCTTCCAGAGCGAGCGCGAGAATGTGGACGAAGACATTCTGGCCATGGGCACCGGTGCCATGAAGGTAGAGGTGGACATCATGCAGCCCATGGACATCGACAAAAAGCCCGCCGTGCACACCACGCCGCTGAACCACATTGGCCTGTGGATTGACGATCTGCCCAAGGCCGTGGAATGGCTCACTGCCCAAGGCGTACGTTTTGCCCCCGGTGGCATCCGCAAGGGTGCCGCAGGCTATGACATCACCTTTTTACACCCCAAAAGCAATGACGAGTTTCCGATTGCGGGAGAGGGCGTGTTGATTGAGTTGGTGCAGGCACCGGCCGATGTGATTGCCGCGCTGGGCTAAAACCGGAATGCTTCAGCCAAACTTGGGGGCTTGAAGCTTGGCCACTGCGCTGGTTTCACCGCTATCAACGTTAAGCTTGAAGCATGAATACCAGCGACATGACTGCTCAAGCCCACTTTGACCGCCAATACAACGCCCGCGCCAGTGTGCAAGATGCGCTGGCCTACATGGCGCGCTACACCCAAGAAAGCCACGCGGCGTTGGCCTTGCCCGGCGCAGTACGCAACCAGCGCTACAGCCCGCGCGCGACTGATCTTTTAGATATTTATTTGCCTCCAGCGCTTGCTGTACAAGCGCCAGCAGCTCCTGTTTTTATCTATATCCACGGCGGCTATTGGCGCGCCTTGGGCAAAGATGATTCGGCGTTTATGGCGCCAGCGCTCACCCAGGCAGGCGCCATCGTCGTGGTGTCTGATTACGATCTGGCCCCTGCGGTCACGCTCGATCACATCGTCGATCAAATCCGCCAGGCCTATGCATGGGTGGTGCGCAACATCGCGATTTATGGGGGCGATGCCCGCAACATCTGTGTGTGCGGAAGCTCCGCAGGCGGCCATTTGGTGGGCATGTTGCTGGCCAAGGGTTGGCAAGAAGACTACGACTTGCCCGCCAGCGCCACACCGGCATCCGCCTTCCCTTTTAGTGGGCTGTTTGATTTGCAGCCTCTCATCACCACGCACATCAACGCCTGGATGCACCTGGATGACGCCGCCGCCCTGCGCAACAGCCCGCGTTTTGCGCTGCCCGATGCCAGCACGCACAGCCATTGCCAGTGGCGCGTGGCGTGCGGAGAGTTCGAAACCACCGAGTTCAAGCGCCAGTCGCGCGAATATCTGGCGGCCTGGCAGGCCCGCTGTTTACCCGGGCAGTGGGTAGATGCGCCGGGCACCAACCATTTTGATTTGCCATTGGCCTTGGCAGACCGCCAATCGGTCGTACACCAGACGGCTTTAGCGCTGATGGGGTTGCCTCACGCGTTGGCCTGAAATTCACAGGCCCGCGCCACATGCCACCGCTTAAAAGTGGTAGCCCATCTGAATGCCAAACACCGTAGCCGAGCTTTTGCCAAAGCGCGCCATCGGTGTCTGGGTGGTGGAGACTTCTGCGCCGCCCAGTCTTTGGTAGCTCACCCAGGGGCTGATTTTGACCACCTCGTTGTCATACACCAGCCCCAAGGTGTAGCCCTGTCTACCGCTGCTGGGGCGCAACGGTGACAACGGCATGGATGGGCTTTTTTTGTCATGGGCCAGCGCCACAAAGCCCGTCCACTGCGGCGAGAATTTTTGTGCCAAGCCCAGGGTGTAGGTGATGGCGTTGTCCAAATCCGTCAGACTTTTTCCCCGGGTGATGGTGGCAAAAGCCTGGGGCCGCAACTCAAACGCTTCCCAATTTCCCCAGCGGATCTGCCCAAACAGCAAGGTGCTGGCGGTAATGCCGGTTTGCACATCCAGATTGAATGTCTGGGGTGAGGTGGATGCCGTCTGGGTTGACCCAGGCCACAGGTTTTCGGTGGTCTGAACGCGGTGGCGGATGGCCGAGTAATACGTGGCCACCACGCGCAAGGCAATGTCTGGCTGTTCGTAGCTGATGCCCAGCAAATAACCCGGCTCGGTACTGCGGGCAAATTTCACGTGATAGCCGCCGAGCGCAGCACCATACGCCATGCCTTGGAGGGTGACGCTGCCGTGCGATTGCTGCAGCCGCAGGCCGCCATGTACGCCCCATTGCGCATTGAACTTGTAGCGCAGCACTCCCTGCAACTCGCGCGTGGAGAGCTTGACTTCGGTACCTCCCAGCAAGGGCGAAGCACTGCGGTCATAGCGGATATGCAGCCCAAACGGGCGGGTCAGCATCAACGCCATCGACAGCTGGGGGCTGAGGTCTTGCTTGTAGCTCAAGCCCCATTGCCCGTAGCTGGGGGCAACATTGCCGGTCGAAAAACCCATGGCGTCGCGGCCTTGCACGGAAGGGCGGGAGTAGTAGCCGTCCACGCCCACGTAGCGGCCTTTTTCAAACAAGGGGGACAAGCTTTGGGCGGTGCGGTCCAGCCCGCCCGCCGCGGCGCAGGTGCTGCCCAAAGCAAGCAAAACAAAGGCACAGCGGCCTAGAGCGTGGGCCGCAGGAGTGGGGTGTGACATGGGGTGTTGCGCACGCAGCTTATTGTTAGCTGTGGTTTATTTTGTAATTAAAAGAAACTATAAAACGATTTCAACCGTTCACTTTTCGGCCGAGGTGCCATTCGTCCGTGTTGGCACGCACAGCGCAGGCATTGCCTCTGTCAAGCAAGCTTGCACAAAGCTGAGGGCATGTGAGCATGCTTGCAACAGGGGCAGGGCATTAGCTCCACAAAACAGAGCATGCTGTGTAGGCTGTGCGGCGTTGCGCACCTTCCAACTATCTCAGAGACAAGCACCATGACCTACGCCCGCCGCCTGTTCACCCTGGCTCCTTCTGCTTTGGCCACTGCTGCGCTGTGCATGGCCAGCGCCAGCGCTAGTGCCGCCAACCCCATCAAAGTGGGCGTGGCCCTGGATATTTCTGGCCCGTTTGCAGGCCCCGGCGCCGAAATCAAAGACGGCCTGAACCTGGCAGCCAAGCTGCTGGACAACAAACTCGGCGGCGTGCCTGCTGAATTCATTCAGGCCGACACCGCTGGCAACCCCGAAACCGCGCGACAGGTGGCAGACCGCTTTATCAAGCGCGACAAGGTCGATTTCTTCACCGGCCCTGTTGGCTCCAACGTGGTGTTGGCCCTCGGCCCCACGGTGTTTGGCGCCAAGGTGCCATTTTTGTCGGCCAACCCCGGCCCCAGCCAGCTGGCTGGCAAGCAGTGCAACCCGTTCTTCTTTGGCACCAGCTACCAAAACGACGCCATGCACGAAGCGGCAGGCAAACATGCCGCCGACAAGGCCTACAAAAAAGTCGTCGTGCTGGCCCCCAATTACCCCGCAGGCAAAGATGCGGTCAACGGTTTCAAGCGCGGCTATGCCAAACCTGTGGCCGATGAGGTCTACACCAAAGTGGGCCAACTGGACTTTGCAGCCGAGCTGGCCCAGCTGCGCGCCGCCAAGCCCGATGCGGTCTACATCTTCCAGCCCGGCGGCATGGGCATCAACTTCATCAAGCAGTTCATGGGCGCGGGCTTGAACAAAGACATGGTCTTGATCTCCTCGCCCTTTACGGCCGACCAAGACATCATCGCCGCCGTGGGCGAGCCCATGGTGGGCATCTACAACGCCTCCAGCTACGCGCACGACCTGGACAACGCCGCCAACAAGCAATTTGTGGCCGAGTTCCAAAAGGCCTATGGCCGCCTGCCCACGCTGTACGCCGCGTTTGCCTACGACGTGGTCATGAACCTCAACGCTGCCGTCAAGGCCGTGGGCGGCAAGCTCGATGACAAGGCCGTCGTGGCCAAGGCCATCAAAACCGCCAAGTTCGACTCGGTGCGCGGCAATGTGCGCTACGGCAACAACCAGTTCCTCACCCAGGACTATTACCTGCGCCAGGTCGTCAAAACCAAAGACGGCCTTATCACCAACGCGCTACAGCCGGGCAAGATTTTCACCGCCCATCAAGACAGTTTTGCGGCTGAATGCGGCATGAAATAAGCGCTGGCAGCTATTAAAACCTATGGAAACCATTGCATGGGATGACTTCACGCGCGTGGAGTTGCGCGTGGGGCGCATTGTTAGCGCTGAAGTCTTTGCCCAGGCGCGCAAGCCCGCGTACCTGTTGCAGGTGGACTTTGGCCCCGCGCTGGGCATCAAAAAATCTAGCGCGCAAATCACCGCCCACTACACGCCCGAAAGCTTGATCGGCAAGCAAGTGGTGGCGGTGGTCAACTTTCCACCCAAACAGATCGGCCCCGTCATGTCGGAATGCCTGGTCACCGGCTTTCACGATGAAGCCGGCGGCGTGGTGCTTTGTGTGCCCGATCAGGCGGTGCCCTTGGGCACCAAGCTGCTGTAGCTCGTTATTTGGTAAGACCATATGGATTCGGTTTTTCTGTTGGAACAGGCCTTGAACGGCCTGGGCTACGGCCTGATGCTGTTTTTGCTGGCGGCGGGCCTCACCCTCGTGTTCGGCATCATGGACACGCTCAACCTCGCCCACGGCGCCCTGTTCATGGCGGGGGGCTATGTCTCTGCCAGCGTGCATACGCACAGCGGCTCTTTCTTGTTGGCGATTGCCGTGGGCATTGTGGTCACCGTGGCTTTGGCCGCCGTGCTGGAGGCCGTGCTCATTCGCAAGCTGTACGTGCGTGACCACCTCTCGCAGGTTCTGGCCACCTTTGGCGTGATCTTGATGGCAGACGACACCGTCAAAGCCATCTGGGGCCCATCGCCCATCATGGCGCCCACACCGGCTGCGCTGTCGGGGCCGGTGGAGCTATTCGGTTTTCTGCCTTATCCGTCCTACCGCTTGGTTGTTTTGGCTGCAGGCTTGTGCGCTGCGCTGGCGTTGTACCTGCTGGTCAACCACACCAAGCTCGGCATGTGGGTGCGCGCCGCCGCGTCCAACCTCCAGATGGCCGAGTGGGTGGGCTCTCGCCTCAACCGCGTGTTTGCGATTGTGTTTGGCATGGGCGCAGCGCTGGCGGCATTGGCGGGCGCGCTCATGGCGCCGATCAGCGCCGTGCAAGTGGGCATGGGGGAGAGCATTTTGATTCCTGCCCTCGTGGTCATCGTCATCGGTGGCATTGGCTCCGTGCGCGGCGCGTTGATTGCGGCGTTGCTGGTCGGTTTGGTCGATACCGCAGGCCGCGCCTTGCTGCCACCGTTGTTGCGGGAGGTGCTCTCGCCCAGCTTGGCGGCCGACATTGGCCCTGCCGTTGCCAGCATTGCCATGTATGTCTTGATGGCCGGCGTGCTGGTGTTCAAACCATCGGGCTTGTTTCCCGCCAAAGCATAGGTGGTGTTTTCTGTGATGGATCGCAAATTGGTCAATGTAGACAGCCCGCCAGCCAATCCCCCGGCTTTAGCCTCCAACGCCCACGCCCGCTGGGTCAGCCACAGTGTGCTGGCCGTGCTGGTGTTGCTGCTGGGCGCTTTCCCCTGGGTCGCGCCCGCGCTGGGGCTGGACTATTACGTGGACTTTGTGCGCCGCATGCTCATCGTCAGCATGGCCGCGCTCAGTCTGAACTTTCTGATTGGCCGCGCAGGGCTCGTCGCCCTGGGCCACGCCGGTTTTGTGGGCGTGGGCGCTTATGCCGTGGTGGCCATGGTGGAGGGCGGCTTTAGCAACGCTTGGCTCATCTGGCTGGTCGCCGCCGTGGCGGGCATGCTGATCTCCGCTGTGATCGGGCTGGTGGCCATGCGCACGCAGGGCGTGTACTTCATCATGATTACGCTGGCTTTTGCGCAAATGCTGTACTACCTGGCTGTGTCGCTGCGCGCTTATGGCGGGGACGATGGCTACACCATGTATAGCCCACTGTTGCTGTGGGAGGGTGTGAATGCAGAGGGAAATTGGCTGTTTACCCTTGTCCTGCTTGTGCTGGCAGCTATATTTTTATTGCTGTCGCGGATTGAGCGCTCGTACTTTGGCCGCGCCTTGGAAGGTATTCGCGACAACGAAACGCGGATGCAAGCCATGGGCTACCCCACAGTGCGCCTCAAGCTGCTGGCTTTTGCACTGGCGGGCGGCATTGCCGCCTTGTCCGGCGCGCTGCTGGCCACGCAAAACCTGTTTGTCAGCCCCAGCCTGATGCAGTGGGCAACCCCCGGCCCCGTGTCTTGGATGGGTGTGGTGGCTGTGCCTCGCACTCCGCTGCGGGCGCCCGCTGTTGGGGGTGTGGTGGGGGCCCCTTGCCCCACGGCGCGCAGCGCAAGCTCGATGTCGCCTTGGCCATTGCCGCCACGCCCAAATTGCTGCTGCTGGACGAGCCCATGGCTGGAATGGGGCCGGCCGAATCCGAAGAAATGGTGGAGCTGATCCAGCAACTCAGAAAAGATATGGCGATTTTGCTGATTGAGCACGATATGGACGCCGTGTTCCAACTGGCCGACCGCATCACCGTGCTGGTCTACGGCAAGGTATTTGCACAGGGCACAGCCGCGCAAATCCAGCACGACCCACGCGTGCAAGCCGTGTATTTGGGGCAGGAAGAGGGGGAGGAGATATGACAGACATGGAGGAGTACCTCGACATTCCCATGATTACACGTAGTCGGCCTTTGCTCGAAGTGCGCAATATCGAAGCAGGCTATGGCGCCAGCCAAGTGCTATTTGGCGTGAGCTTAACGATTGAACCGCACCAAGTCGTCAGCCTCATGGGCCGCAATGGCATGGGCAAATCCACCACCATCAAATGCATCACCGGCGCGCTGCCCCTGCGCAAGGGGCAGATTTTCTTTGAGGGGCAGGAGATTACGAACCTGCCAGCGGATGAAATTGCACGTCGTGGCATTGCGCTGGTGCCCGAAGGGCGCATGTGTTTCCCCAATCTCACGGTGCGCGAGCATTTGGTGGCGTTTGCACGCAAAGCTGATGCTAAACAGGATGCCGCTTGGGATTTGCAGCGAATCTATGAGTTGTTTCCGCGCCTGAAAGAACGTGAGCACAACATGGGCAACCAGCTTTCGGGTGGTGAGCAGCAAATGCTGACGCTGTGCCGCACGCTGATGGGTGATCCGGATCTCATCATCATTGACGAACCCACCGAAGGCTTGGCACCAAAAATTGTCGAACTGGTGGGCGAGTACCTGAAAAAAATCAAGGAACGCGGGGTGTCGGTGCTGCTGATTGAGCAAAAGCTCACCATTGCCATGCGCATCTCTGATCGCGCCTTGGTGATGGGGCACGGTGCGATTGTGTTTGACGGCACGCCTCAGAGCCTGAATGCCAATACCAATGTTCGCAAGGAATGGCTGGAGGTTTAAAAAATCAATAAAGTGAGCTGCTGGCGCTTGCTGTACAAGCGCTTAAGGCATATTTGATGCAAATATGCTG
>NZ_CADEPJ010000305.1 GCF_902829245.1 Comamonas jiangduensis | reverse complement strand
ACCATCGACATGCTATCTAACGGATAGCTTTCCAACTCTTCTTTGCGACGATTTTTCTCTGCCAGCAAAAGCGCCATATTAGACGTATTTTGGGCAGATTCTCTGCTTAAAACTTGCGTGAGTTTGAGCATATTAAAGGGATCCATCCCCTGAGATGCCGTATAAGCCTGTGGCGTAAAAACAGAGGGTTCTTTCAGTGGTTGAACCCTTGGCTTGGTCACGGCCTTTTGCGATGCGATCCACTCTCGTAAATCACCATGTTCCTCACCCCAGCACCCCGTTAAAAAAAACAATGCTGCACACTGAGAGATCATGAGTTTTATATACATCATTTCCCTCCAGATCCTTTACCGTTGTTCTTCTGAGCCTGCGTTTTACGCTGCGCGCTCACCTCCTCTGCATCTAGATACCTGTAGGTTCTAGCTGTTGCATCCAGCATCAATACGCCATCCGCTCCTTTAGGAGCTATAGAAATATTGTTTAGTGTCACAATACGCGGCAAGTGTGCAATATCCGAGGCAAACAATCCCATATCATGAAAGCCTCCTGAAATTTTTACCGAAATCGGCAATTCTGCATAATAGTCATTAATTGCTTCTGAACCAGGCTTGAATAATTCAAACTGCAAGCTACGCCCTAAGCCTGCTTGGTTGATATCAGATAGCAGCGCAGCCATTTCTGATTTGCTTGGTAATTGTTTCTCTAACTGAAGCACATACTGCTGCACTTGCTCTCTCTGTCTTTTCAAACCATCTAAGCTGACTGCCTTCAACAGTTTTTTTTCATAATCTGCTCGCAGACTCACTTCAGAAGAACGTGCCGCTTCCAGATCTTGCTCATAGCTGCTCAAATAAAGATACCAAGCTATTCCAATAGTAAAAACTGCAATACCAACACAGAGAAAAAATTTTGGCAGGAATGGCCATAGCGAAGGATCTTTAGGATCCAAATTCTGAAACTGCGTTTTTAGCTCTTGAAAATGCAATTTAATATCAACAGAGCTTTTCCGAGATGATTTAATCATGGATTACCACCTCCATTGGCATCTGCTGGAAGAATCAAAGAAAATGTCAAATTAAAATTTACCACCTTGCGTTGATCCTTCGGTGACAATGCCACGCTCCCTGCGACAATTTCCTTAAGATTGGGCTTGGCAAACCAAGGCGTTCCTCCCGACAGGTTACGCAACACCTCTGAAACGCGCTCATTGGACTGCGCAACCCTTTCATTTCGACCATTAATCCTGTTTGCTTTAAAGAGGCGATATAAACCCCTTCTGGGAGCTGGCGCACCAACTCCATCAATAAATGCACAGGTAAATTTCGATTTGCTTGCAAATCCTCCACGGCCTTTTGTCGCTCTCTTAAGGCAGTGATTTCCCCTTCAAGACCTTCAATTTCTTTGATCTGCTGATTGAGGACTGCAATTTCTGACTGTAGAAATGCATTTCGGTCTTGCTGCTCTTGAATGCGGATCTGGAACCACCAATAGATCAGCCCAACCACCAAAAGCCCTGCAATCACCGACATAAACATCGTGATCTGAAACGCTTCTTTGCGCCGTTTGCGCGCAGCTTCACGATGAGGCAGGAGGTTAATCAAAATCATGACAAGAACCTCCGCATGGCCAAACCACATGCTGTGAGGTACATCGGTGCATCATTTTTCAATTTGCTTTGATGCACAGTGGCTGCAAACGACATCTTTTCAAAGGATTCAGCAAATGAACGGGCAGTTTTATCTGCTCTTGCACCGCTTGCACCAACCCTTGCACCCCTGCACTTCCTCCAAACATCGCAATGTGCTGAACACTGTGGTAAGGAGTGCTCGTGAAGAAAAACTGCAGCGCACGCATGATGTCTTGCGCCATCCCAGATACAAACGGATGCAGCACCGCCTCTGCATAATCAGTTGGTAGCTCTCCCGACCGCTTTTTGAGTTCTGCCTCCTCAAGACTTATCCCATATTGACGTGCCATCAGCTGTGTCAGTTGCGCGCCTCCCAAGCCTTGCTCGCTGTCATGCAAGACCTCGTCGTTGCGCACAATCTGCAAACTGAAGTTTCGCGCACCCACTTTGATGAGGGCAATCAAATCCCCCTCGCCTGCATTCGGCAGTTGCGCAATCCAGCGACCAGCAGCTAGACGTGATGCGTATGACTCCACGTCCACCACAACAGGCTTTAATCCAACCAAGACAGCCAAATTGTTAACTTCTTCGACCTTCTCTTTGCGCGTGGCGGCCAAGATGACATCAACGTCCGAAGGATTTTTGAGGTTGGGGCCAATGACGCAGAAATCCAAGCTCACTTCATCCAAAGGAAAGGGAATGTATTGACTGGCCTCTGACTCCACCTGCACTTCGAGCTCTTGCTCACTCAAAGCACCAGGAAGAATGATTTTTTTTGTAATAACTGATGAATGCGACAAGGCTAGCGCAACGTGTTTTGCACGTGTCCCACTTTTTCTCAACAGTCGCTTCAGTGCATCCGCAACCTCATCAAATTTTTCGATATTGCCGTCGACCACCCAATCACTATCCAAAGCCTCTGAAGCACAGCGCTCCAAGATCCAAGCGCCTTGACCATCTTGATTGAGTTCGACCAGCTTGATTGCTGATGAGCTGATATCCAGACCAATAAGCGGATCAGGTTTCCGCTTAAAAAGGGATCCCATAGAGATCACAGGCCCCTCCCTTCCCGTTTCATTTTGATGAATAGAAAATCACAATTCGAATGCATGCTATCAGCAAGGGTATAAATCGACCAAGTGCCCATCATCGCCCTCCGATGCAGCACCGTTGCCAAAAGCACACGCTTTGATCCTTATCAGCCTAGCTTCGCTGCCAAAGGTTGGTTCTGCACGACACATCCCTTGAGATCACCCGCCTAGAGTGTTTTTCTATAATGCTTTTCCTCATTTGAGTGGAGCGACATGCCTACCTCTCCCGAATCCGGCAAACAGCCATCTTCAACACAAAACAACGCCCCAAAACCTCGCACGCACTGGCTGGTGCGTGCATTGATTTGGCTCTTTGGCCTCGCTGTTGCAGGCGCACTGGCACTTGGCATGGTGATTGCTGTTGCACTGGCAATGGCATACCCCAACCTGCCGGATGTTTCTGAGCTCGCAGACTACCGCCCTAAGCTACCGCTGCGGGTCTACTCTGCAGAAGGCGCCTTGATTGGTGAATTTGGCGAAGAGCGACGAACGCTCACACCTATTGACGAAATTCCCAAAGTCATGGTGGATGCAGTCCTTGCGATCGAAGACACCCGCTTTTTTGAACACGGTGGCGTTGACTACAAGGGCATGCTGCGCGCGGCTTTGGCCAACTTGGGCAAAGTGAAAAGCCAAGGTGCATCAACCATCACCATGCAGGTCGCACGGAATGTGTACCTGTCCACGGAAAAGACCTACACCCGCAAGATCTATGAAGTGCTTCTCACGTTCAAACTGGAGCACCTCCTGACCAAGGAGAAAATTCTTGAGATCTATATGAACCAGATCTTTTTGGGTCATCGCGCCTATGGCTTCGCAGCAGCCAGTGAGGTGTATTTTGGCAAGCCACTGAAAGACGTGACCGTAGCAGAAGCAGCCATGCTGGCCGGCCTGCCTAAAGCACCCTCTGCCTACAACCCCATCAGCAACCCTAAGCGCGCCCGCATCCGCCAGCTGTACATCATTGAACGCATGGAGGAAAACGGATTCATTACTGCTGAGCAAGCCCGCATCGCGCGCGAAGAACCTCTGCAACTGCGCAACGCCGGCCGCAGTGGCGGAGTCAATGCAGACTATGTTGCAGAAATGGCGCGCCAGCTGGTCTATGCCCAATATGGCGATGAAGCCTATACCCGCGGCTTGAATGTCTACACGACGCTCAATGCAGGCGAGCAAGAAGTCGCTTATACCGCTTTGCGCAAAGGCATCATGGACTACGAGCGCCGCCAGCGCTATCGCGGCCCCGAGAAATTCATTGCCCTACCCAGTGACAAAGCCGCGCTTGAAGATGTGATTGATGACACCCTGGCACAGCACCCTGACAACGGGGATGTTCTTGCTGCCGTAGTTTTGCAAGTCGCAAACCGCTCTTTAACCGTGCAACGCCCTGATGGCCAAACATTAGTCATTAGCGGGGATGGGGTGAAGCCTGTCGAGTCTGGTCTGAGCGATAAAGCTGCGCCCAACATCAAAATTCGCCCTGGCGCTGTGATCCGCATTATCGAAACGAGCAAAGGCAAGTGGTCTGCCACGCAGCTCCCTGAAGTAGAAGGTGCATTTGTTGCGATAGACCCTCGCACAGGTGCCATCCGCGCCTTGGTGGGCGGCTTCGACTTCCAGAAGAACAAGTTCAACCACGTCACACAGGCGTGGCGCCAGCCCGGCTCCACCTTCAAGCCGTTCATCTTCTCTTCTGCGCTTGAAAAAGGCCTGAGCCCAGCAACGCTCATCAACGACTCGCCCTTAGTCTATGGCGCCAGCGTCACCGGTGGTCAGCCTTGGGAGCCTCGCAATTACGACGGCAAGTTTGAAGGCCCCATGACCGCGCGCACCGCATTAGCCAAGTCACGCAACATTCCTTCGATTCGTGTACTGGACTTCACCACACCGAAGTTCACGCAAGAGTGGATTACCCGGTTCGGGTTTGATGCCAGCCGACACCCCGCCTATCTGACCATGGCACTGGGTGCTGGGTCGGTCACTCCCATGCAGATGGCAACCGCTTTCTCGGTCTTTGCCAATGGCGGCTACCGCATCAACCCCTGGCTGATTGCCAAAATCACCGACCACAAAGGACGCGTGCTTTCCGAATTCACGCCCAAACCTCTGGAGCAGCAAGAGCGAGCGATTGACGCACGCAACGCATTCGTGATGAACAGCATGCTGCAAACCGTCGCTAAATCAGGCACCGCAGCGAGGGCACAAGCCACACTCAAACGACCTGATTTGTACGGAAAAACAGGCACTACCAATGATGCTGTGGATGCCTGGTTTGCGGGCTACCAGCCTACGTTGGCTGCCATCACATGGATTGGCTACGACAACCCACGCAATTTGGGCTCGCGCGAAACCGGTGGTGGCCTGAGCCTGCCTATCTGGATCAGCTTTATGCAACATGCACTCAAAGACGTGCCCGTTGCCAGCTATCCAGTGCCTGAGGGATTGACCAACATGGGAGGTGAATGGTTCTTCGATGAATTCATTGGCTCTGCAAGTGTCACCAGCCTCGGCATGGATACGGGCTACCGCAGCCCCGATGAGCCTACGGAAGCACCACCACCCGAAGAGCGCAATCGCATCCTTGAAGGCATCGCTGGTCATCTCGCGCGTCTGGGAGCGATTTGCCCCGCACTTCACCAAAGTTGGAAAAACCGAAGACCGTGTAATTGGCGTGCCAGACAGTGGTGCCCGCCTGCCTCTGGGCCAAAGCGAACTCATTTTGCTGCCTGCGCACTTTATGCATTCGGAAGGCAACTTCCACTTCTACGACCCCATCAGCCGTATCTTGTTCACAGGCGACTTGGCGGTATCGATGACATCTGGCGCTGAAGCGCGCAAGCCCGTGGTGAATGTCCAAGCACACATTCCCCGCATGGATGCGTTCCACCGGCGTTACATGGTTTCCAACAAAATTTTGCGTCTCTGGACCAAGATGGCACGGCAGCTGGATGTGCAAATGCTGGTGCCGCAGCATGGTGCCCCCATCATGGGCAAACGTGCGGTTGAAGACTTTTATTGCTGGATTGAGAACTTGGAATGCGGCATTGATGTGTTCAATGAAAGCAACTACCAAATCCCTGGCGCCTATATCGACCCCGTGACACGCCAAATCCGCGCAGCGCCACTCGCAGCGATGACCGAAGCATCCTGAGGAGATAATGCCGCCCATGGCATTGTTGGCAGAAGGCATCCTCAAGCTGCACTGGGATCAATCCATTCCCGTGAACGTAGCGCACATCGCCAGGCAAGTGGGGGTGCGCTTACAGCTGCAACCCGATCTGCCTGCCAGTGCTGTGTTGTCGATTGCTACCGACAATCAGGCGCACATCGCCCTGCAGTCCAGCCTGCCCAGCGTGCACCAGCGTTATGTCGTGGCCCACGCGCTGGCACACGTCGCGCTGCACCATTTGCGCCCCGGCATGACCCAGGCCATCCATATCAGCACAGACTTTCGCCTGGACTTTGGCCTGCGCCACATGGCTGAAGCCAATGACTTTGCGCTGCGCTTGCTCTTGCCCGAAGTGGCCTTGCGCTACGCCGTGCAACCCATGCAAGCCCGCAATTGGGAAGAGCTGGCCCATGCCTTCGCGGTGCCCACCCTATTTATCAAGCAGCGCATGGCGGATGTACAGCTGGATCTGCCACGCGCCACCCCGCGCCACTTGCGCGGCTTCACCATCGACCTGGAGCCCTGAGCCACGCTGCCTCATAGCGATTGGCCGTGCCATGTGCGGTGAGCCGTGGGGCCAACAGCACGGCACACAGCCACCTGAGTGGCTGCGCACCGGATCAGGCCAGCGCCCGCTGAATCAGAATTTTCTGCACATCGCTGGTGCCCTCGTAGATCTGGCACACCCGCACATCGCGGTAAATGCGCTCCACGGGGAAGTCGCTCACCACGCCATAGCCGCCCAGTGTCTGGATCGCAGCGCTGCACACACGCTCGGCCATCTCGCTGGCAAACAGCTTGGCCATGGCTGCCTCCTTCAGGCAGGGCTGCCCGGCATCGCGCAGGCTGGCGGCGTGCCAGATCAGCTGGCGGGCCGCTTCAATCTGCGTGGCGCAATCGGCCAGCCTGAAACCCACCGCCTGGTGGTTGAAGATGGGCTGGCCAAAGCTCTCGCGCTCTTTGCTGTACTGCAGCGCGCATTCAAACGCCGCGCGTGCCATGCCCACGCTTTGGGCAGCAATGCCAATGCGCCCCCTTCCAGCGCGCTCAACGCAATCTTGTAGCCGTCGCCTTCGGCTCCAATGAGGTTCTCGGCCGGAATGCGGCAGTGGTCCAAGTTGATTTGCGCCGTGTCGCTGCTGTGTTGACCCAGCTTGTCTTCCAGACGAGCCACCACATAGCCGGGGTTGGAGGTGGGCACCAGGAAGGCACTCATGCCTTTCTTGCCTGCCGCTTTGTCCGTCACCGCAATCACAATCGCTACGTCACCGTTTTGGCCGCTGGTGATGAACTGCTTGACGCCGTGAATGACGTAGTCCCCACCCTCTTTGGTGGCGGTGGTGCGCAATGCCGAGGCATCGGAGCCCACATGCGGCTCCGTCAGGCAAAACGCGCCCAGCATTTCGCCCCGAGCCAAAGGGTCAGCCACTGCTGCTTTTGCGCTTCGCTGCCATAGCGCATGAGGATGGCGTTGACCGGGCAATTGGTCACGCTGATCACGGTGCTGGTGCCACCATCACCAGCGGCAATTTCTTCCAGCACCACGGCCAGGGTGACGTAATCCAAGCCTGCCCCCCCGTATTGCTCCGGCACGCACAGACCATAGCAACCCAGCGCGGCCAAGCCTTGGTGCACATCTTTCGGGAAATGATGCTCTTTGTCCCAGCGGGCGGCGTGCGGCGTGATTTCTGCCTGCACAAAGCTGCGCACGGCATCGCGGATCATTTGTTGGTCTTCGCTCAACAGCATCTTGTCTCCTTGTCTTTTTAAAAAGAGAGCTGCTTGCGCGCTGTGTGTTTAGCTTTTAATGCAAAAACACTTTGAAATCTTTATAAATCAAGCGCAAGCAGCTATGGTTTTAATTACCAATCTTCCCAGCGGTGGCCGTCATAGCGCACCAAGGCACCTTTGTCGGCCTCATCCAGTTGCGCCACCGTGGCCAGCATGCCGTGCACGCATTCCTCCACGGTGATGAGCGCGCCTGGGCCGCCCATGTCGGTCTGCACCCAGCCCGGGTCCATCGCCACCACCCATGTGCTTTTCCATGCGTCTTGGGCGCAGGCCACCACCATGTTGAGCGCTGCTTTGCTGGTGCGGTACAGCCAGGCGCCGCTTTCGGCCTGTGACAGGCGCGACATCATGCTGCTGATGCACACCATGGTCCCGCCAGCGGCATCCTCACACGTCATCACTTGGCACA
>NZ_CADEPJ010000304.1 GCF_902829245.1 Comamonas jiangduensis | reverse complement strand
TGCCACCAAACGCAGGGCGACAGGCACCATGTTCACCCAACGGTTGGCCCATGGGCTGGCGCTGGTGGTATGCTGGTTTTGCTGTGCGCCGCTGAGGATGTGGCTCAGCAGCTGCGCGTGGTAGGCGGATGCGGTGTCGGGGCCACTGGGCGTAGCCAGCGCCGTGCCCAGGCCTGCGGCGGCCGTGCCAATGACTACGTGTTTGTTGCGAAAGGCCGAGGCGGGAATCTGGCCGCGCAGCACATCGATGTAGGCGTACATGGCAAATGGCGGCTGGCCTTGGGCCAAGGCAATGTGTGTCAGCCCCTGGCGTTGCCAGGGTGCGGGTTCGGCGGGGGCTTTTTGGTGCGGGGGCTGGGAATCTTGCTGCTCCGGCGCTGTCACGCAGAGCATGGACAGCCCCAGATACAGCCAGGGCTGCGGGTCTAGGCCTTCGCGGGCATAAAAGCGGCGCACACCGCCATCTTCGTCCAGCGGCACATGCACATGGCCCAGGCGCGCAGCGGCTTGGGTAAAGAGAGGCAGCGGCAAGGTGGCGCTGTGCTCGTCCAGGCCGCGTACCACGGGCAGTACCACGCGGCCGCTGTGGGCCATGCTTTCGGCCAGCACCAGATCGTCTTCGGGGAAGTCGAGATCAGGCTCTGCCAGCAAAAAATCCAGCCCGATGGATTGAGGTTGCCCCGCGCTGATGTGCTGGATCACATGGGCATGCAAAGCGCGGCGCCAGGGCCAGCGGCCAATGCTGGCCAGACTGCGCTCCTCCACCAGAACCAGCACCACATCGGGGGAGGCTGGGGGCTGGTGCAGGCGCAGTGACAGGTCTTGCAACCACAAGTTGGCACGCACGAGCTGCTGCGGCCCAGACAGCCACAGTGTCAGTGCCAGCAAGGCGGTGGCCATGCAGAGCCACTCCAGAGACAGTGAACGTTGCATGCGCAGGGGGGGACTAAGAAAAAGAGAGCTGCTGGCGCTTGTTAAATAAAGCTTTGCATATGAAATGCATAGAAAAGCCTTTCTGCATGCGCGCTACATGCTCTCTTTTAAGAATAATCACTGGTGCGTAATCCCCAGCCCTGTGCCGGAGCTGACGGGTGCGCCGAAGCCATCGCGCACCAGCGGCAGCACTTGCACGCTGCGCAGGGGCGAGAAGGCGCTGCGCAAGCCCGATGGGTCTTGCACCTGGATGCGGATGCCATGTACCTGCGGGCAGGTCAGCGGCGGTCCAGTGGGGGTGCTCCAGCACAGTGTCCAGGCAGGCTGGCTATTGCTGTCGGTGCTGGCAAAAGCTTGTAGGCGGAAACGCTGACCTGCTTCAGCAGGCCAGTGGATGGTGGAAATGCCCGCTTGCGTCTGCACTTGCAGCGCTTGCAAGGAAGGCGCCTGGGGCCTGGCCGCAATCTGAAAGGTGTGGGCCGCTGCCCAAGGGCCTTGGTCTTCGCGGCCCTTGACCATGCGCACGCTGGCGGCGCGCCAAGCGTAGTTGCCTGCGGGCAGGCTGCGCAAATCCATCGCGCATTTGGTGTCGCTTTGGCTGCGCAGCAGCGGCTGGGCAAATGCAGCGGCAGGCACGGCAGATTGCACGTGGTCAATGGCAATGACTTGGTGGCGGTATTGCACGGCCCCATCTACGGGCGTGCATTGCAGCTGGGCTTCGCTTTGTGCCAGCACACTTGCGGGCGCGGGTGTTTGCACCAACGGCGGTACCGGGTGTGCTTTGACGCGCAACGGCACCGTGGCGGGAATGCCGCTGATGCCCTGGGCATCGATGGCGCGCACATGCAAGAAATAATCGCCATCTTCCAGCGCAGCAAAACGCGCCAGCGGGCCGCTAAATTGCCCGCTGCGCAGCACGTGCTGGCCTGGGGCGTCCTGGCCGACGCTGACACGCCAGCCCTTGGCGGGAGCCCATGCCGGCATGGGAAGGTGGAGCCATTGCGCATCTTCATTCAGCGCTGGCAAGTCTTGGGCGGAAGGCGCAGGCAGCAGCGTGGTGACACTGCCCGCTTGGCCATCGGCTGACACCGCAATGCCGGTGTACTTGTGCAGCAGCGCAGTTGGTGAAGGGTGGCCGGCATCGGCCAGCGCCTGTACCGCCACGCGCCCTTGCAGCACGGCGGCCGTCGTGTGGCC
>NZ_CADEPJ010000303.1 GCF_902829245.1 Comamonas jiangduensis | reverse complement strand
GGCTCTCGTATTGCTGCTATTCGCGCGTTGGGTGCCGCTTTAGCAGAGCGAGGTATATCCAATCCAGCCTGCGTTGATACGGGAACGCTAAATAGAGCGGCCCAGCTTATTCAAGCTAAGTACAGTGAATCTGCGGGGTATCGTAACGGCCAACAGCTCGAAATGCTTGCGTCTTTCATGGATGACAACCGTTTATCTGCTGTTCCGCTGCGCTGGGCTAATTCGCTATGCCGTCCAGCTGAGGTGGGTGGGCGAGTGGGTGAGGAATTTGACGCGGCTCGGCAAGACAAACTACCTTCACCCTTTGCACTCGACTGTTTGGCAAGAGCGTTTCGAGCTGCAACTGAGCCTGCTGACTTAGTCGTTACGGCGGTGTCTGCAATCATGTGCTCAGCTCCAGACAGGGTCAATGAAGTGCTAGCCCTGCGAGCGCAGTGCGAAGTGCACAGTAAAAAGCCTGATGGAGAAGCTGCTTACGGCTTGCGGTTCTGGCCATCCAAAGGAGCAGAACCAATGGTAAAACCGGTCGTTCCTTCAATGTCTTCAGTGGTACAAGAAGCCATTAGAAGGCTAGATATAGCCTCTCGTGAAGCTCGAGCCGTAGCGCTTTGGTACGAGGAGAATCCCACTTCGATTTTCCTTCCATCGCATTTGGAGCATCTAAGGGGTAAAGACCTTTCCATGGCGGAGCTCGGTGAAGTGTTATTCGTTGAAACACCTCCTCGAACAGGACCGAGGCAGTGGTGTGTCGATAACAACGTACTTACCGAGATTCGAGGAAAAAAACTTTTCGCAAAGTTTTCGGATGTCGAAGCGGCGGTGCTGAAGGCTTTGCCTGAGGGCTTCCCTTGGCTGGACGTTGACCGTGGGTTGCGATTTAGTCAGGCGCTTTGTATCACACGTCGTAATGAATTGCACAAGGTTAAGGGCGCATTCCGAGGAATCATCGAGGCGCTGAACCAAGGATTTATCTCTACAGGTCTGGGCAATCGCTCTAAGCACGGATTTAAGTCTGTCTTTGAGAATTTAGGCTTCTTTGAGGCCGATGGTTCTCCGGTTGTCATTCGCACACACCAGTTTCGTCATTACTTAAACACGCTTGCACAAGCTGGCGGAATGAGCGAGCTCGATATCGCTAAATGGTCAGGTCGTAAAGATATTAGGCAGAACGCCGTTTATAACCACGTCTCTGACCGAGACGTCCAAGCACGCCTCAGTGAAATAAGGGAAGATGCAAAAAAGCAATCCTCGACTGAGTTGACCCCTCAGGTGCGCATCAGCCTCGTTCCTCGTGAGAAGTTCAAGGAAATGGGAATTCAGGCTGCTCATACGACAGACTTTGGTATGTGCGTGCATGACTTCGTGATGTCCCCTTGTTCTCTGCACCAAGACTGCATCAATTGCAACGAACAAATTTGCATCAAAGGGGATAAGTTTGGTGAGGCTAATACGCGGGCTAAGCACGAAGAAACGGCGTACCTCTTGTCGGAAGCACGAGCAGCGGAGAACGAACAAATTTATGGTGCATCCCGATGGGTCCAGCATCAGCAGTTGACGTATGACCGGCTTTCTGAACTCGTCGCTATTCTTGACGACCCTAAAGTTCCGAAGGGTGCTCTTATTCGTCTCACGCACATCAAACCCGCTTCTCGGCTTCAGCATGCGGTAGAAGCTCGCAAAGCTATTGAAAGCCGTGTCAAGGAGCAGGGCTTGTTGCAGTGGACCGTTGAAGAGTCAAAAAGCAATATATGAGAAGAGCAAAGAATTTATCTGATGAGGATATCACCAAGATTGTTGGCATCCTTGATGGATGGTCGGGAAAACTGACTTGGGACTTGCTTATTGAGGCGGTGGAGAGACATCTCTTCGCACGCTATACACGCCAAGCATTACACAAGCATCCTCGGATTCAAGATGCTTTTGAACTGCGTAAGAAAGCTCTATCTGCAGATAGTGACCGTCCACAGAAACTAGCTTCTACGCCAGAAATGCAGGCTGCGCTTGAAAAAATAGAGCGCTTAGAAGCACAGGTGCAGCGTATAGAAGCTGAGAACAACCGGCTTTTAGAACAGTTTGCACGATGGGCCTATAACGCCAACATGAGAGGCCTTGAGGAGGCATTCCTTAACTCTCCGCTGCCCGATGTGAATCGACGGTAGGGCGTGTAAAAAAGTGACCGACCCACTAAAAAATTGAGTTCTTAACTCCTATCTAAATGTAGAGAAGGAGCTAAGAAATGATGGAGTACTCACGAAAGCCGGCATTAAGCGGTCGCTGGTGCTGGCTACGGCGGTAGTACGCTAGCATTCGGCAAGAAAAGGGCAAGCAGTCGTATAGAACGGAGGAAGCCTGGCTAGCTGGTTTTAGTCTACGAGGACATCCGAGCGGGCTACTTCAGCCGTAGCGCTCGCTTCCATTCGGGCGCCTGCCACTCCCAGACATGAACCTCCTCGAATGTCTTGGGCAGCAGCATGCGCCCAATTTCTACGCTCGCCGATAGTGGCGTTGCAGGATAGATATGCACCACGCGAACGCCGGCACGCGTGAGGCGCTGCAGGAAGCTATCGAACTCACTGCGGAAATTCAAGAGGTGACTTTCAGTGCGGATGATGCCGCGGTCAGGCGCTACAGCTTGGAACTCCACGACTGGGTGCACCTCCGTTGGATGCACAACTCGATTGGAGAGGCTCACGAGTACGGAAACCTCACGAGGCAAGGTGTTGGAGACGGTGTAGGTAAAGGACGGCGAAGGGCACTCCGGGCGCCTGTCCCATAGCCATTGCTCTCCCGGCAAATCTAGAACGTTCGCGGGTGTTTTGTCGCCGATGAGGGCACCCAGCTTCATTAGCATCGGAATCGGAGCAAAGCCCGCAATCGTCAGATGGGAAGGGCCGCTTCTGGCGGTCAGTACCGGCTCGACTCGCTGCTGATACAACTGGGTCAGGGCCCTTTCGGCGCTGGACCAGAAGTCTGCTTCATTGTCCCTGATGTCGAAACTGCTCTTGTCAATGTGAATGTGGGTCGAGGTGGGAAAGCGCCGAAAGTCACTGTTGGTCAGCATCGCATAGTGGATGTTGCGGACGTCGAGCGCGGGCACATTGCCAGCAATCGGGAATGCCATTAGAACCGGCATGCTTTCCATCACACCGGTTGCTGAGTAGATGCTTTCGATACGCGTCTCATGCTCGCGCTTCATGGCCCGGAGCTGTTCTGCAGTGAATTCGTTGCTCTGGCCATGTCTGTCGATGCGGCTGTGGCAATCGAAGCACGCGAGAATGAGATTGCTTGGGTCTGCTGCAAGTCGCTCTGATTCACCGGATATGCCCCGCGCGGCAGCAGGACTGTCCCCAATGATGTGTGCAAACTCTCCAACGTTAGCCATCTTCTTGGTAAGGAAGTCTCGGTTGACCGGCTTACAGCAGCCACGGAATTCACAGCGCCCTGCTGCGGCCACCCAAAGGTCGCGCCGTACAGCTACAGGAATGTTGGCGCGCTTCTGCGTTCGTTTTTTCTTTGCACTCGCAGGAGACTTCGTTTTCACAGGCGTCTTCATCGTCGCCTTAGTCGGTGTTGCAGGATTTTTCGTCGCCATTCTTGTTCTCCAGCTTCAATTCTCGAAACACGCCTCGGCGGCTCAGCGTCCAGATGCGGATGTTGTGCGTGCCAATGATGGGGAAAAACAGGCGGTGGCCTTCAAACGCGTCCCTTGACACGGCTTGCTGCCAGTCACGAAGGTCGACGTCGCTGGGCGTAGGGTCAGCTTCAGGGTGCGTATGCCAAAGCCCGAGGTAGGCTGATGTTTGTTCATGCTCCAGCCAGCGCTGGTGGGCAATCTGCTCATGCTTATATGACCGAAAGAAGCCGAATCTGCTGCGGCGGTCACTGCTCTGCGGAGTAGACACCTCGTCGACAACCACGTCGTGAGAGTCCAAGAGGTGGCGGCCCAGTAGGACACCCCCGGCTTCACAGTGCCACCAGCGGCGCTGCGCGAACGCCTGCATCTGCTGCAAGGCGTGCTCGACGATGATGAGCCGCTGCTGCGGCGTGACGCGATAGACCAGCCTCATGCCTCCTCCTTAGGTACACGGCAATGGAGGCAGGCACGGCTGAACACGAGCCGCGTGGCGTCTTCAGGGAGAGTTGTTCTTGCGGCTCGGAACCAAGGGGTCGTTCGCAATCCATGCCGGGCAGCTGCCAAGCCTTCACCCACCCAGAATCGGTACGAGGGGTATCGGGATTGACCACCTACTGCTATTTCAGTGATGGCAGAGAGTAGGTGTTCAGCTGCCATTAGACCTGTGCGGCGGGCCTGGATGGGGCCGAACGGTACGAATGCACCAGCGCAGCCCGTGAGGTTGCGGGTAACCGGCTGGTTTGGCTCCAGAAACGACGTGCGCGGCGCCAGTGCTGGTTGGCCTTCATCGTCACGATATACGCATTCGAGGCAGCCGGGTCCTTTTGTCGACATCAATATCGAGTGCCCCCCCAAGTCCAAAGCCTCGAGCCATGTGAAAACGACGGGAAGGTCGAACCGTTTGTTCTTAAGAACGCGAGAGAACGAGCGTTCGAGGGATGGCGCACCGAATGCGAGCACTATGCCGTCATACTTACTCAGGTCAGCGGTCTTGAACCACTTCTGGGCGGTAGTGCAGACAGGTGTGATGCTAAGGCCAGGGTAGCGCCGCTCCAGCTCCAGCTTCAAGCCAATAGGTTTACCAGTTTCGATAAACAGGGGCGAGAGCACGTGGCGAAAAACGTTGTCCTCTGAATATTCATCGTGGTCGACCACCGTGAGCTTGCCTATGCCTGCTGCCGCTAGGGTATCGACGACGACGCCTCCGACGGCGCCAGCACCCAGCACTACGACATGCTTTCCTAGAAGGTCCAGCGACGCGCCGCCGCGTTCGCGCATGTAGTTGGGCGTGTGGCGGCGCATTGTCAGTGGCGTAACCGAAGCCTTCTTGTCGACCATTCCGCGGTATGCTCCGAAAGCAACACCGACCAATGAACTGCCTCCGGCCTGACGGGGCACTGAAATCAACAGCGCCAGTTGTTTAGGAGTGTTCTTTGATGGGCCGAGCAACTGCTCCCAGAGCTTCAGTTGCTCAGGCGACAGATGCTGATGAACAGAGTCAATGAACTCCGTTGTCAGCTTATCCGGGAACGCCGGCGGCAAATCAAGAGTGTCGAGTTGAACGTACAGGGCCCGCAGCCCCTCGAGCTTTTCGCGTTGAACTTCCCAAGGAACCTCAGCGTCGCGCTCCACAAAAAACCATTTAGGTAGCTTCTGTTTCGACTTAACAAAGGCCTTGAGCATCCGAGAGTTGCCATCGACCTCGAAGTATGCACGTGCGCGCAGCGAGCCGGGCAAGTGCAGCCAGTAGCCCTCAAGCTCGTTGAAAAACTCCTCATGGCCCATGGTTGCGTCCATCGCCGAATGTTCGAGCAGGTTGTAAGCCTTGAGGACAGTGTGCGCCACGATGTCTGCTGGGCGATTGGGGTCAAGTGACAATCCCTGACCATCGTCGACGCACACGGAACCGTTGTAGCTGACATGTGCTAATGGCGTCGACGGGGCGTCAGTCATAACGGCCGGCAAACTCAAGTGCTCCTCGTTGCAATCAACGTATATAGACCACTTTCGTGTTGCACCTGTGAGCTCGACCGCCAAGCTGTTTGGAACTGTACTGTCCAAGCGGACTACTTCGATGCCGTGCAAGCTGCAAGCGTTCTTGACAGCTTCAAACGCGGCATCGACCTTCGTGGATGCACCCGACTCGACAGCAGCCTCCGTCATGCGGAGTTTCCTGTGCTAATGACGGCAGCTGATACAGCTTTGGCCGTCTCGGACTTCTCGGGTATCTTGAAGTCGTCGCCGAACTGCTTCTTCAAGTGTTTGCACGCATCCTCGGGTAGGTCCTCGTCATAAGCTTCCTGCAGGGCATCCCGCAGAGCCGCAAGCTTATCCTTGAAGTTCTGCATCTGTGCAGCGGTCCGCTTGGCCATCAAGTCGGTGTACGGTTCTACGGGCAGCACAACCTTCATGCGCAGATGGAAACCATCGTCAACGCTGTACTCGTTGGTGAACTGTGCCAGCATCGTTTCGACCCAGTCCAGCATTGCCAGCAGGTCGACTGGTTTGCCGGACGCACCGAAGTTCGGCCTAAACCAGTGAAGTGCGGCGACGGTAAGGGCAATGCTCAACGGTGCGCCTGCGCCCCGAAATTGAACTTCCCGCCAGCGCTTGAGGTAGCGGATGCAACGGCGGTATTGGGCCAGCTGGTCAGATTCCTCGAACGCGCCACAAACACGCTTGGTCAACCCCTTCGGGTCTGAGACTTCCCAGATTCGGTGCTCCTCAGCCGAGTTCTCCTTGCCTTTGGCTAGGTAGAGTTTCCCATCATCACCTTCGGTGTAGATTGCCAAGTCGACGTGGTATGAAACTCACCGCCGCTCATGTAGTTGACAGTCACGCACGGCCGGCGTATGGCCACAGTGCGGAAGTTCAGTCCACCGCGTCGCGCACTTTTTCTTCAGCGCGACCGGGTCGGGGTATTTGTCCTTCTTGCAATCGAAGATGAGGCCAACATCAATGTCAAAGTTGCTCTCCAGTGGCACCACTCCAGTGTGCATCGAGTAACTACCCTGATTGAAATTTACAAACGACGGCACGTCGTCGTCGAGGTTCTCCTTCAGCGCTTTGAGGATGATTTCACGTTTCTCGCGGAGGGTTGCCTTCTCGTCGTCTTCATCGAAACAGATGGCGCTGTGGAAATCTTCAAATTGTTTTTGCACTGCTGGCATGTCTCCTCCTGATTTTTGCTCCCTGGTCTGGGTCGCTGGCTTGTAGGACTGACAGCTTATACAAAACCGTACATGCATGTTTCAGGAGTTACAACCTGAGTGATGGTTTGCACTTTCCGTCGCCCGAATCGGCTTTTTGGCAACAGGCTTATTGCGTCGTAACTCATAGTCGTCAGTGAGCACAGTCTTTAGCAAATTGCTGCTCCAGGCGGTGTCCTTCAGCAGGCGAACCGGGCAATGACGATTGACGCCTGTAGCTGCCGTTCGGCCGCAGAATCAGGGTGACTGCATGTCGTTCAAGACGAGGTAGTTAAGGACAGAAACTGGCAGAGAGCAAAAGTTCTTTGAAGCCCCCACGCTAGCGGCGCAATGAGCTCAGCCCTCGATAGAGAGTTGCTCTAGATACACCAAGACTGTCTGCAACTTCCTTCGGCGTCATCCCGCTGGAGATTAAGTGTTGGGCTGACTTCAAGCGGGGGCTGTCCATTTTTGGCTTGCGACCTCCCATTCGTCCACGGGCTCGAGCAGCGGCCAATCCCGCGGATGTCCGTTCGCGGACGAGGTCACGTTCCATCTCCGCCATTGCCGCCATCACGTGAAAAAAGAATTTCCCGGCACTCGTACTTGTGTCGATGCTGTCGGTCAGGCTTCGAAACTGGACATTACGACTATGGAGTTCATCCACCAGCTCTATCAGTCCTTTGACCGTTCTACCTAAGCGGTCCAGTTTCCAGACTACCAAGGTGTCGCCAGGCCTGAGATAAGCCAATGCTTCTTCTAAGCCGACCTTGAGCTTGGATGCCCCAGACACGTGGTCAGAAAAAAGCTTCACACAGCCAGCACTTTTTAAGGCATCAAGCTGCAGGTCCAGCTTCTGGTCTTCAGTGGATACACGGGCATATCCAACAAGCATGTTTATCTCCGTCTCAAATCTTAATATTCAGTGTAGCTATGAGACATTGAAAACGAGACTGGATTTCGAGACAGCTTTAGCCTGGTGAATAACGGTTTCTCGAGGACAAGCCAACCATTCTCAAAAACGGACGTTTTTGAGACCTTGTCGAGCTGGAGCATTAGTCATAGCGTTTAAAACTCTGCCGCTATACACTGTTACGACATTGTTTTACTTCTCACCTTCATACATGGCCGACGTCAAAACTGAACAGCTGGGCCTGCGGATAACGCCGACGGCCAAGGCCTTGTTGCGGGAAGCTGCGGCCAGAGAGCATCGCTCAGCATCCAACATGGTTGAGCACCTCATCCTCGAATACTGCGAGAAGAACAACATCGTCGTTGGCGTCCACAACCCCACCACCGAAACAGGGAAGACCACCTCGTGAAAACCGTCAAGCAGGCCTGCCAGCTGGCCCCCAACGCGCTGTCCATTGACGTCAGCGACCAAATCGAACAGCTCGACCAGCTGATTCAAGACGAAGGCAACGGCGAGGCCTTCTACAGCAAGACCTTCATCACCGCAGGTATGCGCGACCTGCTGCGCGGGACCCTTGAACGGCTGGCTGGCTAGTCATCCAACGCCGTCTTCCACCTCAAGCAAGCCATGGGTGGCGGTAAGACTCACTGGATTGTGGGCGCCGGGCTGGCAGCCAAGCACACGGCCTTGCGGCACAAGTACTGCACTGACGTTACGCACATCGACGTCCTCTCCGACGCACGTGTGGTGGCGTTCAACGGCCGCAACAGCGCTCGGCACTATCTGTGGGGTGAAATCGCTCACAAGCTGGGCCGGGGCGAAGCTTTCTAGCGGTTCTGGGTTTCTGGCCCCGAGGCCCCCGACGAGGCCGACTGGACCAGTCTGCTCAAGTCCGACAAGCCCACGCTCATCCTCCTGGACGAACTGCCGCCGTACTTCCAGTACCTAGGCACGCGCGCCACGGGCACGGGCACCGTCGCCGATATCGCTACTCGCGCCTTTGCCAACTTGCTCAGCGCTGCGGGCAAGCTCTCAAACGTCTGCGTGGTGGTCTCAGACCTGGACGCCTCGTACGCTCAAGGTGGGGCCCTGATTGAGCGCGCGCTGCTTGATGCCCGCAAAGAGCTGGGCCGCCAAGAGAAGGCCATCACCCCGGTGGACCTGGCCGGGAACGAGGTCTACGACATTCTGCGTAAGCGCCTGTTTACTAAGCTGCCCGACGTGGCAGAAATCCAGGACCTAGCGGCTCGCTATGGCCAAGCCTTGGAAGAGGCCACCAAGTCCAAGGTGGTTGCGAGAGGCGCTGAAGCGCTGGCCGATGAAATCGTCCACACCTATCCGTTCCACCCACGCCTGAAAGACCTGGTCGCCCTTTTCAAAGAAAACGAACAGTTCAAGCAGACCCGTGGCCTGATGGAACTGATGTCTCGGCTGCTGAAGTCGGTCTGGGAGCGCGATGCCGACGACGTCTACCTGATTGGCGCGCAGCACTTTGACCTGAGCATCACCGAAGTACGCAGCAAGCTGGCTGACATCTCTGGCATGAACGACGTCATATCCAAAGACCTGTGGGACGTCAACTTTTCGGCACATGCCCAGAGTATCGACGCATCCAACGGCAACAAGAACGCGTCCGAAGTGGCCAACCTACTGTTCACGGCCAGCCTGTCCACAGCGGTCAATGCCGTCAAAGGCCTTAGCCGTGAAGAAGTGCTTGAATGCGTGGTCACTCCGCTGCGCTCGGTGGTCGAGTACAACACCGCGATTGACGAGATGCTCTCTGAGTGCTGGTACCTGCACCAGACTCAGGACGCCAAGCTGTATTTCGACCGACAGGAAAATCTGACCAAGATGCTCCAAGGCATTGCGGCCACCGCGCCTGAGGCTCAGATTGATGAGCTTATCAAGACCCGACTTAAGGAGATGTTTGCTCCGACACGCAAGACTGCCTACAGCCAGGCCATTGCGCTGCCAAAGCTCAACGAGGTTATCGCTGAAGTTAAGCGTAACCGCGTGCTGCTCATCATTGACCCGGCGACCAAGATGCCTCCCGAGCAGCTGGACGCGTTCTTTGCAGAGCTGCCGGAGAAGAACAACCTCCTCGTGCTGACTGGCGACAAGACTCAGATGGCCAGCATCGAGCAGGCCGCCCGCAAGAGCTACGCGACCCTCAAGGCTGAGGTCAAGATTCCGAAGTCTCATGCCCAGTACGAAGAGTTCTTGGGCAAGAAGGAGTCGGCTGCGCACGACTTCTACAGCACCATCCTGGGCGTGTTTGATAAGGTTATCTACCCGGCGCAGGTCGGCGACAAAGCGCCTGAGCTCAAGGTTAAGCCGCTGGACAGCAAGCGCGATAACAGCAAGCCTTTCGATGGTGAAGAGCAAATCGAAAAAACGCTGACGGCCCACCCGAGAAAGCTGTTCTTGGACGTGGACGCCGACTTCGATGCGCTGCGCGACTACGCAGAGACCAACCTGTGGAACGAAGGCTCTGTCTCGATTGACTGGGCGACCGCAGTCGCTCGGGAGAAGCAGCGGGCCAAGATGCCCTGGATGCCGCCCAAAGGCTTGGACATGCTCAAGTCCATCGCCGTCCAGCGCGGTGTATGGGAAGACCTGGGCAACGGCCACGTCTCGCACACGCCCGCCAAAAAGAAGACTTCTGTTCAGGTGGTACCTGACACCACCCCGGACGACAACGGCGAGGTGGTGCTGCGCGTCAACGCGCTCAACGCAGGCCCAAGCGCCCGTATCCACTACGCCGAAGACGGTGTGGTCAGCACTGCCAGCCCGGTTCTCAAGGATGACGTCTTGCGTTCCAAGGCCTACCGCGTCCAGTTCCTGGCTGTTGACCCCAATGGCCAGTTCGATACCGGTGAGGTCTTCACCTGGACCAACAAGCTGACCATACGAGCCAAGCTGGACGCAAACACCCGCGAAGTGGAGCTGTTTGTGGCACCTGCCGCGACCCTGAAGTACACCCTCGACGGCTCTGAGCCACGCAACGGCACAGACTACACCGGACCGATTGAGCTGGGTGACAGTGCCGCCAAGATTCTTGTCTTTGCCGAGGGCGGTGGGCTAGAAGCCAAAGAGAAGTTTGAGTACGCCGGTGCCCGCAAAAGAGACGATGATGGCGATGGCAAGCGTCAAGTGGTCATTGACCGCAGCAAGCCAGCACGACTGACCCGCATAGTGAGCCTGGGCTCCCGCCAGGATGCCTACCAAGTGGTCGCGCTGCTTAAAGAGCGTCAAGCGACGGTGGAGAAGGTGGCCGCTGTCGTAGGCAGCACGCCTGCTGTGGTTCAGTTCTTCCTGGGAGACACGCCTGCAGACGGCGCCTACCTGGAGAGCGTGCTCAACCAGATTGGCTCGTGCCTCCCTGCTGACGCCTCCATCAGCCTGAAGATTCACCGCTTCCAGTTCCAGACGGGTCAAGACCTGCTGGACCTGGCTGCCAAGGTGGGCTTCGAGCTCAACGAAAACGACTTTTCTCAGTAACCCTCTCAACGCCCATACATGAGCCAAACCAAAACGTGAAGCCCGCCGACCTGGTCGAGGGCTTTGGAGCAGCAGCCTTTGGCGCGCACATCTTCCGAGTGGAGATTCCTGCGGCCGCCAAAGGGGACATCACCATCATTGAGGACTACGGCTTTAAGGGTGGCGATAACGGCGTGCCCCAGAGGGAGACACGCTTGGTCCTGCCTCGACGTTTTTGGTCGGCGATTGCCGAGACGGCCCGCAAGGACTTTGCCGCCAGGCTCAAGGCCAAGAAGCTGGCCAGCCCGCGCTGGACCACTGGCGACAACAAGGTAGACCGCATGCTGGGCAAGGAGCTCTGCGTGCTGGCATGGGCGGCGGAACATGCCAACAGCGTGGATGAGTGCAAAGCCATTGCAGCCAAATGGGCTGCCCTGAAGCCGGAAGAACGCTGGTGGCTATTCAGCCAAACCGCAGCCGAGGCTGGCCTGGCTGATGACAAGGACGCTGGGTGGCGAAAGGCCCTGTACCACGCGCTGTCCAGTGGCAAGGCTGAGAACAAGAAACCCCGGTCGATTCGCCCTGCAGAAGACGGCCCACTGACCCCCCAATTGTTTTGAGCCTGCTACCCACGCAGGCTTTTTCACCTCGACAACCCGAAAAATGACTTCTTCCGCTGTCAACACGATTCCGAAAGTGGACTACACCACTACCCCCACCCGTCGGGAGTTAAGGCCCTGAGCTTGAAAGATGCGCCTGCGCTGATTGAAAGCCTTCTGCCTGTTCAGAAGCTGTCCATTGATGTTTTCAAGGAGAGGGAGGCTAGACAATCTCAAACCCTCACAGCTCTTGGCAGTTACTGGAAGGGGCGGAAACCTCTGGTCCTTAATCGAGCCTGTGTTCTTGCCTCCTTGCTTCCAGCAACTGCTGACCCAATTAGAGATTTGGAAGTATTTGAGTCCTTGATGAGCATGGACGATGTATCCATTAGCAAACGCCTGGGCTTACCCAAGGCGGAGGTCATCGTTCGAACGGCAAAAATTCCAGATATCACCGCTTACTTTGATATTGACCCCCCTGGTCACCCACTACCTCTCACCGCTCCTTTTGACGTAAGGAATTTCCCACATCAGAAAAATGGCAAAGACGCAACTCCACGGCTCAAGTGGCGCAGTGACGTTGGTGACACAACGAAGCACCAAGTTGCTTCGCTGACGTTCGCGTACGACACATATCGGGAGCTCGCGTCAGAAGCGAAACGAGCAGAAGAGGTTTCTGAAACCGTGGCTTCGCACATTTGGGCCGGTGTGAATGCCCACCTAGGCACCAACGCGAACTCGTTTGCTGAGCTGGTGGAGCAACTGGGTGTCATGAGATTTGGACACCGCCCTACAGTGTCGGACACGTTTTCTGGCTCAGGGCAAATTCCGTTTGCGGCAGCCCAGCTTGGATGTGACGTTATTGCGTCAGACCTGAACCCCGTATCGTGCATGCTCACCTGGGGAGCCTTCAATGTCGTCGGAGCCAGTGATGCACAACGTAAAACTCTTGATGACGACCAAGCGGCATTAGTAGAACGTGTCAAAGCTGATGTAGACGCGTTGGGCGTGGAGACAGACGGAGAGGGGTGGCGAGGCAAGGTTTATCTCTACTGCCTTGAGGTTACTTGCCCTCGTCTGGTTGGAAGGTTCCTGTGCTTCCTACTTTAGTGGTTAGCAAAAGCCGAGCGGTGTGTGCCAAATTGGTGCCAATTCCCTCCGAAAAGCGTTACGACATCGAGTTGAAGACAGGCGCTACGGCATCAGAAATGAAGCAGGCGGAAGCCGGAACTTACCGCAAAGGAGATGTGGTACACACGGTCAACGGACAAGAACATGTCAACAGCATCGCGAGCATTCGAGGAGATTACACGACCGAGGTGAATGGCAAGAAGGTCAAAAAAAATCGTCTTCGTCTATGGGACAACTCGGACATTGCTTACCGTGAAGATGATATTTTCAACGAGCGGCTGTATGCCATCCAGTGGATTAAAGAATTGCCGGAAGGTGAAAGCGGTCGGGCCCCCACTGAGTTTCGTGGAGTTACCGCAGCGGATATTGAGAGAGAAAACGTGGTGCTGTCAAGCGTAAAACGGCATCTCGCTGAATGGCAACGCAATGGTTGGGTTCCGGATACAAGGATTGAGCCAGGGGACAAAACAGACGAACCCATTCGAACCCGAGGATGGACACATTGGCATCATCTGTTCAATCCGAGACAGCTCCTGACCTGTGCCCTCTTCAGGAAGTACAGTGACGCTCGTCTTGCTTTTGGCGTAACCCAAGTGCTGAACATGAATTGCCGGCTGAGCCGATATGACAACAGCGAAGGCGGCGCTTCAGCTACGAAAGGAGCCTTCGACAATCAGGCGTTGAATACGCTCTACAACTATGGGTGCAGAGGCTTGACGTTTTGTGCGCCTCTCGTGTCGACAAAATTCAAAAGCTCACCTGTTTCTACGCCGTACGCGCTGGTCAACAGGCCGGCCAGTGAGTTCAATGCAAATGCTGATATTTTTGTCACGGACCCGCCTTACGGAGACGCTGTCAAATATGAAGAAATCCTCGAGTTCTTCATCGCGTGGTTCCGTAAAAATCCACCCCCAGAGTTCGCCAACTGGACCTGGGACTCACGCAGGGAGCTGGCCGTCAAGGGCGAAGACCACGACTTCCGGCTGAGCATGGTCGCTGCCTACAAGCGGATGGCTGAAGGTATGCCCGACAACGGCATCCAAATCCTAATGTTCACGCACCAGGACGGCAACATCTGGGCGGACATGGCCAATATTGTGTGGGCAAGTGGCCTCCGAGTGACAGCGGCCTGGTATCTCGTGACAGAGACAGACTCCGCGCTGCGTGAGGGTTCTTACGTGAAAGGCACCATCCTGTTGGTGCTTCGCAAGCGCCTGGGGGCCAAGCGAACCAACCAGACCGACCTTGCATATGAGCTGGAAGAAGAGGTTGCAGAGCAAATCAAGCGTCTGACCGGCATGAACGACTCGGTCGCCGCTGACAGCAAGCGAGCCAAGGACGGCAACCTCTTTGAGGATGCCGACCTGCAGATGGCTGGCTATGCCGCAGCGCTCAAAGTGCTGACTAAGTACAGCATCATTGATGGCAAAGACATGGCCCAGGAGGCCCTTCGTCCGCGCGTTTCCGGCCAGAAGACACTGGTGGAGGGTTTGATTGACTTCGCCACTGACACTGCCAACAAGATGCTCGTGCCCTTGGGCCTGGACGAGTCTGTCTGGCATGACCTGGAGCCGGCCGAGCGCTTCTATTTGAAGATGCTGGAGCAGGAGTCCCACGGCCTGAACAAGCTGGACAACTACCAGAACTTTGCCAAGGCCTTCGCTGTGCGATTTCAGCGCCTTGATGGCAAGTGAAAATGCCAACAAGGCGGCACTGAAGTCGGCAAAGGACTTTGGTCGGGCAGAGATGAACCAGTCGTCGGAGCTGTACCAGACCCCAATCCGGGCCGTGCTCTACGCGCTGATGGACCTGCAGGCCCAGAAGGACCTGGACGATGTGCTCAAGGGCCTGGAACAAAACCTCAAGCCAGGAGCGTTCTACTCGTCACGCGACATGCTGGTCACTATCGCTCGGTTCATCGGCAAGAAGGTCGACACCATGCGTCCGGAAGAAGCCTCGGCGGCACGTGTGCTGGCTGACGGCATCGAAAACCAGAAGATGTAACTGCGCTGCAGGGATAGGACACCATGAGGCCTTTTTCGATTCGACTGTTCTCGCCGTCGGGCGCGCCCGACGGCATCCTGGTGGCATCTCGCGATGACTGGCCAGGGCGCGCCGTCATCTTCCCGCGTGCCCTGGCCGGCGAAGTCAAGGGACGCAAAGAGTACCAACAGCCCGGCATTTATATCCTTGTCAGCAGCAAACGGATGTACATCGGAGAGGGTGACCCCGTTGGCGAGCGTATTGACTCACACGTCAAACACAAAGACTTCTGGAAGAAAGGTGTCTTTTTCACCGCTGAGGGAGGGCGCTTAAACAAGGCCCACGTTCAACACCTGGAGTCACGCCTTATCTCCTTGGCCAAGCACTCCAACCGCATCCCATTGGACAACGCGAACCAGCCCACGGTGCCGGCATTGTCCGAAGAAGACCACGCCTTCACCGAAAACTTCCTGCACGAGGTCCTTCTGATGCTGCCCTTGTTGGGTTTTTGGCAGTTCTCGGTAGATGACGACGATACCGACAACTCTCAGGAAGAAGCAGAAGCAGCATCCAGTGGTGAAGACAACGTCGCGTCCAGCGCGGGTAAGCGTGCCGCGATGTATTCCAGCATTCCCAAGGGCCTACAGTTCAAGCTCACCGCCCGCAACGCGGACGCTACCCTGGAGGTCTCCGAGGGAGGTGTCATCATTAAGGCGGGTAGCCGTGTTGCCGAGCCGGTAAACGACCGGTTTGAGCTCGATGCCCCTAGCTATGCAGCGCTGCGCCGTCAGCTTTGTGAATCGGGTGTCATTGCTGCCAGTCAAAACGGGCTGGTGTTTACCAAAGACCAGTTCTTTTCATCGGGCTCCGCGGCTGCCGCAGTCGCACGCGGTGCTATCAGCAATGCCGACTGGTGGAAAGGCAGCCAGGGCAAGTCACTTGGCGACTACATCCGAGAAGCGAAAGCAAAGGCATGAGTGGAATCCAGCGGTTCAGCTCTCGCCGTCAGCGCCTGGACAAAGAGTTTCTGGCTAAGCGTTTGGAGGGCGCAGTTTCGTATCGGCGCATTGCCGGGTACTTCCGTAGCTCCATCTTCGAGCTGGTCGGTGAGGAAATCGGCGACATCCCGGACGTGCGCATTGTCTGCAACAGCGAGCTGGACATCGCTGATATCCGGGTGTCCCAGGCCGCCCGAGAGGCGGCCCTCAAGGAGACTTGGAACGAGGTGTCGCCGGCGACCGAGGCTCTGCTGTATCGCGACAAGTACCGCAAGCTCTATGAGCTCCTGCGCAAGGGCAACGTGCAGGTGCGCGTGGTGCCCAAAGACCGGGTCTTCTTGCACGGTAAGGCCGGTGTCATAGAGCGTGCCGATGGCAGCAAGACCAGCTTCATGGGCTCCATCAACGAGTCCAAGAGCGCCTTTGCTGACAACTACGAAATCCTGTGGGAAGACCCCTCACCCGAGGCCGTAGCCTGGGTGGATGAAGAGTTTGATGCGCTGTGGGCCGACAGCTACCCTTTGCCCGATGCCATCATCGAGGAAGTCGAGCGTGTGGCCAAGCGCCACGAGGTGCGCTTTGAAGAGCTCAGGCCTGAAGAGGTGCCGGGTGCGGCCATGGTCGAGAGCCCGCTGTACCGGGCCGGTGAAATGCTGCAGCCCTGGCAGCGGGCGTTTGTTTCCATCTTTCTGCAGCATCGTGAGACCTACGGCCAGGTCCGGCTGCTCCTGGCCGACGAGGTCGGCGTCGGAAAAACGCTTTCTATGGCCGGCTCGGCCTTGGTCGCATCCCTGCTGGGTGATGGCAAGGTGCTCATCCTGTGTCCGTCGACCTTGACCTTCCAGTGGCAGACAGAGCTCAAGGACCGCTTGGGCATACCCAGCGCGGTCTGGCTGTCTAACCGTAAATGCTGGCAAGACGAGCACGGCCACATCATCAAGAACACCCAGGGTGCCGCTGCCATCAAGCGGTGTCCCAGCGCCATTGCCATCGTCTCCCAGGGCCTCATCTTCCACAAGGCTGATGAGTGCGACGAGCTATTGAGCATGTACTACGGCACCGTGGTGCTGGACGAAGGCCACAAAGCACGGGTCAGCCGGGGCATCAGCAAGAAGGAATACAAGCCCAACAACCTGTTGAACTTCATGACCAGGCTGGCCAAGCGCACCAAGCACATGGTGATTGGCACAGCCACCCCCATTCAGACCGAGGTGGTCGAGCTGTGGGACTTGCTGAACCTGCTCAATGAAGGCGCGGGCTTCGTCATGGGCCGTGAGTTCACCAGCAAATGGCGCAACTGCGACGAGGCGCTTCCCATCGTCAAGGGTGAAGTCACGTTCTCCAACCCGGCCGACGTGTGGGAGCTGCTGAAACGCCGCTGCCTCGAGCACAGAAAAGGATGAGCGCTTGAAGAGCTTGCGTATGACGTTGGACTTGGACGACTCGCATCATTTCAGCGACCGTAACTACCAAGACCTGGACTTCGCATCTCAGATGACGCTCGATGAAATCGCAAGCGACAAGGACTTCTTTAAGAACAACAACCCTGTCCTACGGCACACGGTACTTCGCCGGCGTGATGTCCTTGAGGACATGGGCCTGCTAGAGCGGGTGGCGGTTGATGTACACCCGGACCCTAAAGCGCCCTTAGGGTCTTACCCGGGGCTGACCTTAGACGGGATTGGGCTGATGACCAATCATCCGTTCAACATGGCTTATGAGGCAGCAGAGGAATTTACCTCGCTTTTGGGGCAACGCACCAAAGCGGCGGGGGTCATGAAAAACCTGCTGCTGCAGCGCATCTGTTCGAGCTTTGCAGCAGGTCGCTCTACTGCGCAGATGATGCTAGACAAGCGCACCATCGAGGACGAAGAAGAGCTCGATGGACTGGAAAATGCGCTGGACTCGCTCACGGACAAGGAAGCCGATTGCCTGCGGCACATCGTTTCGGAACTCGGTCGTACTGAAGCCCGTGACCCTAAGCTGGCAGCAGTCAACTACTTTTTGGATGAGCACCGCACCGGTCCGGTGCCCGATAACAAAACCTGGGCGGAACACGGTTGCATTATCTTCAGCCAATACTTCGACACTGCAAAGTGGGTGGCTTCTGAGATTGCTAAGTCTCACCCCGACCAGGTGGTTGCTGTGTACGCTGGTGCAGGTAAAAGTGGTCTTTTCCGAGGCGCGGAGTTTTCAACGGTTGAACGCGAGTACATCAAGGGCGCGGTCAAGCGGCACGAAATCAAAATTGTTGTGGCAACAGATGCAGCTTGCGAGGGTTTGAACCTGCAGACCTTAGGCACGCTTATTAACGTCGACCTGCCATGGAACCCCAGCAAACTCGAACAGCGCCTAGGGCGCATCAAACGCTTTGGTCAGGTGCGCCGTACCGTGGACATGCTGAACCTAGTCTATGCCCAGACGCGCGACGAGAAGGTTTACAGCGTTTTGTCGCGCCGCCTCAAGGATAAATTCGACATCTTTGGCTCATTGCCCGATACCCTGGACGATGAGTGGATTGAGGACCAAGAACGGATGGACGAGGAACTCGATAAGTACATAGAGCGCCGCCAAGCCGCGAAGAACGCCTTCGAGATTCGATACCAGACCCGTGAAAGTGTTGACCCCGGAAAGGAACGCTGGGAGTTGTGCTCGAAAGTGCTGGCCAGGACTGAACTGTTAGAGCGTCTCAACGAGGGGTGGTGAACTCCACGGCTGCCTTGCTATAACAACTCAGCTACTTGATTTGGGTTGACGGAGTTGACATAGCCAGCAATCCCCTCCTTCTGTAAGCCGTTGTCGGAGGAGCGGTAGGTTTCTGCAAACTGCTGAAGGCGGTGCGAAGCTACCGATAGGTCATTAGGCGACAGCTCGATGTTGAAGGCTGTAACCATGTTTGCAGGCCCTTCTGTTTTGTCTGAATGAAAGGCGAACCGTGCTTTTTTAGCCGCGTCCTCAAGCTGCGATTGAGCGTTGGTCAAATACTTTTCAGAATTGGACGAAACAATTATGTCGTCCATGTACACACTAACGTGGATTCGCCGCTGCTTGCTCAATCGTTCGAGACAAGACCCAAGAGCGCTTTGTGCAAGGGCCAGTGACGCGAGGATAGGCGATTGGACAAATCCATAGGGTAGGATTACCTTGTTATCCTGCGTAGGATGCTTTACCGTGCTGGCGGTGGCAATTCGCCTCGCCTCGGTATAGTCGAACATCGACTTTAAGCACCGCGTCACTCTGCTACGCGTGACACTGCCGAAAAAATCTTGAATGTCCAGCCGAAGAAAAATGCGGCTCGCAGCATGTGAGCGCAGAGCGGCTACATGGCCACCAGAGCGAAGGGGGAAGTAATACTCTGGGGGGTGCCACCTTTGTTCGATGACATCCTTGATACGTATTCCCTCATTTTTTGATTCCTCTGTAGGAACAAAAACCCACTTACCAGGGGACCGCTCGTATTTGTGTTGCCACCGAATTTGCATTGTTTTTGGTAGTTGCGGCCCATGTACTCTAGGACTGAAATGGTGGCATACGCAAGCGCAGTCACCATCTTAAATCCAGCGAGTACTAGGCGAGAAATATGAACTTTTTTCATATCAATCTCCTTTGACATAAACCTTGGCTAGCCTAGCGCAGCGCGCATGGGAATTCCGAACCAACCAGCAGCAACTATGAGTGTTTAGTTCAAGGTTGCACTGCAAAGTAAATCACTGAGTGACTATGTCAAAGGGCAAACGGGACAGCCCGCCTACCGCCAAGGTGCCTTAATGTTATCAGCTTGCACCCGCTCTTTGCGAATGCGCAGACCCTGGGCTTGTGCATACGTGGCCAGCCATACTCACCTTTGACCTGCGCATGGATGGCACGAGTGTGGGTCAGCACCAATGCAACACTACACTGCCGTGGTGCCTCCTTACGACTATGCCTCCAGCGAAAGTACCCACTGCTGCTGACCTGCAGTACATGGCAAGAAACAGCAAAAGGATATCCGCCCTTCCCTTCACACCATGTATTACTACAACTAGCGGCGGCAATTCACAACACAAAAATTGGTGCTCAACTAACACCAGTTAAGAAAAACAGCGCATTAACGCCATTTTCAACTTTGCGACTTCCGGCGCTTGCAATCCAACCCCCTCTTGGCAAAGGATGACTGCCGACAAAGATTCTCTGCTCCAGTGTTTGAATCCAGTTCCAGAAAGCTTGTCATCGACCACAACCCAAGAATTTTCGAACTCCGGATGCAACCTCAGCCAGTTCGATATCTCCACAGAGCGCATTCCACGAGGTGACTTTTTGGGAGTAACCCATGTCTGGTGCATTCCGTCGGCGACAAAACCCAACCCTGTTCGCCTCAAGACCTCGACGATTTCATGCTTTTCAAATATCCAAGCCCAACTTGTTGAGAGCACATAGTGTGGCGAAAACTCCTCGTCTATAGCCCGAAGATTTTCCGTAGCCCTAGCGTCAAACAACTTGCTCCATATCTCAAGAGCATCATGATTTTGTGATGAATCTTGCTCTGCTAACGCGCGTTTTGCGTCGTACCCACCATACGGGTTATTCAGGCAAATTACATCGTCAAAATCTAAAAAAACAACAGCTGACCGATGGTTTCTCATTAGAGTCCATCCTCTCACAAACATAACTGTAAGTACGCCCCCTAAACTTGACTCATTGAGTCTTTTTCATGGGGGGATGAACCAAGGACACCCGGTGTAAACCGCACTACCCAGGCATGCTGGCTAGTAACTTGATTAATCACTTTTTCGGAGCGTCGCATCTTTAGGTCGATAAGTTAATGCGCCGACCCGGTCAAGCACTTGCTCAATCATCCACAGGCCTTCCTGTGAACTGAATCCCTTGAGTTGAAAGTCCCAAAGCAAGCATTCGACAAAATCGTTTGTAGGGATTGAGACCTCAAGCAGTTTTATTTGCAGGTGCTCTGTTATGCGCTTCACGTAGTCTGTGCAAATTAAGTAACGAATTCGCACGTCCTCATCAGTTGCGACACCCACATACCGGTTATTGACGAGAGTAGCCAAAAATTTGGGCTGAGCTCCTGGAACAGCTCCCTGGGCTTTTTCGCGTGGAAAACTGGCCGGGATGCTGACCCCTGGGTCATATTGAATACGTGGCCCCAAGGATGCACCCTTCGGAGTTATTGGCGCGAGATTGCTTCATAGCGCTAACAACCGGTTAGTCACCAGCACGCTTGTTGTCAGCATTGTCAGCCCGATATGCAATCAATGCTCTAAGTGCAGCCTCAACGTAGGAGCCACCCTCGGCATGAACGGTACCTATATCGCAGCTGCATCGCCCATCTTTGACGGTAAATGCAGCGCCATGCTTCTGTGCATCCTGGAATACGTATGAAGCCTGTTCATCGAAGAACGAGCCTGGAGTCAAGTCTGGGAGTTCACCAAAAATAGTTAATTTTTCAGCTTTTCCATCGAACAGTACAAAACTATCAGGAGCGCATTGAAGGTGAGCTACCCCGCGAGATTTGACGTATGCGAGCTCAAGGGGTGTCTCTATCAAACTATCAGCTGCGGTGCTTGCTTCCAGGTTCATTTTTAAGCGCCCAAATAAAAATTACATCAAAACGATGTACAGCATTCTGGTGTAAATCCTAATTGAATGCAAGCTTCACGCTCTTTGCTCACGAATGGCCTTAGGGCATGCCTCTTCATACTCCCAAGTACACACAATTTTTAGAACAACTCAGGCAACTACGCTTACAACTGGGTGTCACGCAAGTTGAGCTATCAAAACGCCTTGGAAAGCCTCAGCAGTACGTTAGCCGTTGTGAAGTTGGAGAACGCCGGCTCGACGCTGTAGAGCTCATTGAGTGGTGTGAAGCGCTAGGTGCAGATGTGAATGTATTTTTCTCAGACCTTCAAAAAGAGCTCAGGAAGCAAAAGTCACCCGCATTAGAGTAGACGAGGCGATTACGCAAACACTCCAAAGCTGAAAGCCGGGCAACGAATTCCGCTTTGCCGCAGGCAGTGCAGAACCCTAATCACATGTCTAGAGCTGCACTGACAGGTTCGCCAGCACTGCGTGCCACACAAAAAGTGTAAACAACTTAGTGAAAAATGCTTTTTGTTTACATTTCAAATTACTTGAGACACAATAAGTCATTGTGAACATAGGAAATTATCAAGTTGTTTGCATGGCAAGGTGACCATAACCGTTCTAAAAGCGTTCCCCCAAGCACTGCCCATAGGGCGCTGCCCAAGACAAGCCCATGTGAGTGATCGCATGGGCTTTTTTAGTCCGGGGTATTTGCGGGGGTTTAGGGGGCAATGGCTTCGCCCCGTGAATTTCTGGGCGAGACTGCGCCTCTTTCCTCCGTTTTATTGTCAGCGTATCTCTGCCGATGTTTTCTCTCTACGCCAGTGAGTGGCGCCGCTTGCTAGAAGGCTTTGATGCCGCGCCCCGTGCAGCACTGGTACGTGTTGCCCAGTCCCACAACGAAATTTTGGCCCAGCATTTTTACCGGGTGATGCTGAAGGACGAAGCCGCTGCAGGCATGCTCTCCCATGAGCAAGTGCATACGCGTTTGATGGCCTCCATGCGCCAATGGATCTTGCAGGTCTTGGGTGCCCAGCCTGAAGACGATTTGGAAGCCTTGGTGGCGCACCAAATCAAAATTGGCGAGGTGCATGCGCGCATTGATGTGCCGGTGCATGTGGTGCTGCGTGGCGCCCGAAGCCTGAAAGAAGGCTTGCGCGCCGTTTTGCAGCAAGAGGCGGTTGGGGGGCAGTACCAGGTCATGCAATTGGCCAGCACGGTGATTGACCATGCCATGGAGCTGATGTCGCAAGCTATGTCGTGTCGCGCGACAGCAACTCGCCGCACAAGAGGCCTACCGCCTGTTCACCATGACGCAAAACTTGGCCACTGTGCGTGAACAGCGCCGTGCCGAGTTGCTGGACTGGGAAAACCAGTGCCTGTATTTGCACGCCATGGGTGCACAAAGCCAGCCCTTGAGTAACTTGACCACCTCAGATTTTGGCCTGTGGTTTCGCCATAAAGGGGTGGATGTTTTCATGGGGCGCCAGCTTGCCAGAGCATTTTGGAAGCCATGGAGCGCATCGATACCGAGCTTTTGCCTGCACTGATGAAAGCCAAAGGCCCGCAGTTGCCGCACCTTTGCTGCAACTTCGAGAGCAGGCGCGGCATATCGCGATGAGCTTGAGGGCTTGTTTGCGCAGAACACCGAACTGGATGCCGGGCGTGATGTGCTCACGCAGTTGCTCAATCGCAAATTTCTGCCCGTAGTGCTCACCAAGGAAGTGCAGTACGCGCGTCAGAGTGCCTCGGTCTTTAGCATTGTGAGCGTGGACATTGATCACTTCAAAAAAGTGAATGACCAATATGGCCACGAAGGGGGCGATATGGTGCTGCAGCAAGCCGCGACGGTGCTGGGTAACAACATCCGTGGTGGAGACTATTTATTCCGTTTGGGCGGGGAAGAGTTTTTGCTGGTGCTGGTGGATACCTCGTCCCAGGGCGCTGCCAGTGTGGCCGAGAAGCTGCGCGCGCAGATTGAGCGAGAAGTCTTTCATCTGCCGCAGAACCAACACTGCAGCATCACTATCAGTGCAGGTATTGCAACCTTTGACGGCCACCCTGACTATCAGCGGATCTTGCGCCAAAGCGATGAGGCGCTGTACCGCGCCAAGGCGGCGGGGCGCAACCGCGTAGTGATCGCTTAAGCCCCCAAGCAAAAAAACCTGCAGCATGCTGCAGGTTTTTTTGTAGGTGCCTGGGTTTAACGCAGGTTCAGCACATCAAACATGTCGAACTGGCCGGTGCGTTGGCCGGCCAAAAAACGCACGGCGCGCAGGCTGCCGTCTGCATAGCCAGCACGGCTGCTGGACTTGTGGGAGATTTCTACGCGCTCGCCAGTGCCGGCAAACAGCACCGTGTGGTCGCCCACGATATCGCCGCCGCGTACGGTGGCAAAACCGATGGTGTTTTCCTTGCGCTCGCCGGTGTGACCAAAGCGCTCATACACCGCGCGATCTTCCAGCTTGGTACCCTGGGCTTCGGCAATCACCTCTCCCATCTTGATGGCCGTGCCCGACGGCGCATCTACCTTGTGCTTGTGGTGCGCCTCGACGATTTCAATGTCATAGCCTGTGTTCAAGGTCTTGGCGGCCATTTCCAGCAGCTTGAGGGTGACGTTCACACCCACGCTCATGTTGGGGGCCAGCATGATGGCCGTTTTTTGCGCAAAAGCCGCAATCTCGGCCTTTTGGGC
>NZ_CADEPJ010000302.1 GCF_902829245.1 Comamonas jiangduensis | reverse complement strand
GGCCGGGGGTTGGGGGCCGGGCGTTCCGCCGGGGGGGGCGGAGGACGCGGCGGGGGTGCCGGCGTCCGCGCGCGGCGCGGGCCGGGGGAGGGCGAGGGGGTGGGGGGGGGGTCCCACCTTGATGGGTGTTGTGGCCAGACAAAGGGGGGGGGGCGTCCTCGTGGATAGGACGGGGCGCAGTGCGAGCAGCCTGGGCTTTTTCCTGGCCCGGAAGGCGCGGATTGCGGGGCACCACGCCCGTTGCCAGCACCACCTCGTCGTACTGCGCTGCCACCAACTGCTCGGCAGTGACTGCCTGACCCAGTTGCACGCGCACGCCCGTTGCCAGCAGGCGCTGCTCAAAATAACGCAAGGTTTCGGAGAACTCTTCTTTGCCCGGAATGCGCTTGGCCATGTTGAATTGCCCGCCAATGGCGGGCGCCGCATCCCACAACTCAACCCGATGACCGCGCTGTGCCAGCGTGGTTGCCGCCGCCAAGCCGGCCGGCCCTGCCCCCACCACGGCAATGCGCTTGGGGTGCTGGGTGGGCAGATAGTTCAGCTCCGTTTCTCTGCACGCACGGGGGTTGACCAGACAAGAGACGGTTTTGTTCTGGAACACATGGTCCAAGCAGGCCTGATTGCAAGCAATGCAGGTGTTGATGTCTTGCGGATTGCCACGCGCGGCCTTGGCCACAAAGTGGCTGTCCGCCAACAGCGGGCGCGCCATGGAAACCATGTCCGCATCGCCTTGGGCCAGAATGTGCTCGGCCATCTCGGGCGTGTTGATGCGGTTGGTGGCCACCAGCGGAATACCCACCGCCCCTTTGAGCTTGCGCGTCACCCACGCAAATGCACCGCGCGGCACGGAGGTGGCAATCGTGGGCACCCGCGCTTCGTGCCAGCCAATACCGGTGTTGATGATGGTGGCACCAGCCGCCTCGATCGCTCGGGCCAGTTGCACAACTTCGCTCCAGTCGCTGCCGTCGGGAATCAAATCCAGCATCGACAGGCGGTAAATCAAAATAAAGTTCGGTCCCACCGCCTCGCGCGTGCGGCGCACGATCTCCACGGGCAGTTGCATGCGCTGCGCATAGTCTCCACCCCAGCGGTCGGTGCGGCGGTTGGTGTGCGTGGCCAGAAATTCGTTGATGAAATAGCCCTCACTGCCCATGATTTCCACGCCGTCATAGCCTGCATCCTGGGCGTGGCGGGCGCAATCCACAAAATCTTGAATCTGCCCTTCCACCCCGGAGGTGCTCAACGCCCAGGGCGTGAATGGCGTAATCGGCGACTTGATGCGCGAAGGCGCCACCGAGATTGGGTGATAGCCATAGCGCCCCGCATGCAAGATTTGCAGCGCAATCTTGCCGCCGTGGGCATGCACGGCCTCGGTGATCGGGCGATGGGCTTTGGCATCCGCGCTGCTTTTCATCGTGCCCGCAAACGGCTTGACCCAGCCCGCACGGTTGGGCGCAAAGCCCCCGGTGACTATCAAGCCCACGCCCCCTTGCGCACGCTCGGCAAAGTAGGCTGCCAAACGCGGCAGATTTTGCGGTCGTCTTCCAGCCCGGTGTGCATGGAGCCCATGAGCACGCGGTTGCGCAAGGTGGTAAATCCCAGATCCAAAGGGGCAAGCAGGTGGGGGTAAGCAGCAGTCATCCGAGGTGTCCCAAACAGCAAACAATGCAAAATCTGCATTAGGAACGCACGACCGTGCTTTTCATATCCGCGTAAGTCTGGATACGTCGACTGCCAGTCGTGATTGCCTGCCCTACTGGGCGCTCAAAAAAATATGCATGAAAAGTGCTTCAAATGCTTATATGACAAGCGCTAGCAGCTATTGATTTATTGCTTCGCTTGATGTGCGCAAGCACGCGGCACATGCTATGCAACACACAGATGGGCACAAAAAAGCCCGCACATGGCGGGCTTTTCTGGGGTGCAACACCGTACGGGGCTTAACGGCGGCGCTTTTTCTGGCTGACCGGCTTGGCGACAGGAGCGGTTTTGTCTTTTTTGCTGCCGATTTTGCTTTCCTGGCCCCGAGCAAACGGCCGATGTTTTCCGCATGGCGCCACAGCAGCAAGGCCGACATGGCAATCACCGCCAGCAGCACGGATTGGTCATAGTTCCACAAGCTGCCTCCCAGCAGCACGTAGTACACCGGCGCCAGCACTGCGGCCACCAAGGCCGACAGCGATGAATACCGCGTGGTCAACGCCACGGCCAGCCATGTCAGCAGCACCAACAGCCCCAGCCAGCCGCTAATGCCCAGCAACACGCCCAGCGCCGTCGCCACGCCCTTGCCACCCTTGAACTTGAAGAACACCGGGAACAGATGCCCCAGGAACGCGCCAATGGCCACCAGCGCCAAGGTGCCATCATGCAAGCCGTAGTCGGGGCCGACATATTTGACCAGCAACACCGGAACCACCCCTTGACGGCATCCAGCAGCAGCGTCAATGCCGCTGCCGCCTTGCTGCCTGAGCGCAGCACATTGGTGGCACCGGGGTTGCCGCTGCCGTAGGTACGGGGGTCATTGAGCCCCATGACAGCGCTGACGATCACCGCAAAAGACAGCGAACCAATCAAATACGCCACCACGGTGGCGACGAGAGGAAGTGTGGAATTCAAGACTGCAATCCTTGCCAGCCATCAGGCTGGCTCTTGTTATATAGAGCGTGCTGGCTACGCCTGTGCCCAAGCCGCCAGTACCAAGGCCGCTATTGTGCCAGCGCGCACTGCACCGGCTGGGCGCCCAGCAACTCCACACAAACCCGGGGCTGCAGCTGCACCAAAAAACCACGCCGCCCGCCGTTGATGGCAATGCGTGGCAAATCCAGAATGGTCTGCTCGATATAGACCGGCATCTGCTTGCGCACCCCAAACGGCGAAGTGCCGCCTACCAGGTAGCCGCTGTGGCGCTGGGCCACCTCGGGCTTGCACGGCTCCACACTCTTGGCGCCAATCTGGCGCGCCAGGTTTTTGGTGGATACGGTGCAGTCACCGTGCATCAGCACGATGAGCGGTTTGGCATCTTGGTCTTGCATGACCAAGGTTTTGACCACCGCATGCTCATCCAGCCCCAGCTGTTTGGCGGATTCAGCGGTGCCCCCGTGCTCTACATAGTCATAAGGGTGCTCGGTAAACGCCACCCGGTGCGCCTTGAGCAACTGGGTGGCGGGCGTCTCGCTCACATGCGTTTTGTCTTTTTTGGCCATCGTTTTTTTACTGTCCGGGGTCGCGATATTTCCAGCGCAAAGCATCAATCTGCGTCAGCACCTCCTCGGACAGCTGCACGCCCCATGCCTCCAGATTCTCATCGAGCTGCGCCACACTGGTCACACCAATGATGGTGCTGGCCACGCGCCAGCTGCGATAGCAAAATGCCAGCGCCAGCTGCGTCGGCGTTAAACCATGCTCTCGCGCCAAAGCGTTGTAGTGGCGTGCGGCCTCTAGCGCTTCAGGGCGCCCCCAGCGCTGCTTTTGCACAGAGGGGTAGGACAGGCGCGTGCCTTGCGGAGCCGCAGGCCCCGTCAAGCCCGACTGGTCGTACTTGCCCGTCAGCAGCCCCACGCCCAAAGGCGAATACGCCAGCAGCCCCACGCCCAGACGGTCGCAGGTTTCGTCCATGGCGTTGTCCCAGCTGCGGTTGATCAGGCAGTACGGGTTTTGCACACTGGCGACACGGGGCAGGCCGTATTGCTCGGCCAAACGCACAAATTCATGCACGCCATACGGGGTTTCGTTGGACAAGCCCACCGCACGCACCTTGCCTTGCTGCACCAGCTGGGCCAGCGTCTGCAACTGCTCGTGGATGCTGGTTTGCGTCACTTCCTTGGCCGGGTCGTAGTACAGATTGCCAAAAGCGGGCACATGGCGCTCGGGCCAATGGATTTGGTAGAGGTCAATCACCTCGGTTTGCAAGCGGCGCAAGCTGCCTTCGCACGACGCGATGATGTCTGCCGCCGTCATGCCCTTGCCTTCGCGAATCCAGGGCATGCCACGCGAGGGGCCGGCCACCTTGCTGGCCAGCACCACCTGCGCACGCGCACCGGGGCGGGCCGCCAGCCAGCGGCCAATGATGGTTTCCGTGGCGCCATAGGTTTCGGCGCGCGCGGGCACGGCGTACATCTCGGCCGTGTCCCAGAAATTCACACCGCGCTCCAGCGCACGGTCCATGATGGCGAAGGCATCGCGCTCGCTCACTTGCTCACCAAAGGTCATGGTGCCCAAGCAAATAGGGCTGACCAGCACATCACTGCGGCCCAGCCGCACAGGGTTCATTGTTGGGCTATTCATGGCTAGCAAGTGTAGAGCGCTGCGTCACGCTCTTGACTGTGGTCAGTACCGACTGCGCAAATAATGTGCCGCATGTACACACCGCAGCGCCCCTCTCAGACTGAAGATTTGCCCATCCGCCACATGACTTACCGTGTGCGCACCTGGGGCCAGCCGCAGCCCGGCATGGCCCCCTTGGTGCTGGTGCACGGCTGGATGGATGTGGGTGCCTCCTGGCAGTTTGTGGTGGACGCCTTAAGTGAAGCCTTCTTCCAGCAGCGGCACATCATTGCCCCCGACTGGCGCGGTTTTGGCCACAGCATGCTGCCCGCACCCTGCGACCACTACAGCTTTGCCGACTATCTGGGTGATTTAGACGCCCTGCTCGACCATTACGCGCCGGGCGATCAACCCGTGGACTTGGTCGGCCACAGCATGGGCGGCAACGTGGCCATGCTGTACGCAGGCGCGCGCCCGCAGCGCATTCGGCGCCTGGTCAATCTGGAAGGTTTTGGCCTTCCTGCCACGCAGCCCACGCAAGCGCCACAGCGCATCGCCAAGTGGCTGGATGAGCTCAAAGCGCTGCACGCCCAAGAGATGGAACTCAAAACCTATGACAGCGTGCAAGCGGTGGCCACACGCCTGCAAAAAACCAACCGCCGCCTGGACATAGACAAAGCCCTGTGGCTGGCCCACGAATGGGCAGCCCCCAATGCACAAGGCCGCTGGGCCATCTTGGGCGATGCGGCCCACAAAGTGGTGAACCCCCAGTTGTTCCGCGTGGACGAAGCCCTGGCGCACTATGCCGCCATCACCGCCCCCGTACTGGCGGTGGAAGCCACAGAGGACAGCCTGGGTCAGTGGTGGAAAGCGCAGTACCGCTTGAGCGAATACCACCAGCGCCTGCAAGCCATTGCCCAGTGCCGTGTGGCCCAGGTGGACGATGCCGGGCATATGCTGCACCACGACCAGCCGGCCATCGTGGCACAGCTGATGGAAGACTTCTGCCAACACTAAATCAGAAGCGGCTTACGCTGGATTTTCAAAGGTTTGCGGTACATTTCATGCTGCATTCCTTTATCTGCACGCGCAAGCCGCTCTTGTTTTTGCGCATGCTCGCTATGAAAGCCTGCTGCCATGTGGCTTAAAGATCTTCTGCGCAAACTCACCAAAGGCCCGGACGTGGGCGAAACCTTCCGCGATTACATCGGCTGCTACTTCTACGGCACCGAAGTTTCAGGCAGCAACCAGCCCGAATACGTGGGCGCCCCCGCTACCCTGGAGCAGCTGGAGGCCGGCGTGCGCAGCTACCTGGAAGACTTTCTCAGCACCCAGCACGACCGCAGCACACCGGCCGTACACACCGTGCAAGTCGTGCTGGCAGACCTGCCCCAACGCCTGCGCGCGCACGTGCAGTCTGATATGACGCTGCCATTTATCGCCTTGGACGGCACCGAAATGTTTATCCGCAAAGGCATACGCCAGCGCCGCAAAGAAAACGGCAAGTTTGTCGAATAAAGGCGACACGCAGCCGCGCTGCGCTCTATAGTCCACGCCACCACCTTCTTGCACCGCTTTGACCCATGACTGAGACTGCGCAGCCGTCCGCAGACACTGCACCGCTACATCCCCGCCAGCTGCTTTTGCCCTCGTTGACGGCCATGGTGCACGACTTGGCGCAGATGCTGCCCCCCAGCAGCGTGGTGCACGCCCTGCAGGCCAGGCAGTTGCTGCAGCAAATGGCCCAGGCCGTGCAGGTGGTGGAGCTTGCCAGCCTGGGCAAGCTCATGCAGTCCATGGAAGCGCCCCTGCAAGCCTATGCC
>NZ_CADEPJ010000301.1 GCF_902829245.1 Comamonas jiangduensis | reverse complement strand
CCCGGGCGAGGCGCTCTGAGCACTGAACGTTGAGCGCCACGTGCTCCCGCAAAAAAGGCCATGGTCCAACGACCATGGCCTTTTTGATGCCCTGTGTGCAGGGCTGCCGCCTGTTTCACACGCTACGAATGCACGCCACCGTGGATGTAATGCTCCAGTTGCGCAATGGTGAACTGCTGTGCCGAGATGATTTGCTTGACCAGGTCACCAATCGAGATCAGGCCCACCAGCTGCCCGCCGTCCATCACGGGCAAGTGGCGCAGGCGTTTGGAAGTCATCAGTTGCATGCACGCATCGGTGGTCTGAGAAGGCTCCACAAACAACACGGCATCGGTCATCACATCGCGCACACGGGTCTGGTCAGACGTACGCCCCAGCAGTGCCACTTTGCGTGCGTAGTCACGCTCGGTGAAGATCCCCACAATCGTGTCCCCCTCTTTGACCAGCAGGGCACCAATACCCTTGTCAGCCATCAAGCGCAACGCGCTATACACCGTATCCGATGGGGCGGCAGCATAAACGGCAGGGTCTGCCTTGGATTTGAGAATCTCTGCAACTGTGGTCATAAAACACCTCTCTGCAAAAAACATATGCGTGCTTGCATTTCAGCCTGTCCTTGTGCGCAGTGCAACAGGGCTTTCCACCCATCAGGCTGTCATCCGCCCTCGCCATCGCCATCGCCGCTTTGCGGCGCAGCAACCATCTGGGCCGGCACCCAGCCTCTCAAGCTGTTGATAAACGCCCACTGCTGAATATGGGGAATATCCGCCACGCGGATCACCCCCTCCACCAGGCGGCCTTCAGCCAGCGCCACCTGACGGCCCACGCCGTTGAGCAAACCGCAGTGCAGCGCAGGCGTCACCCATTGCCCATCGATCCACGCCGCCACATTGCCGCGCGTGCCCTCGGTGATTTCGCCCGCTTCGTTCCACAACACGGTGTCCAGCAGATGGGGCGGCGGTGCAAAGCGCTCGTAATGCGCACGGCGGCTGGTTTTAAAGCGCACAAACTCGCTGTGTGCCTCTGCCAAAGGGGCAGGCGCCAATTGCAGATACGCCAGTGGCGGCGCAGGGCTGCACACCTCCACCCGGCTGTCGAACAAACCGTTCTTGCCCAAGGCGATACGCACGCGCCACACACCGCTGGGGTGGGTGGCTTGGATGTGCTGCAGGGTGAGCTGCAAAGCCGCGTCGTGGAAGGGGTAGCCAAAATGCTGCGCCGCTGCTTGCAGACGCTGCACATGCCAAGGCAGGTGGCGAAAGTGTCCTGCTTCCAGCGCCAGGGTGGTGATGACTTCAAAGCTCATGCTCACTCTTTCCACAAATGCACGCTTGGCGTGCCATTCTTGCCATTCCCCCTTCGCATGCGCGCTGGCAGTGATGCCGCTGCCAATACCGCAGCGCAGCGTTTGCCTGGCCTCGCCCTGCACCACCACGGTGCGAATCGGCACGTTAAAGGTGGCACGGATGCCGCCTGCGCCGTCCGAATGCACCACCCCCAGCGCCCCGCAGTACCAGCCACGCGGCTCGGCCTCCAGCGCAGCAATGGCCTGCATGGCGGCCCGCTTGGGTGCACCCGTGACAGAGCCACAAGGAAACAAGGCTTTCACCACCTGTAGCAACGAGGTGCCTTGGGGCAAGCGTGCGCGCACATCCGACGTCATCTGCCACACACTGGGCAGGGCCTGCACATCAAACAAGCTGGGCACGTGCACGCTACCCACCTCGGCCATCTGGCCCAAGTCATTGCGCAGCAAATCCACAATCATCACGTTCTCGGCCCGCTCTTTGACCGAGGTTTGCAAATGCTGCGCCTGCGCGGCGTCTTGTGCAGACGTTGCGCCGCGTGCGGCAGTGCCCTTCATCGGCCGGGTCAAAATGTCGCCGCTGCCGGTGGCGGGCTGGTGCCAGTCAAAAAACAGCTCGGGGGAGACCGAGGCCACTTGCTCAGCCCCCATGTCGACATACAGCGCATAACCACCCGGCTGTGCCTGCTGCAAAGCAGCGAACAACGCTGCGCCATCCACCGCCTGAGAGGCATGGCCGTGCAACTGCTGGGTGAAGTTGATTTGGTAATAGTTGCCTTGTGCAATGCCGCTGTGGATGGCCTCGATCACTGTTTCAAACTGCGCATAGTTCAAGCCACTTTCCCAGGCTAGCGGAGGCGTGGCTTGGCATGCACCATCATTTTCAGGAGCGCTATCCAGGGGCCCATCAAACACGGCAAACCACGCCAAAGGCGCTGCGGCAGGCTGGGTAGGCAATGCTGCATTCAACGCACTGGCCGCCTCATAGCGCAAGCCCCCCACGCACCAGGCACCGGTGCGGGCTGCTTGCTCCACTTGCTGCAAAAGGTTTTGCAGCGCCTGCGGCGTGTGTGCTTGCAGGACTGCGCGGGGATGGGAAAAAGCGTGGCGCAGGCGTTCCGTGCCAGCCCGCAGGGGCTGGCTCATATCGACATACGCGGTGGCGGGGACAATGGCTGTCATACAGGTCACCAGCATAGCGAGATGCGCACTAAACCTGGGTTGCTTGCCGCGAAGCACTGCACAAAAGTACGCCACGCACTGCAGCACAACCCGCGCATTTTTCAGCGCCAGACTTGCGCGCCCTCAGGCCCTGCCGAAGGAAGTCGGCAATAATTTGCGCCGGAGGTGTGCACAATGACGGATTCGCTTGCTACTGGATTGGACTTTGAGGACATGTTCAATCTCGCGCCAGTTTCGCTGTGGATGGAAGATTACAGCGAACTCAAACGGCTGTTTGACCAATGGCGTGCCGAAGGCATCACCGATCTCCTGGCCTTCCTGCAAGCCGACACCTCCCGGCTGGCGCGCTGCAGCGCCGCCTTCAAAGTGCTGCGCGTCAACCAGTACACGCTGGAGCTGTTTCAAGCCCCCGACCAGGCCACGCTGCAAAGCCGTTTGGGCGAAGTGTTTCGGGACGCCATGCTCGACAAGCTCATGCCCGAGTTGCTGGCGCTGTGGGATGGGCAGATGCGCTTTGAAAACCGCTCCATCAACTACGACCTGCGGGGCAATCCGCTCAACGTGCAGATCCGGGGTCAGATCTTGCCCGGCTATGAACACTGCTGGAGCCGTGTCCTAGTCTCTTTGGAAGACATCACCGCCGAAGTGCGAAGCACCGAGCAGTTGCAGCGTAGCGAGCACTACGCCCGCGATTTGTTTGAATACTCGCCCGTCTCCCTGTGGGTGGAGGATTTCCGGGAAGTCAAACGCCTGCTCGACGAGGTGCGCAGCCGCGGCATCAGCGATTTCAAGACCTTTTTGAAAGTGCACCCCGAGTTTGTGACGCGCTGCATGCAGGAAATCCGCGTGATCGACGTGAACCAGCAAACCCTCAAGATGTTTGGCGCGCACAGCAAGCATGAGCTGATGCAAAACCTGCGCCAAATTTTTCGTGGCGAGATGTACAACTCGTTTGCCGAGCAGCTGCAAGATTTGTGGGACGGCAAGCTGGTGCAGCAGCGCGAGGTGGTGAACTACGCGCTCTCCGGTGACCTGCTGCACATTCACCTGGAGTTTTCGGTGATGTCCAGCCATGCCAGCGACTGGGGGCTGGTGCTGCTATCGCTGGTGGACATTACCGCCCGCAAAAAAGCCGAGGCGTACCTGGAATACCTAGGCAAGCACGATGTGCTGACCCAGCTGCGCAACCGCGCTTTTTACTCGGAAGAGCTCAACCGCCTGACACGCAAAGGGCCGTGGCCGGTCTCCGTGATTGCCTTGGACATGAATGGCCTCAAGGCCATCAATGACGAGCATGGCCACGCGGCGGGCGACGCCATGCTGCGGCGCATTGGCGAAGTGCTGTCCAAAGCCGTGGATGCGCCCGACTGCGCTGCACGCATCGGCGGGGATGAGTTCATGGTGCTGATGCCCGGCACGGACGAACGCGGTGTTCAGGCCATGCAAGAGCGCATAGCCTCACTGCTGGAGCTGAACAACCAGTTCTACGCCGGCCAGCCCATCCACATGGCCATGGGCTCCACCACCGGCCATGAGGGCACGCCTATCGAAAATGTGGTGCACCGCGCAGACCAGGCCATGTATGCCGAGAAAGGCGCTTTTACCAGTCACGCACCCACGTGTTCCGGTCGTGCTAGCACGACGGCGCATACCGCCTTCCAGCGAAGGCTGAGTCGGCAGCCCGTTGCCACCGCAGGGCTTGGCAGCCGCGCTACCCACGCAAAGCCAAGGGCATATGCATGCGACTGGCGGATTGAAAAATTCAAGCAAAATCAGCCTCCAGCGCTTACCAGACAAGCGCTATCAGCTATCAACTTTTACAGCTACCGCTTTGTCTCCACGCCCTTTGTGCCCCACCTGTTTGCGCCCCTTGCAGGCCTGCTGGTGCCACTGCATCCACACCGTAGCCAGTCCGGTGCAACTGCTGGTGCTGCAGCACCCGCTGGAAGTAGGGCACGCCAAAAACACGGCGCGCCTGCTGCACCAATGCGTAGCAGGCAGCCGCCTGGAAGTAGGAGAAGTTTTTGCGGCAGCTGACTTGCAGCAGTGGCTGCATGCTCCCTGGCCCGGTCAAGCAGCAGATGCCCCGGTGCACACCGCCCTGCTCTACCCCGCCACTGCGCCCGATCCACAGCTGCCGCTGCTCGCGCCTCCCGCACTGCCGGGGGCATGGCTTGCGCAGCCGCAGCAGCTGCGCTTGGTCGTGCTGGATGGCACCTGGCGCAAAAGCCGCAAAATGCTCTACCTCAACCCCGCCTTGCAGCAGCTGCCACGCCTTGCGCTGCACGATGTGCCTGCGGGCCGCTATGTGATTCGCAAAGCCCATGCGCCGGGGCAACTCTCGAGTTTTGAAGCCGCAGCGCTGGCACTGGCCCAGCTGCACGGCTGGAGTGACTGCCACCCGGCATGGCGGGCGCTGATGCAAAGTTTCGATCACGCCATGGCCCACCACCAGCAGTTGCAAGCGCAACACCGCGCCAAGGTGCAGCCTCCAGAGGTCTGAGGGCGCCCCTTGGCCACCTAGGGCAAAGGCCTCTGAGCGCGCCTCAGCACTGGTAAGCCCCTACCTTGTCTGCCCCCTGCAAAGGGTGAATCGACAGCCCATCGCAGCGCACATGGACCACGCCCCCCTGGGCAAACTCCAGCTCCATGGTCACCACCCCTTGCAGTTCGCAAGGCAGGGGCAATTTCTGAATGCGCTGGCTGGCGTGCAGCACAAAGCCTTGGCGCAGACGCCCCATGCATGCCGAGGTGTCCAAGGCCTCCCAAGGCTCTGCGTGCTCGGCCGTCAGCACCACCGGGGCCCAGACCGTATCCGCCCGTGGGTCATTCGCATCGCGCAGCCGTGCTGCTGAAAAATGCAGCTGCAAACGGCCATCCTTGCAAGCGCAGCGGGATACTTCAGAATCCGCAAATTCAAAAATCATAGAAAAACCCCTTTCTGTGCCACATGCGCAGCGCCGCGTGACCACTGGGCCACTGCTGCCCACATCTTTTCCATGGCGGGCAGCGGGAACACCGCTCGCCACGTCCAGCAATTCCAAGGTATCACGGGTATTGAGAACGTCGGTGGTCAGCAGTTTGGCCCATCCAACGAAGGCCCACAGCCCGCTTTGCACGGGCACCAAAGGCTGGATCAGGCCTGCGGCGCACGCACCGTGTGCGCGGTTTCCTCCAGCGCCTGCACCAGCCAGTCCACCTCAGGCACTGCGGGTCGGTGCAAGGGCAGCAGCATATGCACTTGAAACGGAATGGAAAAAGCCAGCCGCCGCACCACCAAGCTGCTGCCTGCACAGGCCTGCGCAGTGAGAGGATTGACAATCGCCACACCCAGCCCGTGCTGCACCATGGCACACACCGCCACGGCACTGAGCGTTTCCAGCAGCATCTTGCGCTGCACGCCTGCCTGGGCAAACACCGCATCAATCTGCATACGGTAGCTATCGTCACGCGCCAGACTGATGAACGCTTGCCCCTCAAAGTCTTGCGCACTGAGCACCTGCTTGGCGGCCAGCGGGTGCTGTGCAGGCAGCACCGCC
>NZ_CADEPJ010000300.1 GCF_902829245.1 Comamonas jiangduensis | reverse complement strand
CGAACTTGGCTTTTAGTCCATTCGACCAGGAGAGCTGACGTTTCCCTTTGAAATTGGCTGCGAACTCTTTGAACAGAAAGGCTGCTTGGCGGTCTTCTGCATCAACCAGGCACGACCTAAGAAGGTCGAAAGGTGTCTCGCCTCCTGCGCGACCCTTCTTGATGTGAGCCTTGGTCATTTCGTCTCCAAGTGGGGCTTGGAAGACGAAATGACCAAGGCTCACATCAAGAAGGGTCGCGCAGGAGGCGAGACACCTTTCGACCTTCTTAGGTCGTGCCTGGTTGATGCAGAAGACCGCCAAGCAGCCTTTCTGTTCAAAGAGTTCGCAGCCAATTTCAAAGGGAAACGTCAGCTCTCCTGGTCGAATGGACTAAAAGCCAAGTTCGACCTGGTTGAAAAGACTGATGAGGAGCTGTCAGAAGAAAAAGAAGATGAGGCGTACCTGTTGGGGCAGATCGACATTGACCAATGGCGTGACGTTCTCAAGGTGGATGCACGCGGGATCGTTCTGGAGCTGGCCTCATTGAAGGGGTGGACTGCTGTCGAGAACTTCCTGTTTGTCATCAAGGGAGCCCACGACCCGACCACTCTTGCCGCTCCTGTGACCTTGGATATCGTTAGAGAGGCTAGGGAGCTTCTTCTGGCTGCATGACCAGCACACAAACGTAGTTTGCATAAGTGCGCCCTTCGGGGGTATCGGGGGGCCCGCCCCCTGATGTTCACCTCTCGCCGCGCAACGTACCCAGCGCAATGAGCACAGCGCCCAAGCCGCGCCGGTATCTAAAAAGTGAAACTTTCGGCAGTTTCCCCCTGCACTTTTCGCAGCTTTCGTGCACCTCGCCAGCTCGCCGCGTGGCCTGCTGGTCGCGGATCAAGAGCTTAAAAATTCGCGTCCTGAGAACAACGGTATTCCGCGGCAGCGCCGACAGGGTGGGCAAGCGGCGCGCCGCACGCCGTGTCGAGCGCTTCCGCGAACGACCTTCACGGCTCTATACTGCGAAGACGTTTTGCCTTTGAAATTGGCTGCGAACTCTTTGAACAGAAAGGCTGCTTGGCGGTCTTCTGCATCAACCAGGCACGACCTAAGAAGGTCGAAAGGTGTCTCGCCTCCTGCGCGACCCTTCTTGATGTGAGCCT
>NZ_CADEPJ010000299.1 GCF_902829245.1 Comamonas jiangduensis | reverse complement strand
TGTCTGAACTGAACAAAGAGCTGCCGATCTTCTTGGTGGCGCAGTTAATCGTGCTGATGCTGCTGACTTTTGTGCCTGCGCTGTCGGTGTGGCTGCCGCACTCGCTGGGCTTCTAGCGCCTTGGTTGGATCAAAGTTGTACCCAAAAAAGCCCGGACTATCCGGGCTTTTTTTATGGGGCAGGCCAAAGGCCAAGCTTCAACGTCGCGGGTCGAAAGGTATTACGCCGATTGTGTGGGTGGGTTCAGTTTGTCCCAGGCATCCAAGGTTTCGGCGGCATACATCAGGGCAGGGCCACCGCCCATGTACACGGCAATGCCCAGCATTTCCTCCAACTCTTGGCGTGTTGCACCCAGCTTTTGCAGCGCTTTGGTGTGAAAACCAATGCAGCCGGAGCAGCGCTGCGTCACGCCAATGGCCAACGCAATCAGTTCCTTGTTTTTCGCGCTGATGGCGCCTTCGGCCATGGATGCCTGGGCCAGTTGCGCAAAGCCTTGCATCGCGGCGCTTTGCGACTGGCGGAAGGGGCGCAGGGCATGGTTGATGTCGCGGGTCAGTGTCTGGTGGTCAAACGAGCTCATGGTGATCTCCTTGCGGTTTGCGAGTGAACGGTATTACTGGGATTGGGCGGGCTGCCAAATGCCGTCTGGCGCTTGGCTGGCATCTTGGAGGAAGGCGTTGACCGGCACTTGGATGTAGGTGCGGCCATCGGTTTGCGCGGGGGGCATGCGGCCTGCCCGCAAGTTGACCTGCACGGAAGGCAAGATCAGCGTGGGCATGGCCAAAGTGGCATCGCGGCAGTTGCGCATGGCCACAAACTCCGCTTCGCTGATGCCGTCGCGCACGTGGATGTTGTGCGCTTTTTGCTCGGCCACGGTGCTGACCCATGCGGCTGCGCGTGTGGCTAGCGGGTAGTCGTGGCAGACGTGGATGCGGGTGTCTGCAGGCAGGCGCAGAATGCGCTGGATGGAGCGGTACAGCACTGCGGCATCCCCGCCGGGGAAGTCTGCGCGGGCGGTGCCCACATCGGGCATGAACAAGGTGTCGCCCACAAACACATCGCGGCCCACCAGATAGGCCATGTCGGCGGGGGTGTGGCCCGGCACCAGCAAGGCCGTGACCGCCAA
>NZ_CADEPJ010000298.1 GCF_902829245.1 Comamonas jiangduensis | reverse complement strand
GGGGGAGACCACAGCGATTGGCGCCTCTTTCCGCCAGTCGCTCTACCTCGCCTTCGGTTTTACGGCCTTGGGCATGCTGGTGCTGGTCTTTCCTGACACCCTGCTGGCCTGGACCGAAGTGCCTGAAAGCATGCAAGCCGATGTGCGCGCCTACTTGATGATTGTGGGCTGGGCGTTGCCATCGGCCATGTTTTTCCGCCTCTATACACCACACTCAACCAGGCACTGGGGCACCCCCAACTGGTGACGTGGTTGCAAGTCGGCGCCCTAGTGCTGAAAGTGCCGCTGTCGATCTGGTTCACTTTTGGTGGCTGGGGCATTGAAGCCCAAGGCGCTGCCGGCTGTGCCTGGGCCACTTTGCTGGTGGATTACGCGATTGCCATCTTGGCGGTGATTTTGATGCGCTGCCAAAAGCTCTACGCTCCGCTGCAGCTTTGGCAACGCATGGAAGCCCCTGATTGGCGCCGTTTGGGTGCTTTTTTACGCTTGGGCGTGCCTGCGGGGCTGTCTATCTTGGTTGAAGTCACTTCCTTCACCCTGGTGGCTTTGTTTGTTGCCCGCCAAGGGGCACTGGCTGCAGCCAGCCATCAAATTGCGGCCAATTTGGCTGCCGTGTGCTACATGGTGCCGCTGTCACTGGGGATTGCCATCAGCGCGCGCGTGAGTTGGTGGCGCGGTGCAGGCAACGAGGCACAGGCGCAAGCGCTGGCATGGTTGGGCGTCAAAATTGCGCTCGTCAGCGGCTTAGTGCTCAGCGGCAGCTTGCTGGTTGCGCGCCATGCCATACCCCATGTCTACACCGCCGACCCCGGCGTGATCGCCCTCACCTCTGCATTGCTGCTGTGGGTGGCGCTGTACCACGCTGCGGACAGCATCCAGTGCGTATGCATTTTCTTGCTGCGCTGCTGGCGCGTCACGGTCGCGCCGCTGGTGGTGTATTGCAGCTTGCTATGGGGCGGCGGCTTGGGCGGCGGCTATTGGCTTGCTTATAAAAATGAAGCTACCAGCGCTTACTGGTCAACGAATCCAACACCTTTTTGGATTGGAAGTGCTATTGCACTTGCGCTAGTAGCTATTCTTTTTGTTTTCTTGCTACGCAAAGTGCTGCTGGCACACAAATAAAAAAGGTGGCTGGAGGCCTAATGCCAGTCAGTTCAGCCAGTCGCAAGCATGCAAGTAAAAAGGGGACGTATTCAACCGTCCCCTTTTTACTTGCATGCGTTGGGTTGCACACCGCGCTATCGCCAACGCTGGCCCGCACCTTCGCGCATGGGCTTTGATGCGGGCGCCATGGCCATCATCAATGTGCTGCGCTTTGCCCCTGGCGTCAGCCGCTACGCTGCCCAGGCATTTAGCGCTGCTCTTTGATCCAGCCCATTGGTTCGTGATTCCCGAGCGGCGCTTGGCGCGTTCATACCCCAGAGCGGTCCAGCGAAACCCCAGCAAATTCGCAACAAAAAATGCCAGTCAGTTCTTAACTGACCGGCATTAGGCTGGAGGCCACCTTTTTTCTTGGGTCTGTAGCAGCCTCGCTGCTGCGATCAGACTGCCTACTTGAGCTACACATCAACCACTGGTTGCGCATGGCGCGCACTGCGCAGGCGATTGGCTGGAAACAGTGCACTGAACGTGGCACCCGCGCCCAGCTGGCTGTGAATTTCCAGCTTGGCATCGTGACGCTGCAAGGAGTGCTTCACAATCGCCAGTCCCAGCCCAGTTCCGCCCGTATCTCTGGAGCGGCTGCGGTCCACCCGGTAAAAACGCTCCGTCAACCGGCCAATGTGCGCGGGGTCAATGCCTGGCCCCGAGTCTTTGACCGAGAAACATGCGCTGCCATCGGGCTGCACCTCCCAGCGCACCTGCACACTCCCGCCTGCTGGCGTGTAGCGCAGTGCATTGCTGATCAGGTTGGAAAAAGCACTGATCAACTCGGCCTGCGTGCCTGCAATTTCCCAATCCATGCCCGGTGCATCGGCCGCCGGAAATGTGATGGCGTGCACCGCACCAGCGCCCTTGGTCAGCAACTTGGACAGCGCCTGTGCCTCTATCGCACACTGGCGCAGCATGGCCGACACGGGAAACCAGTCACTCAAACCGGGCAGCGGGCTGCCTTCCAAGCGTGACAGCGTGAGCAGATCCTGCACCAAGTTCTGCATGCGGCTTGCTTGCTGGGCCATCAATGCCAGATAGTGTTTGTGCTCTTGGGGCGACAACTCCAAGGTTTGCAGCGTCTCAACAAACCCCACCAACACGGTCAGCGGTGTGCGAATTTCATGCGAGACGTTGGCCACAAAGTCACGGCGCATGGCTTCTGCCTGCTCCAGTGCCGTAATGTCGCGCGCCAAGAGCAAGTGGCGGCCATCGCCGTACGGATAGATATGCACCGACAACATCACCGGCCGTGATGGTGTGCTGTCGCGCCCCACCATCAGCACCGGGTGCGTAAAGTCTTGGCTGGACCAATAGCTGCTAAAAGCCGGGTCGCGCACCAAATTGCCAATGGTTTGCTGGATATCGCGCTGTGCATCAAAACCGAAGTGGCGCTCCGCCATGCGGTTGCACCACTCAATGTGGCCCTGCGCATCCAGCAGCACCAGGCCATTGGGGCTGGCCTGCAACGCCGCCAAAATATCTTGGACCCGCTGCTCTGCGGCCACCACGGCCTGCTCACGCGAACGCACGGCACGTCGCACATAAGTGGCCAGCATCCCCCAGATACCTTGCAGCGGCGAGGCCGCCGTCAGCTCCCCTTGCATCAGCCACGGCCGCAAGCGGCGCCCCGGCCAGTTACCCCAGGCCATCCACAGCCAAGCAGCCACCGCCATGCCCGCAAAAGCCGCCCACACACCCCACAGCCAAGCAGCAGCGCCACCCAGCACGGCCTGCAAAAGCAACAACTCCATCCAGCGCCAAGCCACCATCACTCATCCTTAAGCGTTGGTCGACAAACGATAGCCTGCGCCACGCACGGTTTCCACCAAAGCGCCGGCCTCACCCAGCGCTTCGCGCAAGCGTTTGATGTGCACGTCAACGGTGCGCTCTTCAATATAGACGTGATCGCCCCACACCTTGTCCAGCAACTGCGCACGGCTGTGCACGCGCTCGGGGTTGTGCATCAGGTGACTGAGCAGTTTGAACTCGGTAGGCCCCAGCTTGAGCAACTGATCCTGAAAGGTCACGCGGTGCGTGTCGCTATCGAGCACCAAAGCACCCACCTGCACGCGCTCGCCCGCCTGCTCTGGCGTGCGCCGGCGCAATACTGCGCGAATTCGAGCCAGCAGCTCTTGGGTGGAGAAGGGTTTGGTGATGTAGTCGTCCGCACCCGCGTCCAGCCCCGCAATTTTGTCGGGCTCATCGCCACGCGCCGTCAGCATCAAAATGGGAACTTGCTTGGTGCGTGGGTCAGCCCGCCATTTGCGCGCCAGATTCAAACCGCTGGAGCCCCCAGGCAACATCCAGTCCAGCAAGATCACATCGGGCAAGGCAGCATCCAGTTCACGGGGGGGG
>NZ_CADEPJ010000297.1 GCF_902829245.1 Comamonas jiangduensis | reverse complement strand
GACTGGTACTGGCCGTGGCGGCAAGGCCAAGGAGGAATCGTTGGAGATTCGTTCCTTGAATGCGGCTTTGGGCAAGCGGGCTTCCAAGGGCAAGACCACGGGGTGGACGTTCAAGCCCAATGGCATCTTCCGCGTGGAGTGATGCTTTGATTTTTTGCTAGCTGGTGGCGCTTGCTGGGTAAGCGCTGGAGGCTGAAAAGGCTGTTAACCCGTTGGTTGGGGTTAGCAGCCTTTTTTGTTTGGTGCTTCTTGTTTTTGTGTCTGTTGTGGGGTTGTTGGTAGAGGCCGCTTATCGCGCGGCGGCGACTGACTTTCTTTTGCTTCGCCAAAAGAAAGTCAGCAAAGAAAAGGCGACCCTGCTACCTGCGTCCCTTTGGGTTTGGCGCTGCCAAACCCAAGCGGGCAACCTGCGGTGCTCGCCTGCGGGGTGCGCCGCAGAACTCGCTGCACGGCTTGGCCGTTCCGCTTAAACAACTGCGGCGAGTCAGATCACGAAGCGTGTGTCCTACGGCACACACGCCACCCCGCAGGCTGTGCGTCGCAGGCGCAGGTAGAAGGGGTGGAGAACTATATGACTAGTCATCATATTTCGCTTGATTAACACCTTCGGGTGATGTGTTGTCATCTAAAACATAATCAAGGGTTTCTCTGATTTCAGGTGTGGCCCTGGTGATTTTTATTTTTTTGTATGCCTGCATGCCAAGACGCCTGATAGGGCTTGCAAGTAATGCATTTAAGAAGCTATGCGGTGAAGAATCTACATTGCCAAAATCCAATACTAATACCTTACCTTCTTCGATTGCTTTTAGAAGATATTTATCTCTATAAGAAATTGCTGCTTGTTTGTCATCAGCATTTCTTCCGAAGTAGTTGAATATTTCTAGATAATGGCGTTGATCTTTTTGTTGACTTATTCTGCTTTTAACTTCGCTTTCAGCTTTTTCTCTTAGCTCTTGCATTAGCTGATCCAAGGCAAATATATTGCCTTGATCTAGTTTCATAGTTATTAGTACAAAAGTTCCATGCCATTTGTTTTCAAGCTGACGTGAAGTGAGGTCGTTGGGTGAGATATGCAGAACTGTATCCCCTGAAACGATGTGCATATCTGCTCTTAATTTTCTAATAATATTGGAAGAAAGAAAAAGCCCCATGCCTGCATTATTTCTGTTCGTGTATGGGTCGTGTCTCCCAAAAGTTCCAGAAATCTCTGGTTGAATCGCTAAGCGCAAAGCTTCTTCGTTTGAGGATATCCCAGGGTAGGCTTGTGCGAGGTGGGAATGAATTCCCACTCCAATATCTGCAACTATGATGCAAATTTCATTTGCTCTTTCGTACCAAGAGTATTGAAGTATTGCAGGTGTTAAAAGTCTTCTGCCTCGGTAATGAAAATCTTTTTTTCCATGTTCTAGAGCATTGTAGAGAAGTTCGGCTAGGACATAGCGCAATGTTTTTTGATATTCAATGCCGAACTTCTCGGAAAATTCATTGGCTGCATCTAATGCTTCTTTGAAGTCAGTGCTATTTCTTATGGCGAATAATGGTTTTTCTTTGCTATAGCCTTTGAAATTTATTGTGTGATCAGTCGAAACGCTAAATAAGCCAAGGCTGCCCATTAATCTCCACATTTGACTGGAGCTTTGATCGCCTTTATTATCTAATTTAAAACTAATTGTGCATCTGTTTTGTTTTAGGTGCCAGCAGTAAGGTATTATCAATGAAAGAGCTTGATAATTTGCACTTGAACACCCTGTGAAATCAATTTCTACCGGACAATCTTTTATATCCCATTTGAAAAAATTTATGACGGGGTTGAAGTTTTTGCTGTCACCTCTATTAAATGAAAATCCTGAAGGAATATTTAAAGTTATTTTTCTTGATTGTCTTAGTTTTTTCTTTGCAAAATAGAGCTGTTCCTGCATTTTTGTAATGCTATTTGATTATGTAATTCATATTTAATTTTTAAAAATTAAAATCCTCAGGCCACAAAAAATAAGGCCCAAACTTTGACTTCGCCACAAACTCAACCCCCGCCTGTTTGGCGGCCGGTGTGAGGTAATGGCGTCCGTTGTCTGCGGTCAGCAATTGCACCGCCGCCGCCTTGGCCAGCCATTCGCCGGTTTTCATGCCGTGCTTTTGGGCGATGCGGGAGGTGGAGAGTTTTTGTGGGCCGTTGCCGTTGGGGCGGGCCTCGTCGTCGGTGGCGTCGGCGCAGTCTGGCGGCTGGTCCGTCGTCCGTGGTGCTCACGCGTTCCATGCTGATGCGAACTTCATCGCTGATGCGGATGATGCGTTGCGCTTCTTCGTAGGTGTCTTTGTAGAGTTCGGCATCGTCCTCGCGGCGGATGAGGATGCCCATTTCGTTGTTGTTGATCTGGCTGAACTCGTACAGGTTCAGGCTGGTGACGATGGCGTCGGACTCGTTCAGGTAGCACTTGGCATGCAGGTTTTTGCAAAAGCTGGTGCGGATATAGCTTTGTGCTTTCAGCCATTCAATCTCTTGGGGCTGCAACTCGCTTTGCCATAGACGATGCGCACGTCGATCTTCAGGCGGTTCTTTTCCTCCAGCAACTCTTTCATGCGGTCATTGAGCTTGAGGAAGGGCTGATCAGCACCAGCCTGTCCTTGGCGCCTTTGATGAGTTCTTCCAGGAAGTAATTGGTGGCGGAGGTGTTGAGAAACTTTGCCATAGTGCTTTGCAGGATTTTTCTGACAAGGCAGTCTAGAAAGACAAACGGCGCTTGCAAAGCAGGGCGTTGTTTTTAAAGGGAAAGTGGCACGCCATGCTTGCATTGGCAGGCGAAATCAGCACCTGTGCAAATGCTTGTGTATGAAATTGGCCTCTAGCGCTGACGCAGCAAGCGCTGGCAGCTATTAAAACAATGTGAATCAGTGCAACCTATGGCTGCGAATACCACCCCGGTGCGGGTGACGGCGCGTATTTCCACCGCCACCGTCTAGCTGCGCGAAGGCGCACAGGGCGTTGCAGGCCAGTGCTGCTGGCTGGCGGCAGTTGTTGGCGCGAAGCGCGTGCAAAGCGCGCAGTGAGTGCTGCCGCCCGGTGCCAAGGCCGAGTGCTGCAGGTTGCCACAAGCGCAGCGCAGGGGCGCTGGCAGAGCGCTCTGCTTCTTTGGCTTCATTTGCTTGGGAAAAGCAAGCAAACGAAGTCGCCCCGGCGCGATAAGGCGGATGGGGAAAGAGAGCGTACAACGGGCTGGAGCGATAAGAAAAATTCATAGCTGCCAGCACTTACGCCATAAGCGCTAGAGAGCAAAACAATCGAACGCTATCCATAAGCTGAGACCCACCCCATACCCGCCCGCACGCAGCGTCAAGCTAAGCGCCGCAGCGGGTTGCAAGCGCAATCACTCCAAGCCTAAAAATGGCAGCGAAGGCAGATGGCAGATGGCAACTGCGTAAGCAGCTATGCATGGTGGGGGTGGTTCAGCCAGCCGTCATACGCCAGCGAAGCAGCGGCCAAGTCTTCCAGCGCGTTGCCCACGGATTTGAAGAGGTGATTTCCTCGGCGCTGCGGCGCCGGGTGCTGGCTGCGGCACAGTTGCTCCAAGGTGGCGGCCAGTTGGTCTTTGGCCCAGGCGCTTCTTCGATGGCACCCAGCAGGTCGCCCGCTTTCATCAGGGCCTCGGTGGTGTCGGTGAACACGGTGGCGCGCGCAGGCATTCGCCGTCGCTTTCGCGCATGGCGGGGTGAAGCTGCCAATCAAATCTAGGTGGGTGCCGGGCTGCAGCCATGCGCCCGAATGAGCAGTGCGGTGGAGAGGGTGGCGCAGCTGACGATGTCGGCACGGCGCACTGCGGCCTCCAGCTCGGGCGCTTGCTGGGCGTTCATGCCTTGGGCGCGCAGGCGCTCGACCAGGGCGTGGGCGCTGGTGGGGTTGCGGTTCCACACTTCGATGCTTTGAATGTCGCGCACGCAGCGGTAGGCCTCGGGCAGCAGGCTGGCCACGCGGCCGGTGCCCACCACCAGCAGCTTTTGCGCGTCGGGCCGGCTGAGCCAGCGCGCCGCCAGCGCCGATGCGGCGGCCGTGCGGCGTGAGGTGATGGCGTCGCCATCCAGTACGGCCAAGGGCTGGCCGGTGGCGGCGTTGTAGAGGATGTAAACCGAGTGCAGCCCGGGCAGGCCGCGCTGGTGGTTGCCGGGGAAGATGGAGACGGTTTTGACGCCCAGATACTGGCTGGGGCGCCACGCCGGCATGATGAGCAAGATGCCGCTGTCATCCGCGTTGGGGCTGGTGATGGCGTGGTTATGGCGCAGCGGCACTTCGCAGCCTTCGATGAACCATTGCTCCAGCGCAGTCAGCAAGGCGGGCAACGGCAGGGGGTGTTCGGTCTGGGATGGGGTGAGTATCTGCATGCGAGAAGGTCTGGCAAAGGGGTGCAGCGCCCCGCCTGTGTGCAAGGTGCTGGCAAGACGGGTGCGTTGGGGGGGGCGGTGGTGCCCAAGCCGCCATGGTAGGAAAGCGCGCGTGCGCTGGCTATGGGCAACGTCCCGGTGTAGGTGGGCCCACCACGGGTGTGCACAGCCCTAAAAAATTAGAAAAAATGGCACTAGCGCTTATCTGGTAAGCGCTAGTAGCTATCAAAATAGAAATTTACACGCAGCGGGCATGTGCCAGTGGGCGGGATTGGCGATGCAGGTGTGCGTGGAGTTAGTGCGCCTGGGCGTAGCGCGCCGCCACGGGGGTGATGGCGGCGTCTGCCGCATTCCATTGCAGCAGCTGCATGACGGATTGCCAGGTGGTGATGTAGTTTTCAATGTACTTGCGCGATTGCGCATGGCTCCAGCGCAAAGGCTGGTGGTGCGCAGCTTCAATGGCCTGCAGCACTGCGGGGGCGGTGGCGGCTTTTTCCAGCGCCGCAATGGCTTGGGCCTGGATGGCAGGTGCCGTGCTTTTGGGCACAAAGGCGGCAAACCAGCTCGGAGCCAGAGGCGGCAGCCTCAGGTCGGTGAAGGTCTGGGCGGAGGCTGGTCGCTGCGGGTGGGGGCTGCGCGGTGGCCAGCAACCGCACTTGCTGGCCCAGTGTGGTGGATTGCCAGCAGGCGCCAGGGCCATGTCTGCGTCATTGCGCCAAACCTGCTCTTGGTTGTGCGCCCCGCGGTATTCCACGGCACGATGTTGTGCGGGCTTTGCCCGTTGCTGTGCGTGGCCTGCGAGAGCACGTACAGCCAGAACATGGATTGCCGCCGCGTGCGCTGATGCCAATGCGCACGGGGCGTTGCAGGCGTTGCTGGGTCATCCAGTCTTTTACGTTCGATTGCTGCAGCAACGGCGAGTTGTCTTGCACATACAGGCACCAGGGCATCTCAAAAAACACCTGCAGCGGGGTGAGGTTGTCGAGGTGTTGCAGGCTGTTGGGCGCCTTGCCGACGGCAAAGCTGTTGAATTCACTCAGCAGCACGATCAAGGGCTGGGAGGCAACGCCCTGCAGCGGCTGGGGTGGCTGCGCATTGTCAAAGTACATGTCAACAGGCTGGTGCAGGCTTTGCTGCAGCTGTTGCTGAATGGCGGTGTGCAAGGTGCGCGCCTCGGGCACGGGGCTGACCACCAGGCGCCAGCGCTCGACCGTGTTCTGGCTTTGGGCCAGCACCGGCGCCGCCAGCAAGGCAGCAGACAGGGCCGCGTGCCGGATGATGCCTTGGAGGCGCCGCACCGAGGGCGGCAGGTATTCCCCAGATTTCTTATACATAACGATCACACGGCGTTGTGGGCGAGATAGAGCGTGGTGAAGATAAAAAACTGCAATGCTCTATGTGTCCTGTCTTTTTTT
>NZ_CADEPJ010000296.1 GCF_902829245.1 Comamonas jiangduensis | reverse complement strand
ACTCCCAACTGCAGCGTGGCCTGCATGCCCAACACGCGCATGCGGTTTTCAGCATTACGCCCCACATCAGCAGTGACTGTGCAGCGCAGAGGGTCTGGGTTTTGCTTGAACTTGCGCAGCGCAAACAGCAGCGAGTCGCTCAAGCAGTTACCCACGGCCGCACACAATAAATGCATGGGCGAGGGGCCTGCGGACTGGCCCAGCGGCGGGGGCTCATCGCCCAGCAGGCTGGGCACAGGAGCGCCAAAGTTGATTTGGAACTGGTAGTCACGCTGCTGGTTCAAAGTCACAGTGATGGGGCCGTTGCTCATGGAAACTCTTTGAAATGAATGGATTGACTGAAAAGAAATCTCACAGCGTGTTCAGTGGAATTTTGAGGTACCTGACGCCATTCGCCTCAGGTGGAGGCAACTCCCCCGCACGGATATTGACTTGCACAGAAGGCAGGATAAGTACCGGCATTGCGAGCGTTGCATCACGCTGGGTGCGCATCGCCACGAATTCCTCTTCACTCACCCCATCATGGACATGGATGTTGCGCATGCGCTGGTCTGCGACCGTGCACTCCCATTGGACATCTCGACCTTCGGGCGGGTAGTCATGGCACATAAACAGCCTAGTGGACTGAGGCAGGCTCAGTAGTTTGCGAATCGACTGGTAAAGTATGTGTGCATTGCCTCCGGGGAAGTCGCAGCGTGCCGTACCCACATCAGGCATGAAAAGCGTATCGCCGACAAAGACCGCGTCACCAACTTGGTAGGCCATGCATGCCGGGGAATGTCCAGGCACCGCGAGGGCTTGGGCTTGAAGCTGGCCGATGGCAAACTGCTCACCGTCCAAAAAGAGATGGTCGAACTGGCAGCCGTCAGTAGAGAACTCTGGCTCCAGATGGAAGATGCCTTTGAAAACGTTCTGCACCTGTGTGATGTTGCCCCCAATAGCGATCTTTCCGCCCAAATGCTTGCGTAAGTAGGGGGCTGCCGAGAGGTGATCGGCGTGGGCATGGGTTTCCAAAATCCAGTCCACTGCTAGGCGCTGCTCGCGCACGAAGGCGATGAGCTGATCAGCCGAGGTGGTGCAGGTGCGACCGGACTTAGGGTCGTAGTCAAGCACTGAGTCCACCAAGGCACAGTGCCCGCCTGGTGCATCAAACACAACGTAGGACACTGTCCAAGTAACGGGATCAAAAAAGCCTTTAACTTGTGCTTGCATGGCGAAGTCCTTAACAGCTTATATTGCAACAATGTATTTATTTATAATATATCAATTCATATAAAGTTGATGGTCATGCGTAAGCGAGGCTTTTGATGCAGCAAGTCCAAGAACTTCCAGTTGATTTCGTTCAGATGCGCAGTGCGGCAGGCCGTGCTTGCCGTTTGATGAAGGTGTTGTCTAACCCTGATCGCCTGCTGCTACTGTGCGAGTTAAGCAAAGGTGAAAGATGTGTGGGCGAGCTTGAAACTCTTGTGGGTGTGATGCAGCCGACACTGTCACAGCAGTTGACAGTCCTGCGTGAAGAAGGTGTGGTGGCTACTCGCAAAGAGGGTAAACACGTTTACTACCGTATTGATAGCGAATCCGCGATGGCTGTGATGCACGTGTTGTATGAGCAGTTTTGCCAAGAAAAAAGCTCCTAGGACATGTATTGCAAATCCAAAGAGCCTTTTTGAGTTCTTACAGTGAGCTAGTCTGATGCAACGGTCCAGAAGTTACGATACCCCAGCTTTGCTCAACTCAAATTGATTAAACCTAAATTAAATTTACACCTCCATGCATTACTGGGCATTGGCCGTTTGAGCTTTGATTGTTCTGTTCCATTTTTTCTCCTTTAAGATAATTAATAGTATCAGGCTTGAAATCTTGCTTGAATGCAAATGAGGAAAAGTAAAAAAACTTGTTTTTCCAGATTTATATAACCTGAAATACATTTCAATTTATATTTTTACAGTCTGTGGTTTAGTTTTTGAAATCTTACCTAGCCACCCAATTACGGTGTAGAGCAAAACCATTGATCCAATAAGACCAGTTCCAAAAACTGCTGCAATCAAAACCAATCGGCAGGGCCACCTGCATCGGTAAATCCTGAAGAAGAAACTTTGGCCATAATAACTAAAGCTATTGCACCACCTAAAGGACTCAATACTTGGGCAGTGACTAGACGCTTATGAATCAAGCCATGTTCTTTCAGAAGAAGAGTAAAAAAGGCTACAGTCCCTAAAACTATGACAGAAATAAGAATCCACAAAAGTGGCCCCATCATTTCTTGCAAAACTGATACTAATGTCATCAGATCTAACTCTTTCATACTCTACTCCTATTAAGCTTTACCGCGAAGCATGCTGATGTAAGTGGGCTTTAATCCCATTGTCTTCATAACCCAGCTAATCCAGAGTTCTTCCAATGGTGCAATCACTCCAGGGAAAGACGGAGTCAGATTGTTCTGATAATCGAACTCAATCAGCATTGCTTGCCCAAGTTTGGTAATCATTGGGCACGATGTATAGCCGTTGTAAACAGCATCCGAAGGTTTGCCCGTGATATCTGCAACCATATGATCAATTGCAACTGGTGCTTGCCATTTGACACTGGCTGCAGTTTTTCCTTTGGGTACTCCTGCAATATCACCAACCCCAAAAACATTCGGATAGCGCAAGTGTCTAAGCGTTCCTTTGTCTACCTCCATCCAACCTTCTTTTGCCCATGGGCCAGACTGCCACGGCAATGGACTATTTCGAACAGATTCGGGTGCTTTCATGGGTGGTACCACATGAATAAAGTCCCAGTTTTGCTCTTCCAGTCCGTCTGGAGTCGTGAAAGTAGCGACCCGCTTTCCTGGATCAATTGCTGTCAGGATGCGGTTGTAATGGGTTTTTATGTCTCTTTGTTGAAAGAGCATCCGAGCTTTCTCAGAGACAATTGGCACACTAAATAGCACCCCGTTGTTTGAGAAATATTCGATTTCAGTCTTGCTTCGAGTGCCCGCACGAACCACGCGGTCTTCGCTAATAAATGTGTACTTCAGCGGAGCTCCAGAGCACTTCATCTCTGTGTTAGGGCGGGTAAAACACCACGACCTCCGGATTCGGAGAAGCCAGACAGTAGCTGCCAAGTTGCGCTTGCTGCTTCCGGACCGTTATAGATGCTCCCGATTCCATGCTTGCCGATCAAACTTGCATCCATGCCCTGAATTTGCTCGTAATCGAGCTCTAGTCCTGTGGCAACAAACAAAAAGTCGTAGGGCACTACTTGACCCGACCCCGTAACAACCTTGTTTGATTCAGGATCAATTTCTTGTACTTTTTCCTGAACCCACTTAACACCAGCCGGTATGTAGCTAGCAGTTTGACTCACGACATAGTCAGCAGTCTTAATTCCTGCACCAATCAACGTAAAGCCTGGTTGGTAATAGTGCTGCGTACGATTGTCAATTATTGTTATTTGCACTCCGTCTAATTGCTGCGCTAGGCGTGATGCTAGGCTCAAGCCAGCAGCTCCTGCTCCTGCGATAACAATTTTGCGCTGCTTTTAACCTTGCTAGGTGCAGCAATTGCCTGAGGTAGTGCCGCGGTTGTCACAAGGCCAGCAGCGCCCAGCTGCAAAATTGGCGACGCGCTAGAGCAAGTCCAGCCTCTTTGGGTTAGTTTTGGACACTACACTTACCTCCGTGAAAAATATTTTTACATAATATATAAATAATCATTATGTGTAAACAGTTTTCCTATCAATCATTGAGAGAAAAACTAACACATAGAGGTGATGAGCGTACTAGGGTAGACGTTATGAGTTGAACTGATGCTTTTGTGATGACGCTAACTTTTCGCGGTCAAGGTGATGCTAGGACTGGCGTCATCTGTAAGTCTTTCTGTGGGACAACAACTTTGCTCAAAAGCTCTGAGTTGGTTCAACGTGGGCAAAGAACTTTTTTGGTCGATGCTCTAGCTGGCTTGGTAAGTGCCCGAAGCCTTGAGAGCACTATGACAAAACAGCAAACTGAAGAAAACATACACAAAGGAAAAATATGAGCAAAGCTCCCACTGTTTTCAGTAACTACCACCCAAGCTATTGGCTAGCAGCATTAGGTGCTGGTGGGCTCTCAGTATCGTTTTTCATGTACTTAATGTGGATGATTCCTCATCATGGATACCCGATGCCTACTTGGGAGCATCTGAAACATGCATGGGAAACAACTACCGCATCAGGGATGCCGATGGCGCCAATCATCCTGATTGGCACCTAGTGCCTGATTACATGTATCTCGCATCAGCATCGTCCGTAGGCAAAGCTCACGGTATTTTCCTAATTAATAAGAATGCATAGGTTTGACACATCTTCAGCTGCACGTGTTGTCTCGCCACAGCAGCTGCCGCGCAGAGTTCAACCTGGCAGCGTATGGCTGGTATTGGCGTCGCTGCTGTGGCTGCCTCAAGCCGCAGTGATTGCCTGGGCGGTTCAATGCTTTGCGCAAGATCAGGCGCTGCAGTATCTGGGTGTGCAGGTGCTGGCGCTGGCCGCGCTGGGTGTGGCCCGTGCGTGGTGTGAAAGCCGCGGAATCCGCGTGACCTATGTGCATGCGCGTCGCCAGGTCAGCCAGTTGCGGCAGCATGTGATGCAGGCCGTGGTGCAAACCTCTCCGCTGGATCGTCAGCGCGCAGCGTCGGGCTGGGTGGCCAGTGCGCTGGCAGAGCAGGCCGAAGCCATCGTGCCTTGGCTGTCGCGCTACCAGCCCGCCATGTGGCGCGTGATGCTGGTCGCTCCCCTGATTGTGATTGCCGTGGCCAGCCAGTCGTGGCTGGCAGCGCTGATTTTGCTGTGTGCTGCACCGCTGATTCCCCTGTTCATGGCGATTGTGGGCTGGCGTGCCAAAGCCGCCAGCGATGCGCAGATGGTGGAGCTGGGGCAGATGAATGCGTTTTTGCTGGATCGCCTGCGCGGTCTGCCAACCTTACGGGCTTTGCATGCGGTTTCCCACATGGCGCAGCGTTTGCAGGTGCATGCCGAGTCTTTGCGTGAACGCACCATGCGGGTGCTGCGGATTGCCTTTTTATCGTCGGCGATACTGGAGCTGTTCTCTGCACTGGGCGTGGCCATGGTGGCCATGTACATCGGCTTTCATCTGCTGGGCAATCTGCCATTTGGTGCCTGGGGCGAAAAACTCAGCATCGGTCAGGCCATGTGGGTGCTGATGCTGGCACCGAGTTTTTTTGACCCTTTGCGCGAGTTGTCGGCCGTATGGCATGACCGTGCTGCGGGGCAGGCTGCACAGCAGGCACTGCAGACTTTGGCGCAGGCGCAGGGGCGTGTGCCGCTGCCTGCGGCGCTGGCTACTGCACCGGTGAAGACCAATCCTGGCGCACTGGCGCTGCAGGCATGCAACCTGCAGGTGCAGGTGGATGCGGGCGCCCCCCTGCTGCCTGCGGTGAACATGCAGATTGCCGCGGGCGAGCATGTGGCAATCTGGGCGCCCAGTGGTGCTGGTAAATCTGTGCTGCTGGCGCAGCTGGCGGGGCTGTTGCCTGTGCCTTCAGGGCAGTTGCTGGTGGATGGGCTGCCAGTGGATGCTGCGCTCTGGCCGCAGTTGCGTGCGCGTATGGCATGGATGGGGCAGCAATCCCACGTATTTGCAGGCAGTGTGGAGTTGAATGTGGCGCTAGGCCGTACGGGTGTGCAGCGCGATGACATTGCACAGGCGCTGCAGCAGGCGGGGGGGGG
>NZ_CADEPJ010000295.1 GCF_902829245.1 Comamonas jiangduensis | reverse complement strand
GTTTCACCCTTGGCCAGCTTCAGAAACACCTGAAATTCACGTTCAGAAAGCTGCTCATGTGGCGGCGCGTCATCTTTGCGATTGAGCTGCTGGGCCAGCAAATCGGCCACTGTAGGCGTCAGATAGCGACGACCCAAGGCAATCGTGCGAATGGCCTCAGCAATCTCCTTGGGCTCGCACTCTTTATTCAGGTAACCACTTGCGCCTTGGCGAATCAGATTGATCGCATAGTGCTCTTCAGGGTAGCCACTCAAAATCAAAATGCCCATGTCTGGCGCCTTAGCGCGCAGCATCGCCAACGCATCCAAGCCACTTTGCCCTGGCATGGACAAGTCCATCACCAACACATCAATGTCTTGCTGACGCACCAGATCAATCGCTTCACGCCCATTGCTTGCCTCCCCTGCAACGCGCAAGTCCACGTGCTCAGACAAATACTGGCGCAGTCCCGAGCGCACAATCGCATGGTCATCCACGATACCTACTTTGATCATCGAAGCCTCTTTCCTGTTTTCAGGGACACATCCCTATACGTTCTAAGTTTCGCAATACAAATGCTTGCAGCACACAGCGCTAACCCTGTCTCAAAGCAACTTGATTATGTCCACCATCTGCCCCAAACTGAACGTCAGTTGGAGGAATCACTGTGAATTGGACAACGTTACGCCGTATGGCCATTAGTTTGCCGCTGGCAATCCTTGCGGCATGCCTCATGATTGGCGTCAGCGAATACGGCTACAAACAAACAAGCGAATTACTTACAAACCTGACGCGTGCATACGACATTCGCACCTCGATTAGTGTGCTGATGAAAGACATGCTTAATGCCGAGACAGGTTTGCGCGGCTATTTACTGACCAATGACCCTAAGTATTTGGAGCCTTATCAAGAAGCCAGCAAAGATATTTCCAGGTCTTTAGAAAACATTCGTAAAAACATCGAGAACGACCCAGCAAATCCGACGTTTTTCTGACATTGGGCCAGAGCATTGAGAGAAAAACTGCGGAAATGGATTTAAGCCTGAAGCTGTTTCGCGAAGGCAATGCCGATGCGCTGAAGTTTGTCATGTTCACCGACATGGGCAACAGCGATATGAACAGCATCCGTACCCTCTCGCGTGAGTTGGAAGAGTCTGTCGTGCAAGAAGCCCAGCGCTATCAAGATGAAGTGCAGTCTTCCCTGGTGTGGGCGCGTGTGGGCGTTGCCACGATCACCCTCATAGGTCTGCTGGCTTTTTACCTGTACCTGCGCCAGCACAATATCGTCGAGCGCTTGCACAAGCGGGAGCAAGCCCTGCTGTCGGAAGAGCGCACACGCTTGGAGCAACTGGTGCGCGAGCGTACTGCCACCCTGACAGAGTTGGCCAATCACTTGCAACAAGTCCGCGAAGACGAACGCGGGCATTTGGCACGCGAGTTGCACGATGAACTGGGCGCCCTGCTGACTGCCGCAAAACTTGATGTCGCACGCTTGAAGTCCAAGATCGAAATGTCCAACCCCGAAGTTGCCGACCGCGTCAAGCACCTGACGGAAACGCTGAACAGCGGGATTGCGCTCAAGCGCCGCATCGTGGAAGACCTGCGCCCTTCGTCATTGGCCAATCTAGGCCTCTCTACATCCTTAGAGATTTTGACCAACGAGTTCTCTCAGCGTATTGGTGTGGAAGTCGAAGCGAATTTGGAAGCTGTAGAACTACCAGACGCGACCGAATTGACCATCTACCGCTTGGTGCAAGAGTCGCTGACCAATATTGGCAAATACGCCAAAGCCAGCAAAATTGCAGTCAGCGTCCACAACTACCCCACCTATGTCGCAGTGCAAATTCAAGATAACGGTGAGGGTTTTGACCTGGCATCTATCCGGCCCAACTCCCACGGACTCGCCGGCATGCGCCATCGCGTTGAAGCCACGGGTGGGCGCCTGACCATCAATTCTGCAATCGGCGAGGGGACCACTATTTCAGCGGTCATCCCTACCGGCGCCAGCACCACCGAGGCACTGGCCACAGCCTGAGTGGCATCTACGCCCCACCACCAAGCCACCTCAGGGTGGCTTTTTTGCGGAACGATGCACCTTGAAACACACCGGCACTAGCGTAGGCCATCACGCACACCAGCGCAGCGCAGCAACCTGACACACATGCGCAAGCAGTACTGGCACAGCTGCGTTCTGCATCTCACTACAGTGAAGGTACTGGTGAAAGCGCTGTACGCAACATGCGGCGCTGCACATTGCAAACACTTGAGGAGGCTAGTCCATGCTGCATTACGCCGTTGTATTTCTCATCATTGCTTTGATTGCTGCCGTTTTTGGTTTTGGTGGCATTGCATCTGGGGCTGTCGGTATTGCCAAAATTTTGTTCTTTATCTTCGTGGTCATGGCCGTGGTTACGTTCGTCATGAGTCTGCTGAAGAAAAAGGGCTGACCCCACCATGTGTTTTGCGCTGCGCTGTACGCGCACCGCGCTCTATCCCTATGAATATGTACTGAGAAAGTTGTTATGACCCATATCGAAGACTCAAAGAAGAAAATTGCGGAAGCTGCGGATGCCACCAAGGAGGCTGTGAAAGACGCAGCGGCCACCGCCAAGGCCAGTGCCAAAGAGTTTGTACAAGACACTGAAAACTCGGCCCAAGAAGCCATTCACACTACCCGTGAAGCTGCACGCAATGCGTTCGATCAGGCGCAAGAAGGTATTCGCGCTGTAGAAAAAGAACTCAGTCCCGCAATTGATGACTTGACAGCACGCGCCCAAGAGTTTTGCCACAAAAGTATCAATTTCTGCGCCGAAAGCTCTGACCGTGCACGCCGCCAGTTCCAGCAAGCCGCAGAAAGCACCACACGCTATGTCGTGGAACAGCCTTGCAAATCCATGCTGATGGCCGCAGCGGCAGGAGCGGCGGTAGCCGCTGCTTTCCTCATGGGCCGCCGCCGTTAAACCCTTCCGTTTCCCTCTGGGTGCTCGGATGCCACATGGCGTCTTCCATCACTTACTTCCAACGCAGAAAGGCAACTATGAATAAAACCACCCGTGCTATTGCTTTTGCAACCTTGGTCGGTGCCACCATCATTGGTGCCACAGGCTGCTCCGTCGCCCGCAACCAGCAAACCGTAGGCTCTTATGTGGATGATGCAGGCATCACCACAGCGGTCAAGGCCAAGTTTGCCGAAGACAAGAACGTGGCTGCCACATCTATCAGCGTAGAGACGTTGAAGGGCACCGTGCAGCTGTCTGGCTTTGCCAAGAGCCAGGCCGAGAAAGACCGTGCAGAATCACTGGCACGCAGTGTGAAGGGCGCGGCATCCGTGCGCAACAGCATCGTGGTACGCCCTTAAATCCAGCCCCAGCGTGTGAACGCCGCCTTTGCACAAAAGGCGGTACCCGCTAGACACTGCCGACCTCAATGAGGTCGGCATTTTTTATTTCCCGGATTCCTCGCTAAGCTCAACCTCTATGCGCGCTTTTAACTGTGACCATTGCGGACATCTGGTGTTTTTTGAAAGCACCAGCTGTGTGCATTGCGGCTGCTCTCTGGCTTTTGTGCCAGAACAGATGCGCATGGCAGCACTGGCACCATCAGGCAGTACACCGGGCATGTGGGTGCCACAATCGCCCGCATTGCAGCAAACCACGCCTTTGCTGCGCATGTGCCACAACCGCAGCAGCCAAGGTGCTGCCTGTAACTTCACGACGGATGCTGATGGCAGCCAGCCCTATTGCGTCTCTTGCCGCCAGACCCGCTGGTTGCCCAATTTTGAAAATCCACAGAACCTGCTGCGCGCCAACCAACTCGAGAACGCCAAACGTTATCTTTTTTATACGCTGTCCTGTTTGCAACTGACCTCATTGCAAGGTCTGCCGGCCCCTGTGTTTGATTTTTTGGAAGATCAGCTGGGGCAAACACCGGTCATGACGGGGCATGCCAGCGGCACCATCACCCTGAACGTGGCAGAAGCAGATGATGACGAACGGGCACGGCGCCGATTGGCCATGTTTGAGCCTTACCGCACGCTGCTTGGGCATTTGCGCCATGAGTCTGGTCATTTCTTTTGGGATGTGCTGATCAAAGACTCTGCATGGTTGCCCCGTTTTCGCGCTTTATTTGGTGACGAGCGCCAAGACTATGACCAAGCCTTGCAAGCCCACTATGCACGTGGGCCCGCAGGCCCCGATGGCTGGCAGCAACAGCACATCAGCGCCTATGCGGCAACCCACCCCTGGGAGGACTGGGCAGAGACATGGGCCCATTACCTGCACACCATGGACTTGGTAGAAACTGCCGCCAGCTACCGGGTGCAGTTACGTCTTCCGGGGCATTTGGCCAGTTGGCCGCCGCTGGAAGATCCGTTCACCCCCATCCACACACCGTTTGAGCACATCTTGCAACAGTGTGTGCCGCTCACCCTGATGCTCAACAGCCTCAACCGCAGCCTGGGGCACAGCGATGCCTACCCCTTTGCGCCGTCACCTGGCGCAGTCACCAAGCTGCAGTTTGTTCACGAAGTGGTCATGGAGCACCGCATGCGGTGCGCTGCCAGACAGTAAGGCAGCAGCCTTGCTGCCCACGCGCTAGCGACAGAACGAGAAGTCAGGTAGCCCTCTTCCAAGGACCTTCCCTTCAGCGTGCAAGCTTTGCCAGCAGGGCTTGCAGCACCGTAGGCGATACAAACTTGCGCACCTCGTCGCCACCCAGCGTAGCAATTTCGCGCACCAAGGTGCTGCTGATGAACATGGTTTCCGCGCTGGGCGTGAGGAACACGGTCTCTGCCGTAGGCAGCAAGTGTTTGTTCATGCCCGCCAGCTGAAATTCGTAATCAAAGTCGGTGCCTGAGCGCAAACCACGCACCATCACCGTGGCGCCCTGTGCCAGCACAAAATCACGCACCAAGCCATCAAAGCTTTCCACGCGCACGTTCGGTACATCGGCAAACACGGCCCGCGCCAATGCCATGCGCTCGTCCAAGGTGAACATGGTTTTCTTGTGGTGGGCCATGGCCACGCCCACCACCACCGTGCCAAACATGGCGCTGGCGCGGCGGATCATGTCTTCATGCCCCAGAGTGATCGGGTCGAATGTGCCGGGGTAAACGGCAACCACGTGCTCGGCCATAGCGGTCTCCATGCTTTTTTCAATGATGGCGGGCATTATGCCTTTGGAAGTTTTAGGCATAAAAATAGCTGCTAGCGCTTATGTGACAAGCGCTAGCAGCTATAAATTTAAAGACACCGCGTTTTAAACAGCGATCTTTTTCAGCAAATGTGCGTGCACTGCACCCGCCTTCAAATAACGGTGCTGCTGCAGCCCAAATTCAGCCAACGCCTCATCCGTCCACGCTTGGGGCGCTTCCAGATAGATCAAGCCATCGTCGGCCACCGCATGGGCTGCGGCCTTGATGGCAGGCACAAACAGCGCTTCGGCACCAAAAGGCGGATCCACAAAAATGGCATGCCAATGGCCCGGTGCGCTCTGCGTCAGCGCGGCAATGCCATCACCGCGCTGCACCTGCACACCTTCGGCCTTGAGCTGCTGCGCCAAACGCTCCAGCTGCAGGGCCAGCCCTGCATCGTTTTCCACCAAGCGCACCTGCGCCGCACCACGTGATGCGGCTTCAAAGCCCAAAGCGCCCGTGCCCGCAAAGGCATCGATACAGCGCCAGCCCCCCAAGTCTTGGCCCAGCCAGTTGAACAGCGTTTCACGTACACGATCGGGCGTGGGGCGCAGGCC
>NZ_CADEPJ010000294.1 GCF_902829245.1 Comamonas jiangduensis | reverse complement strand
AGCTTACTGCACACAGGCGGTGCGCAAGGTGGTCAAAAAATTTGGGACGCTCAATATTTTGGTCAACAACGCGGCATGCCTTGTACAGGCAGAAAGCCTGGAGCAGCTTGATGATGCCAATCTGGCGGCCACGTTCCAGACCAATATTTACGGCTACATCCACATGGCCCGCGCCGCCTTGCCGCATATGCAGCGCGGGGACTGCATCATCAACACGGGCTCTGCGGTCGGCATCAGCGGCTGCCCCTATTCCATGGACTACGCCGCCAGCAAAGGCGCGGTGCATGCATTTACCCAATCGCTGGCGCTGAACGTGGCCGAACGCGGCATTCGCGTCAACGCCGTGGCGCCCGGGCCGGTCTGGACTGCGCTGACCCCGGGCAACAGCAGCGAAGATGATTTCGCCAACTTTGGCGCTGACACCGCGTTAGGCCGCGTGGCCCAACCCGAAGACATTGCCCCGGCCTATGTGTTTTGGCGGCCCCGCTTGCGCCAGCTGCATCACAGGGCTGGTGATGCCAGTTTCAGCCAGCTAAGGCTGCACCCGCTACCTGGCCTGCGCTGCGTGGACCAGCAGACAGTTGTACAAAAAGAGGAGCTATCAGCGCTTATCAATACTTACTTTCAGAGAGAAAACAATCTGAATTCAAGCATATATAAGCGCCAACAGCTCTTTTTTTATGAGCCGTTTGCAGACAACCCTTGCAGCACAAAGCGCTCGCCCAGCGTTGGTACCGTGACCGTATGGCCATGCTGGCTGCGCAACTCCTTGGCCAAGGCCTGCGCGGCCTGCGGTTCGCCATGCACCACATAGGTGTGGCGCGGCGCAGGCTGGAAGGCACCGGCCCAGTCCAGCAAGGCCTTTTGGTCGGCATGCGCAGAAAAACCGCCCAGTGTATGCACCGATGCACGCACATCAATTTGCTCACCGAACATGCGCACCTGCTTGACGCCGTCCACCAGCCTGCGCCCCAGCGAGCCATAGGACTGGAAGCCACAGATCACCACCGCGCACTCTGGGCGGCCAATGTTGTTGCGCAAATGGTGCAGCACACGACCGGCATCGCACATACCGCTGGCAGAGATGATGACGGCGCCACTCTTGATACGGTTGAGCTTGATGGATTCCTCCACATCCTGAATGAAGTGCACATGCTGCACATCGGGCAACTGGCGTGCCGTGCCCATGAGCTGCTTGGCCTCTTCATCAAAGACGGCAAAGTGGTGCATGGTGATTTCCGTGGCCGCCACGGCCATGGGGGAATCAACAAAAATTTCCACCGGCGGCAAGCGCCCTTGCTGCATCAAATCAATGAAGTGATAGAGCAGCTCTTGCGTGCGCCCCACAGCAAAAGCGGGAATCACCACATTACCGTGCGGCACCGTGCGGGTCACGATGTCCACCAGTTCATTGAGCGTGCTGGCATTGTCCTTGTGCAGGCGGTCGCCGTAGGTGGACTCAATCAGCAGCACATCGGCTTCTTGCACTGGCGTAGGGTCGCGCAAAATCACGCGCCCGGGCTGCCCCAAGTCACCACTGCTGACCAGTTTCTGCGTACGACCATGGGCGTCGCGCAGCCCAACTCCACAATGGCTGAGCCCAAGATATGGCCCGCATCCTGAAAGCGCACCTGGACACTGGGGTGCACTTCAAACTTCTTGCCATACGGCTTGGCTTTGACCAACTCCAGCGTTCGCGCCACATGCGCCAGCGAGTACAGCGGCGGCAGCACATCACGCTCGTGTTTTTACCCTCTCGCTTGCGTCTGGCGGCACGCTCGGCATCCATGATTTGGATGTGCGCGCTGTCTTTGAGCAGCACTTCCAGCAAGTCTTGCGTGGCCAGCGTGGTGTAAATCGGCCCCTTGAACCCTTGGGCCACCAGCTTGGGCAACAGCCCGCTGTGGTCAATGTGTGCGTGGGTCAGCACCACAAAGTCGATGCTTGATACATCAAAAGCGAACGCATTTTCATTGTGGGCATCGGCCTCTTGCCCACCTTGCGCCATACCGCAGTCCAGCAAAAAGCTGCAACCGTGCGCCTCAATCAGAAAACAAGAACCTGTGACAGCTTGTGCTGCACCATAAAAGCTGATGTGCATAAAACGTAGGCCATAAAGCGCGAAAGAGCGATGCACACAATCTAACAGTTACCGCCCCATAGGCGCACCAAGAATGGCCCCCCCAGACAAAGCACTTAACACACATCAAGACATCGAGCCCCTGCTGCACTCAAAGCATGGTCTGCGCAATACGTCAAAACGCTGGAGCACTGCCTGCATTTGACCCTCGTCATTCATGGTGTTACAAATTGTTAAGAAGTCACACAATTGGTTTAGAACTCGGCTTTTGATTTTTATCCGCCTCAAAGCCCCGAATGCGCCGAGTTCTGCTCAGTGAGTTACTGCTTGACAAACCATTGCCGTGGTCGCTCTACGACGAGCACGGCAATCACTGCTGCGAAGGTTACGTCATCAGCATCCCCCGCCCCCTGAATTCGCTCCTCAAACGTGGTGCCTACAGCCAAACTACCCCGATTGCATCGGCGTTCATCGAGCCACAGAGCAGCACCAGCGCGCAAACCCAGTTTGCCTTCCGGGCCAGCAGCCTGCCTTCGGTGCAACCCGTGTTTGGCCGTGCAGAGGCCTTGGCCCAAACCCTCAAGCGCCTGCACCAGCATCTGCAAGCGCATACTTTGCAAGCCGCGCTGCGCGACATCGTGCGCAGCTTGGCCCACTCGGTGATGCAAGCCTGTGCCGATGATGCAGATGCCTTGCTGGCGGCATTCCACCTTGACAGGCAGTCCCCTTACATCGTCATCCAACAGTTGCTGGGA
>NZ_CADEPJ010000293.1 GCF_902829245.1 Comamonas jiangduensis | reverse complement strand
GTCTGCGCACCGTGGCACGCTTGTTTCGTACCGAACTGGGCTGCACCTTCACCCAGTGGCGCCAGCAGGTCGTACTGGCCAAAGCCGTCGCACTGGCGGCACGCCAGTTGCCAATTGCGCACATTGCGGCAGAGCTGGGCTACACCCCCAGCGCCTTCAGCGCCTTGGTGCGACGCACCGTGGGCATGACGGCTGCCACCTTCCTGGGCCAGCAGCACGCCCCACCGCCTACGGTTTAGGGCCCACGACGCCGTCCGCCTGGACGGCCTTTGCGCGGGTACAGGCTCTGGCCGTTAACCACAACGCCTTGCGGGCGCAAAGGCAACATGCCCGCGATTTCGTCGCTCTCCACGCTGTCATGGTCCACCTCCGCCAAAGGCGTTTGGTAGGCATAGACCTCACGCCCGTCGTCCAGCTCTGCCACGTAGGTGGGGGTGACGTCTGGAATCGGAAAATTCAAACTCACCAGCCAGCAGCCTGGGCGCATTTCCCCCAGGGATTTCACGGCCGCGCGGCTCATGGTTTCTGGCCGCTGAAACAGATACACCAACTCAAACTGCGACCAGTCGCTCTGCCATAAATCACCTTGGCGCACAGTGGCCCAGGGGCAGCGCAGCGCGCACAAGCCGCGTAGGGGCCAGCTCCATTCCACCCCATGAACAGCAGCGCTGGGCCACGCACGGCGCAGCGCCTTCAGCCCATCGCCCACGCCACAGCCCGCATCCAGTACCTTGCTGCCTTCGGGCAGCGCAATGTGGCCAGCGAGGCCATCCAGTGCACCTGCAGGCGTGGGAAAGACCGGAGCATCCCGCCAGGCGTTCAGGGGATAGACCAGCAGCAAAACACCCAGTGGCAGCAACCACAGCCAGGCGGGCAGATCACCGGTCGCCAGCACCATCCACGACAGCGGAAAACCCAGCGCCAGCATGCTGCGCCGCCACCATGTCTGCCCCCAAAGACTACTGAGCAGCACCACGCCAGAAACCACCAGCGCAGCAGCCCACTGCGCAAGACCTGCTTGCTGCAGCAGCGAAAAACACGCCCATGCCAAGACCCACACCAGCAGCGCAGGCAAGGGCCAGATCCAATTGTTCAAAAAACGCATGGGGCGATGTTGCACCAAAGCACCTGCGCGCGCACCTTCATGCCCAAGGCCTGCATCTGCGCCCCATGGCTATGACTTTCGACAACAAATCGTCAAA
>NZ_CADEPJ010000292.1 GCF_902829245.1 Comamonas jiangduensis | reverse complement strand
AAAAAAGGGGCCCAGCACCAGGTTGCGGTTCATGTCGGCGGCGGTGTAGATGCGGTCTTCTATCGGGTTGCCTGCATCGTCCAGCATGCCCTTGGGCGGGCGCCAGCCAAAGGTGTCACGGTCCAGATCCACGCGCACGACTTTGTAGGGGGCGAGAAAGCCGTCTTCAATGCCTTGCTTGAGCGTGTAGGTGTAGACAGGGTCCCCAAAATAATAGGAGTTGGAAGCGTCCTGCGTTTCCTTGGGTGTGGCGGTCAGGCCCACCTGGGGGGCGCTGCCAAAGTAATCCAGAATGTCGCGCCAAGCCGAGTCTTCGTTGGCACTGCCCCGGTGGCACTCGTCAATGATGATGAGGTCAAAGAAATCCGGACTGAACTGCCGAAACACGTCATCGGCGCCTTTTTTGCCGGTGACAGCCTGGTACAAGCCCAGGTACACCTCGTAGGCTTTGTTGACCTGTTTGCCGCCTGTGTGCTTGGTGCCACGGGTGATGGCCAGCTCTAGCGCATCTACCGAAGTGGAGCCATCGGCATCAATGCGCTCAATGCCCTTGGCGTTGGGGCTGAGCTTGGCCATGGCACCCTTGAAGGGCTTGAAGTCGCCTACCATGGTCTGGTCCACCAAGATATTGCGGTCGGCCAGAAAGAGGATGCGTTTTTTGGCACCGCTTTTGAGCAAGCGCCAGATGATCTGGAAAGCGGTATAAGTTTTGCCGTGCCCGTGGCCATGACCAGCAGCACGCGGTTTTGGCCAGCGGCAATGGCTTCGAGCGTGCGGTTGATGGCATGCAGCTGGTAGTAGCGGGCACGCGGTTGCTGTCGCCCTGGTGGTAGGCAAAGCCGTTGACACGGGTTTGCTCAGGCGTCCAGCCTTTCCACTGCTGATAGAGGGACCACAGCTGGGCGGGGGAAGGAAACTCGTCCATTGCCAGCTCAGTGAGCAACTGGCTGTTAAATAGCAAGCTGGCATCCCGGAACACAAAGCCATCGCCATTGCTGGCAAAGGCAAAGGGCACGCCCATGCGCTCTGCGTATTCCGTGGCTTGCTGCATGCCAGCGCCTACGGTGTGGCGGTTGTCTTTGGCTTCAATCACCGCCAGAGGCTGGCCAAACTGATAGCACAGCAGGAAGTCCGCACGCAAAGCCGTCTGCATATTGCGCTGCGCCTTTTGGCCGCGCACCACGATGCGACCGGGGGCGATGGTGTATTCGCGGTAGATCTGATCGACTTCGCTCCAGCCCGCCTGCACCACGGCTGGGCTGATGAATTTTGCACAAATGTCGGCTTCACTGAGCTGCTTCTTGTCCATGCCATCCCCGAGTCTCTGATCGGACCATTATGGCTGAAGCTGAAATCTTTCCTTACATCGCCAGGCAGGGCCGAGTACGTTAGTGAATCGCCCCTGCCTGGTTGGGCCACCCCGAGGCCGTTGAGCGGACTATTCCAGGCTACGCTGGACCAGTTGTCAGTCGCAGGTGAGCTCCAACGCCTTAAGCCTGCCACCTCACATGCAGCCGCCGGTGCATCTACTGCCCTTACTCAATCCGCTGAAATACCTGCGGTTTTGATCAATTGGGTCCAGCGCTCTGTCTCTTGCTTGAGGTGGGTGCGCAGCACCTGTGGGGTCGTGCCCATCGGCTCGGCACCGATCGCATCCAAACGCTTTTTTACCTCCGGATCGCGCATGGACTCATTGAGAGCCAGGCTCAGCTTGTCCACAATCGCCGCAGGCGTGCCTGCTGGCATGAACGTGGCAAACCATGGCGACACCTCATAGCCGGGCACTCCAGCCTCAGCCATGGTAGGTACATCAGGCAGCGATGCCGAGCGCTTCTTGGTTGTCACCGCCAGGGCACGTAGCTTGCCCGCTTGGATATGGGGGCGTGCCGATGTAATGCTGTCAAACATAAAGTCCACCTGGCCACCCAGCAGGTCCGTGACGGCAGGGCCGCTGCCACGGTAAGGGACATGCAACATCTGCACACCGGTCAGTGCCGTGAAGTTGGCACCGGCCAAATGAATGGAAGTACCGTTGCCCGCCGAAGCGTACGTGAGCTTATTCGGCGCTTTTTTGGCCTGCTCAATCACGTCTTTGACGCTCTGGATGTCCTTTTGGTTGGCGTTGGTTACCAACACATTGGGCACCACTGCCAGCAAGCTGACAGGTTCAAAGTCCTTGATTGGGTCATAGCTCAGTTTGTTGTACAGCGCGCCATTGGTTGCCATGCCGATGGAGGTGATCATCAACGTGTAGCCATCCGCAGGCTGTTTGGCCACGAAATCCGAACCGATGTTCCCGCCTGCACCAGCCTTGTTTTCAATCACAAAAGGCTGCCCCAGTTTACGACCAGTCACCTCTCCCAGGGTGCGGGCTATGGCGTCCATCGCGCCACCAGGTGGAAAAGGTACCACCCATTTGATCTGCTTTGTTGGCCATTGACCAGGATCGGTTTGGGCGAGCACGGGGGCAGCAAATGCTGCGAGCAAGGCTGTGGACACGGTGTATTTGAGCAATTGATGCTTCATGCTTGTCTCCTGGATAGGTGTTTGTTGTTGTGTGTGCGTGCAAGCCAGGGCTCAGCGGATCGACGAAGGGTGTTTGGCCAACGGGGTGACCGTGATCTTCATGTAGGGGAACAAGGGCAGCTGGCTCAGGGCCTCGTGCAGGGCATCGTTGCTCTCTACGTCGAACACGCTGTAGTTCGCGTATTCACCTACTACACGCCACAAATGTGGCCATTGGCCCTCTTGCTGCAGCCGCTGTGAATAGGCCTTTTCCTCAGCTTTGATGCGTGCAGCCTCTTCGGCAGGCATGGTGGAAGGGATCTCAACAATCATGTGAACCAGATACAGCATGTGATGTCCTTTGGGGAAAAATTTCGTGGAGGGTTTCGTGGGTGCTCAGATATGGGTCACTTCGTGGTGTCATCGCACAGCACTGAGTGCGGCCGATACCTGCAAGTGGCCTCAAACGTGGGCGATGAAGTTATGCACCGTTTGTGCAAAGCCACCTAGTGCTTCCAGATTCGACAGGTGAGAGGTTGGCAGCACCGCCAGTTGCGCGTGTGCGATGTCGACCTGCATGGCCTGGGCATCGGCCACCGTAGTGACCGGATCGAACGCCCCTGCCAACAGCAGTGTGGGCGTACTGATAAGGCCCAGGTCGGCGCGCAAGTCCGAAGTCGCCAAGGCCTCGCAGCAGGCTGCATAGCCTTCAGGGTTGATCTGTGCCAACCCCTCCTGCACGCGTTGCACCACGTCCGGCTGGTCATGAATGAAGCCTTCGGTGAACCAGCGACCGGGGCAGAGTCGGCCAGGTTGCGCATGCTGGTGGCGCCGCCTGCGCGCACCATGGAGGCCCGCTCCAGCCAGGCCGGCTGCGTACCAATCCGTGCCGCGCTGTTGCACACCACCAGCGCACTCAGCCGTGTAGCAGCATGTATGCCCAGCCACAGCCCGGTGTGACCACCCATGGAAATGCCGCAAAACGCGGCCTGTTCCACGCTCAGTGCATCCAACAGGGCCAGCACATCCTGCCCCAGATCATCAAAGCGGTAGGGCCCTGGTGTGACCGGACTGCCGCCGTGCCCGCGCGTGTCGTAACGAATCACACGCCAGTGCTTGGCAAACTCCGCCACCTGCGGTGTCCACATCTCCAGCGTGGTGCCCAAAGAGTTGCTCAAAATGAGCGCTGGTGCGGTGACGTCACCGTCCACCGCTACCCGAAAATTGCCACGCGATGTCAGCAGTTGAAAAGGGTCATGGCCCATGGATGTTTCCTTTCGTGCGGCGGGCGTTCCATCACATCACGCTGCCAAGCCACGTGATGCACGATGGAACGCTGTGCCGGGTCAAACCATCAGGCAGCTAGGCGTGGACGATCCACAAGCTGGTTATCCACGCCATTCACCAGTGCGCTGAGCTGGATGTCGAACACAATCTCGGCAAACGGTGCGCTCAGACCTTCTGCCTGGATGCTGGCTGCATCGGTACGCTCCACCACGGCAGGCACCAGGCCTTCACGGGTGGCGTAGGCGAAGTCATCGAACACCAGCGGATCACCGTCGATGTTGATCTGTGTGGTCAGCTTGCGGTGACCTGGCGCCGACACAAAGAAATGGATGTGTGCAGGTCGGTTGCCATGGCGACCCAATTGGTTGAGCAATGCTTGCGTGGGTCCATCGGGTGGGCAGCCATAGCCCATGGGCACGATGCTCTGGAATTTGTAACGTCCTTGGGCATCCGCAATGATGGTGCGGCGCATGTTGAAAGGCTGTTGCTCGCCAGTCGGGTCGAAGTGGGAATAAAAGCCCTTGGTGTTGGCATGCCAAACTTCAACCTGCGCGCCCGGCAGGGGCTGGCCATTGGCGCCACGCACGGTGCCATGCATGATCAGCGTGTGACCATCCTTGTCGCTGCCGTCATCCAACCGTGCAAAGCCTTGCTCCACGGGGGCACCAGCCACATACAGCGGGCCCTCGATCGTGCGGGGTGTACCGTTCTGGATGCCCAGCGCAGCATCTTCAGCGTCCATGCGCATGTCGAAGTAGCGGTCAAAACCCAGACCCGGGGACAGCAGCCCAGCTTCGCCACGCGCACCCAGCTGGTTCAGATAGGCCACGCCAGCCCAGTATTCGTCGGACGTGATGTTCAGGTCTTCAATCGCCTTGTATAGGTCGGACAGGATGCGGTGAATGATCTGCTTGGTGCGCGGGTTTCCACCTGGCTGATTCAGGCCACTGGCCAGACGCAGAAAGTCCTGTACTTCGGTGGTGTCGAAGAGTTGAATAGACATACGGGTCTCCTTGGTCATCGTAGGAACGGATAGAACAGACGCGGCTTCAGTGCGCCGCCACTGCGGCACTGCGCTTTTTGTCACGGCGGAAGAACTGCACGCGGTCTTCATCCAGCGCAATCCCCAAACCCGGAGCCGTTGGCACAGCCAGCTGGAAGTCCTGGTATTGCAGCGGCTGTGCCAAGATTTCTTCGGTTAACAGCAAAGGACCAAACAACTCGGTGCCCCACTGCAGATCTCGGAAGGTGGCAAACACATGGGCCGAAGCCACCGTGCCCACCGCCCCCTCAAGCATGGTGCCGCCGTACAGCGCAATGCCTGCAGCATCGGCAATCGCGGCCACCTGTTGTGCAGCGCGCAGCCCACCCGACTGCTCAATCTTCACAGCGAACACATCGGCACCCGCTACGCGGGCCAGGGCGAAGGCTGAAGCCGGGCCGGTCAGCGACTCATCGGCCATGATGGCAATCGGGTAACGCCCCTTCAGACGTGCCAGTGCTTCGGCGGTGGCCACGGGTTGCTCAGCCAGCTCACAGCCGGCATCGGCCAATGCCGCCAGGCCATGCTGGGCCTGCAGTTCACTCCATGCCATATTCACATCGACCCGCACGGCTGCGCGATCACCCAGGGCCTTCTTGATGGCTGCCACATGGGCCACGTCGTCGGCCACAGCACGGCGGCCAATTTTGATTTGAAGATGTTGTGGCGACGCTGCGCCAGCATGCGCTCGGCCTCGTCAATATCCTGGCGGTATCGCCTGAAGCCAGCGTCCAGGCGACTGGCAGGCTGTCACGCACGCGCCCACCGAGCAACTGGGACACAGGCAGCCCAGTGCGCTGCCCCAGCGCATCAAACAATGCGGTTTCCACCGCGCACTTGGCAAACCGGTTGTCGCGAATGGCGTTGTCGAGCTTTGCCATGATGGCGGGCACATGGCTGGCATCTGCCCCCACCAGCAAAGGTGCAAAATAAGCGTCGATGGCCAGTTTCATACCCTCAGGCGACTCAGCCCCATAGGCCAACCCCCCAATGGTCGTGCCCTCGCCCACGCCCACGGTGCCGTCCGAGCAATACAGCCGCACCAGCATCAGCGTCTGGCCATTCATCGTGGCCATGGACAACTGGTGGGGACGAATGGTGGGCAAATCCACCAAAAAGGTTTCTACCCGCTCAATGGCCACAGGGGCCACAGACAATTGAAGGCGTTGTGTGTGTTCCATAGCACCGATTGAACAACGCAACCCCCTGAAACATCCAACACCAAATTCGTCTTGTTAAATACCTTTTAGGTATAGTCTGCTCTTAAGTCACTAAAGATCAACCAATTCGATACTGGAAATTTCATCGAATAGTGGTTTACCCTATGGATATCCGGCAGCTCAAATACTTCATCGCCGTTGCCAGTACCCGCAACTTCACGCGTGCCTCCGAGCAACTGCACATTGCACAGCCACCACTGAGTCGCCAGATCCAGTTGCTGGAGCAGGAGTTGGGGGTGCAGCTGCTGCTGCGCAACAGCCGCCCCCTGCGATTGACCGAAGCCGGGCGCGTGTTTTATGAGCAAGCACTGCAAATCACGAACCGGCTGGACCAGCTCAAAAGCACCACCCAGCAAATCGGGCTGAACCAGCGACAAACCCTGTCCATCGGCTTTATGGCGTCCCCCCTATACGGCGGCCTACCCACTCTGGTGCGCAAGCTGAGCCAGCATAACCCGGACTTGAACATCCAGCTGGTGGAGCTAAACACCATGCAGCAAATTGCGGCACTCAAATCTGGTCGTATCGACATCGGCTTTAGCCGTATACGCAGCAACGACGCCTCGGTCACACGCATCGTCCTGCGCGAGGAGCGGCTGGTTCTAGCCCTGCCACCGAGTTCCACGTTGGCAGCTGAAAACTGCCACCTCAGCCTGAAGGCTGTTCACGGCCAAAAACTCATCGTCTATCCCAAGGAGCCACGCCCCAGCTTCGCCGACCACATCCTCAGCCTGCTGCGCGACCAATCGATCCGCCCTTCGGAGATCCACGAAGTGCGCGAGATTCAAACAGCTCTGGGTTTGGTGGCTGCAGAGTCAGGGCTGTGCCTCATCCCAGCATCGGCACGGCTGCGCAACGACCTGCATTACCGTCTGATCGAAGATCAGCGCGCGACGTCCCCCATCATCTTGACCCATCGCATCAACGATAACGCTTGGTTCATCGATGCGATCAAGCGCCTAGCCACCTATGTGTACGCAGAACACCCGACCTGGCTGGGCACGGAGCACAACGCACCCTTCAGGGCAAACTCTGCCTAATACCTAGTTGTGCAAAAAACCGGAGCCACTTCAGAACGCAAATTTGCGTTCTGCATCTACTGGTTGTGTTTTCGCTTCCCTGGTTAAACCTTTATTCTTTTTGCATCAATGGGCTGGGTTTGATTTTGTGGGTCTTGCGGCTGCACCTTGGAATCTCTTTGGGGTGTGCTATGAACGTTGAGGGATGAATCGGCTGATTGGAGTTTTCTGCGAATCGTGGTTGCCTCGACGCCGTAGCGGTTAGCCAAAATTCCTGCGATATCTCGCTTGGAGTGATGGCTGCCCAGCAGTTTTTCAGCTTCATGTTTGAGCACTTCTGGTGCTGGAGCTTTGGATTGTTTACGCCGTGTTTGCGCTGATTTTTCCCCTCCCTTGCGTGCGCCGTCTTTAATGCGAGCTTCTTTGTGGCGCAAGGTTTGCACGTAGGGGCTTAAGAGACGCGCGGCTTTTTGGATGCCTTCTCTGTGCGATAGGTGCTGAATCAAGACCACGACGTGCTCGTAAGGGCTGATCTGGATGGCGTAGCTCAGCAACTCCGTTTCAGTGCACTGGGCCAGTGCTGCACTTTCTTCGGCGCAATTTTCAAGAGTCAGCAGGGCAGGCCAGGGCAGTTGGTTGCAAAGGAGCGGCTCACTAGTCGCTTGATGAGGCTTGAAGCCGCGCGGGGCTAAATACACAGGGGAACCCCACAAAGGATCTTCCCTGAGCTTTTTTCGCAGTTGCTCGGTCTT
>NZ_CADEPJ010000291.1 GCF_902829245.1 Comamonas jiangduensis | reverse complement strand
ACCGAAGACGGCACGGCGCTGGTGAATGGCAACGTCACGACAGCAACGGGCAACGGCTTCGGCCAAGACGGCGCAGCGACCACAGGCAGCGTGACCTGGGGCACTGTGACAGCCATGCTGGGTGCAACGGCAGTCGATCTGACCAACTACGGCACGCTGACGCAAAGCACCACCGACGGCACCTGGAGCTTCACGCTGGACAACAGCAAGCCTGCCACGCAGGCCCTCGAGGACGGAGAGTCGATCAGCGTTACGCTGGGCTACATGCTGACGGACAAGGATGGCGACACGGCCTCAGCAGATGTGAAGTTCACCATCACCGGCACCAACGACGCCCCTGTGCTGCAGCCGCACATCCAGACAATCCTGGAAGACGGCACTGCCATCGGCAATGTGCTGACTGGCGCGACGGACGCGGAGGGCGATGCGCTGACGGTCACAGAGTTCACGGTGAATGGCACGGCCTATGCGGCGGGCGTGGAGGCAACCATCGCCAACGTCGGTACCCTCACCATTGGCGGGAATGGCGGGTACGTGTTCACGCCTGTGGCTAACTGGAATGGTGTGGTTCCGACGGTTTCTTATGTGGTGTCGGATGGCACGACTACGTCGACATCGACACTGAATATCGATGTGCTGCCTGTCAATGATGCGCCCACGTCGGAGGATGCTTCCGCCCATGTCACAGAGGGCAATATCTATGTCTTCGACATAGACGACTTTGCTTTTGCGGATGTGGTGGAAGGCGATGCCATGCAGTCGGTCGTCATTGAGACACTGCCAGCAGGCGGCGTGCTGTCCTTGAATGGCAGCGCTGTTGCGGCGGGCACGCGGTCAGCTTGGCCGATCTGCAGGCTGGCAAGCTGGTGTTCACGGCGGGCAACAACCCAGGCGAGAACGCAGAGTTTTCGTTCAAATTCCACGTGAAGGATGTGGGCGGTACGGAGAATGGCGGCGTGGATGCGTCAGCGACGCATACCTTCACGGTGACCGTGGATCAGTTTGTCAGCGGTGGCAATACGAGCAGTACCAGCACCGACCCCATTAAGGGCGGCGAAGGTAATGACGTGCTGCTGGGCGACCAGGGGGGGCTGACCCAGAACGTGGTGTCTGGCACCAGCTACAACATTGCGTTGGTGCTTGATCTGTCGGGCTCGATGAATGACAAGTGGGGCCCCGGGGCGCCGACTTGGCCGTGGCAGTCAGATAATCGCCCCACTCGTCTGGATACGGCCAAGGCTTCGCTGAAGGCATTGATCGAAAATCAATTGCTGGAGCATGATGGCGACATTAACCTGACGTTGATCACTTTCAGTGGAACCAGCAGCACCAACAGGATTTCGATTGAAGGTCTGAATGAAGACAATATCGATAGCATTTTGGATGCCATCACCAATTTGTCGGCCAGTGGTAATACGCCTTATGGCTCTGCATTTACTACGGCCAATAACTGGTTTTCCACTATGGGCAACAATAGTGATTATGAGGACTATGAGAATTTGACATTCTTCCTGACGGATGGCGCACCCAATGACAATGAAATCAACCGGAATAATGCATTTGATGCGTTGAGCAGCGCCAGTGTGGTACATGGTATTGGCATCGGAAGCGGCATCTCGCAGAGCACGCTGAATCGTTATGACAACACCGATGTGCAAAGTGTAACTATCGACACCGATAGGTACGGAGCGCATGCCACGTTCGACAGCAACACCGGTGTTAACAATGTGAGCAATTGGGTGCATACGGGAAGTGGCAGTGCTTCCAAAAATAGCAATGCGATGCGCGTGACTGACACTGATGCCAGTACAGCCCAGTCCTCTACCGTCACAATGGCGGATACGCACAAGATGACCGTAACCGATAGCCAGGGGGCATTTTTCCGGTTCACTGCATCGACGGGCGGCTCGTGGGTTAGCAGTGGAGTAACAGTGACACTTTACATGGCGATTGTTGAAGTGGGATGCTTCCGCCGATAACGGCGTTGGGGCATGGGTGGTTGCAGTTTCTGGGACTAACACCGGAACTGTGACGACCGCGCACCAAGGGCCTGGCGATTATCTGCTGCAGTTTGAGGTGAATGACCGCAACGGTAACGGCGGTGCCTATGTCACCATTGACGACATTCGCATCTATAAGACGATCAGCATAGGGCAATCCCAGGTTGTGACAGATCCAGCAGATTTGGAGGCTGCGCTGGTTGGCGGCGGCAGTACCACGAAACCCGCACCTGTGGGCGATGACGTGGTTCAAGGTGGTGACGGTAATGACATCATCTTTGGCGATGCCATCAACACGAGCAACCTGCAATGGGGCGTGAACGGCAACCCCGCCGTGCCTGCCAATTTCAACAAGATCGGTTTGGAGGCGCTCAAGGAATTTTTGCAGCTCAAGCTCGGTCATGCACCGACGGATGCCGAACTGCATGACTACATCACGCAGAACCATGCCATCTTCAACGTGGCTGGCGATACCCACGGCGGCAAGGATGAGCTGTATGGCGGTGATGGTAACGACATCCTCTACGGCCAGGGTGGCGATGACGAGCTGGTGGGCGGCAAGGGTGACGACACGCTGTACGGCGGCACAGGCGATGACAAGTTCATCTGGCTGCTGGGTGACGAAGGCACGGTGGATACGCCGGCAGTGGACACCATCATGGACTTCGGCACGGCCACCACGCAGGGCACCACCACCGGCGATGGCAAGGATGTGCTGGTGCTCAACGAGTTGCTGGTGGGTGAGGAAGATGCAACCGACCTGAGCAAGTTCCTGCATGTCGAAAACAACGGCCAGGGCGACACCGTGGTCAAAATCTCGACAGACGGCAACCTGGAAGCTGACGGCAGCAACTTCAATCAGGCTATCGTGCTCAAGGACGTGGATTTGGTGGATGGCGCTGCGGTCGATACTTCGGCAGACCAAAACGCACTGATCAAGCAATTGATCCAGGCCGGCAAGATCACCATGGACGGTAATCACAGCTAAGCCCATCTAAGCCCCGCTCTACCCCGGGGCTTGTTCCGGGCCTTGGCCACAAGGCGCATGCATGCAAGTGCCTGCGCCTTGTCTCTTTGGGTGGGTGCATGGGGTGGGTGCGCTTGGGGCGGCAGCGGCGTTGTGCCGCACAATGCCTGCGGGCGGTGTCGATGCGTTGGCTTTGGGTGCTCCCTGATAAAGGTGGGCAGGGGTGCAGGGCAGCACCTTGGTTTTCAACAGGAGTGATGATTTGTTCTGGCCGGGGTTTTCCTCTCAGCGGCAGCAGTGCGGTGGCGGTGGGCTGTCACGGCGGGCTTGGCTGTTGGCCGCTGGAGCGGCGCTGGCTGGGTGCTGGGCATTCCGCGGCGCGCAGGCCTGGGATGAATCGTTGCTGCACAGCCAGATGGCATCGCGCTATGGCGAGGCTGGTGTGCGGCGGCTGCAGGCTTGGCTGCGGCTCTTGCAAGCGCAGCAAGCAGAAAACCCGCCCCAGCAGTTGGTGGCAATCAATGACTTCTGGAATGTGAATGTTCTGGCGGGGTGGATCAGAACATCTGGCATGAAGCCGATTACTGGGCAACGCCGCTGGAGAGCTTGGGTAAAGGAAGTGGTGACTGTGAGGATTTCGTCATTGGCAAGTACTTCTCTTTGATTCGGCTGGGGATGCCAGGGCGGCAGATGCGCTTTATCTATGTGCGTGCGCGTGTCGGCGGGCTGGGCAGCACCCAGAGCGTTGCGCACATGGTGCTCGGCTTTTATGCAACCCCGCAGGCGGATCCGCTGGTGCTTGATAACTTGGTGCCAGGCATCCAAAAAGCCAGCCAGCGGACAGACCTGACTCCTGTTTTTAGTTTTGATGCTGAGGCGGTCTACGTCAACGGCGCGCGTTCGGCTTCTTCCGAGCGTATCAACCGTTGGCAAAACCTGTTGGTGCGCATGCGCCAAGAAGGGTTTGAAATATGAAGATGAAGTCCATGTCGTTGCTGCGGCAATTGTTGCTCAGCCTGTCGCTCGCTTTGCTGGGTATTTTGGCGGGTACGTTGGCGCTGAACTTGAGCGGTGCACGGAGTTATCTGAGCGAGCAATTGCAAAGTCAAAGTGAGAACGCGATCACTGCCTTGGCACTGTCTTTGTCACAGCCTGCCAGCCAAGACCCTGCCATGCAAGAGCTGCTGATGTCTGCATTGTTTGATACGGGGCAATTTGAGTCTGTGCGCATGCTCTCGCCAGAGGGCGTGCTGGTGTTTGAGCGCCAGCAGGCAGCATCCAGCGCTGCGGCACAGGTGCCGGGCTGGTTTCAGCGCCTTATGCCTGTACCACGCGCTCATTCGGAACGTACGGTCAGCAATGGTTGGAACCAGTTGGGTCGGGTCGCGGTCACGGTGGACAACCAAGTGGCTCAGCAAGTGCTGTGGCACAGCAGCTTGAAGATGACGGCGCTGATCGTGGGTGCTGGATTGGCGTGGGCTTGCTTTGTCGGGCTGCTGCTGCGTTGGTTCAAGCGTGTGCTCAAAGACTCCGTGGAGAGCGAAGTAATGCGCATTGGTGCGGACGAGGCCGATGCTGCAGTGCAAGTGCCGCAGGTGCCTGAGCTGGCGGGCGTTGCTACGGCGATTCACGATGCACGCTCACGTGTGCAACAAAAAGACAGGGCACAGCGGGATCGCATTGAAAGCCTGGAGTTGGAGACCAATTCCGACGCCATCACCCAGTTGCCCAACCGTAAATACTTTGTGAACGAGCTGAAAAAGGCCTTGCAAATGGGCGGGCAGACGCATGGCCATGTGTTGCTGATGCGGCTGCGTGACCTGCAGGCGCTCAACAGCACGCGCCCCCGAGAGCAAGTGGACGAATGGCTGCGCGGTATTGCGCAGCAATTGCGTGAACAGCTGCGCACACGTGGACTGCAGCAGGTGCAAATTGCCCGCTTGAACGGCAGTGACTTTGCCGTGCTGTTCCCCCAAATGACGGGCATGTCGGTGATGCAAGAGGTGCAGCAACTGCGCCAACTGCTGCAGTCACTGCGCTTGCGTCTTGACGATGGTCAGTGGTCGCGCAACGCTTTTTCGCTCACTGCCTATATGGATAGTGACCACATCGGGGATGTGCTGTCGCGGCTGGACCAAGGCCTGATGCAGGCCGAAAGTGCAGGGCATGGCGAGGTGGAATATGCCGAACCCAGCGTAGCGGGCCACGCCATCCACCAGCCTGGAGAAGGCCAGTGGCAAACGACGTTGGGCCAAGCTTTGCAGCACGCCGATCGGTTGAGCGTGGCGGTGCCGGCTGCGGCCCATGCATCCCTGGTGGATACACGGGTGCTGCATGAAGCGGGGCTGGAGCTGCATGAGGCGGGTGGCAAAACGATGGGTGCCGCATTGTTTTTGCCTGCGGCGGTGCGTTTGGGCTTGTCGGCCGAATACGACCTGAAAGCGGTGCAACTGGGCTTGCAGTGGCTGGCATTGCAGCCCAAGCACCATTTGGTGGTGCGTATTTCACAGCCATCGCTGGAACAGGGCGATTTTCTGGAGCGGCTCAGCGCTCAACTGCAGGCGAAAGGTTGGTGCGAGGTATTGCCACAGCTGACTTTGGAGTTGGATGCTTTTGCGCTGGAAGTGGCCCCGCTCAAGGCACTGCAATTTTGCGAAGTGGTCACACAGGCCGGGGCGAGTGTAGGCTGCGCCGCCTGGATCAGGCACCCAAGGCGCTGGTGCAACTGCCCAAGTTACAGCTGCAGTATGTGAAGCTGGGCGGGCTTTTGCGGAGCAAGCCATGGCCAACATGGGGGGGCGGCATCTGCTCGAAGCCATGATGAGCACGGCGCAAGACCAGCACGCCAGCGTGTTGATTACCGACGCGGTGCCGTCCAATGCCGCAGATTGGTTGCGCTTCAAGGGCGCCAGTTTGCTGGTGATGGCTGGGTAAAAAGATAGCTGCTGGCGCTGGTGCAGAAAGCATTTTAGATTGATTCATATCTGAAACGCTGAATAATCAAGCGCTGGCTGCTATCACATAAAAAACGCCGATGGCGCAAGGCACATCGGCGATCAAAAGGGAGGAGATTCAACGACGGCCTGCTGGCCGCCGGCCGGGCGCTTAAACCTCTGCGCCAGACTCTTTCACCACCTTGCCCCACTTGGCTGCTTCCGACTTGATGAAAGCGTCAAATTGGGCGGGCGTTTCGATGACCACTTCACCACCTTGGTCCGCAATCTTCTTGGATACGGCGGGGTCCTTGAGCACCTTGGTCAGGCTGGCGTGCAGCTTGTCCAGAACGGGTTGGGGCGTGCCAGCCACCGACCACAGGCCAAACCACGAAGTGGCTTCATAGCCGGGTACACCCGCTTCGGCGATGGTGGGCACATCGGGCAGCTCGGGCGAGCGCTTGGCCGTGGTCACCGCGATGGGGCGCAACTTGCCCGAACGCACGTGCTGGATGGCCGAAGGCATGTTGTCAAACATTACGGCGATCTGGTTGCCCAGCAGGTCAGAAATAGCCGGAGCGCTGCCTTTGTAAGGCACGTGGGTCAGCTCAATACCGGCGGCTTTTTCAAACATGTGACCAGCAATGTGAATGCTGGTGCCATTGCCGGGGGAGCCGTAGGTCACTCGTGTGGGATTGGCTTTGGCGGCTGCCACCACGTCTGCAATGCTCTTGTAAGGAGAGTTCACGCTGGTGGCGATGATGACTGGGGTGTAGGCCACGTGCGCCACAGGGGTCAAATCTTTGACAGGGTTCCAGGGCAGGTTTTTGTAGAGGTAGGGGCCCAGGATCAGGTTGTCTTTTTGGCCCATCACCATGTCGTAACCGGTAGCGGGGGCTTTGACTGCTTCGGTGATGCCAATGGTGCCGCCTGCGCCGGCTTTGTTCTCAGGAACGATCGTCCATTTGGTGGCTTCTGTGAGTTTGTTGGCCACGACGCGCGACAAGATGTCAGTACCGCCACCAGGAGGAAATGGAATCACCAAGCGGATGGGTTTGCTGGGATAGTCGCTGGCAGCTTGTGCCCAAGCGGGGGCTGCAACACCTGCTGCCAAAGCCAATGTGGTGCAGGTGATCAGTTTGCGGTACATGAAGGTCTCCAAAAACACAGACATCTAAAACGGCGGAAGGGTTCTGCCATCGCCATGCAGAACGTGCAACCGCTATCGAGCAAATTTGTGGGCCCATCGATGGTGCAAGGGTGCGCACCACCAGGCTGGAGTACCTGTATGAACCACGTTTGCGCACAGCCCGCAGGGGTTGCCTGCGGGTTGATCACGGGCTGCAGTTACCGATCGGGTAGCGCAGCGCTGTGTGGCCCACGCGGCACAAACAGGTTCTTGATATGGGCTGATATTAGCGCTGGAATGCTTGGCAGGAGGGCAAACTCCGCAAAAAACATTCCGTTTGGGCATTAGCTCAGCGCGTTCAGGCTTGGCGCGCATCGGCCAGCACAGGGTTGCCAAAATCTGCGCGCTCTAGCCAGGCGAGGACGCGTGCAGCGGCCTCCTGCGGTGAGGTGAGGTTGCCTTCACGCTTGAGGTTGGCAAAGCGGTTGACATCGGGGAAGGCCGCTTCACTGGCGCTGCGCAGTTGCAGCTGCATATCGGTGTCGATGACGCCAGGTGCGAGGGAGCAGATTTGGGCGCCGTTGGGCTTGGCGGCTTCATCCAGTGCCACCGAAACGGAGAAGTTGTCCATGCCGGCTTTGGCTGCGCAATACGTGGCCTGTGAGGCAATGGCACGGCGGCCCAAGCCTGACGAGACGTTGAGCACCTGGCGTGGAATGTTCCAGCCTTCGGCGGCTTGCAAGAAGGCAGAAGTCAGCAGCATGGGCGCTTCCAGGCCCACACGCAGGGCCTGGCTGATGGCGTTCCAGTCGCTGTGCGACAACGGTGCAATCGGCGGGATTACGCCGGCGGTGTTGGTCAGCACGACCCGGGTATAACTTTCAGCGTGGGGGACGCCCAGCCCTTGGAGCCAGTGCTGGGCAGGAAGGTGGGGCCGGGGCAGGGC
>NZ_CADEPJ010000290.1 GCF_902829245.1 Comamonas jiangduensis | reverse complement strand
GCGTGGTGTGGGGCAGCGCCATGATGTGCATGGTGCTGGCGCTGCAGGCAAAGGTGCTGGCGCTGGCCCATGATGCGACGGACGTGGGCATGTCGCTGTTTTCCGGCATTTTCAACATCGGCATTGGTGCAGGCGCCTTGCTGGGCAGCCAGGTCAGTTTGCATACGGACATGCAGCACATTGGCTGGGTCGGTGGTGCTTTGGCCACTTTGGCCTTGCTGTGGTGCGCTTATGCCCAGCGCCGCTGGGGGCCGCGCGCAGCGGCATAAAAGCGCTGGCATTGCCGCAAGCGCGGCGTGGTCGCGAAGACGTGCATAGGGATGGTCGATATGGCCTTGCGCAACAGTGGCAATGCAGTATGCATACATAAAGAAATAGCTGCCAGCGCTTACCTATCCAGCGCTGGCAGCTATTGTTTTTTTAGGTGCGTTCTGTGATGGCGGGTGTTGGTCAGCGCTTAGGGTAGCTTCTGGAACAAGGCCACACACAGCGGCATCAGCAAAGCGGTGAGCACGCCGTTGAGCCCCATGGCCAGCGCGGCAAAAGCACCGGCCGTGGGGTTGATCTGGATGGAGCGCGCCGTGCCAATGGCGTGCGCGGTCAGGCCCTGGGCAAAGCCTTCCACGGCGGGGTCTTGGCTGCGTACGATGCGCAGCAGCAAGGGGGCCAGCATGCAGCCACTGATGCCGGTAACGGCCACGGCCACCGCCGCCAGTGAAGGCAAGCCGCCAAAGCGCTCCGCCATCGGCAAGGCAATCGGAATGGTGGCCGATTTGGGGGCCAGCGAAATCAGGGTCTCCCAACTGCCACCCAGTGCCCAGGCAATGCCCATGGCCGACAGCAGTGCCACCACACAACCCACCAGCAAGGCCACGGCAATCGGCTTCCACAGCGCATAAATGCGCGCGCTGGGCGTACAGCGGAATGGCCAGGGCCACGGTGGCTGGGCCAATCAGCAGGCTGAGCCACTGCACGCCTTGCTGGTAGGTGGCGTAGGGCGTGTCGGTGGCCAGCAGCACCCCACGATGATGACCACCGATGGAAAGACCGGAATGAGCAGCGGGTGGCACCGAGAGCGCTTGTACAGCGCCAAGGTGACCAAATACACCGCCATGGTCAGCACCAGCCACGGCAGGTGGCTGTGGGACAGCTGCTGCAGCACGCCATGCAGCGGGCTCATGGCTGTGACTCCTGCGCGCTTTGCGGGGTGCGGGCCAGCATCCATTTGAACGTCAGCGCAGTGACCAAAAAGTAATGGCGGCACCCGCCACGCCAGCCACCAAAAACGGCTGCCATTCTTTGGCGATGCGATCAAAGTGCAGCATCACCCCCGAGATGGTGGGGATGAACAGCAACATCATGTTTTGCAGCAGGGTTTGGGAGGTCTGCTCCAGGGCCTGGGGCAGGCGCCCGTACAACAAGCAAGCCCAGCAACAGGAGCAAGGCGCCAAGCAGCGCGCCGGGGAAGGGAGTTGAAAAACTGAACCAATGCCTCGCCCGCCAACTGAAAGGCGAACAAGGCCACAAGTGCATACAACATGACAACCGTTCATCAAAGCAATGGCTGCGCAGTCTAGGCGGTATCGCAGATTTGGCAATGCTTGTTTTGTTGCGCAGGTGACTAAGTATGTTTTTGGCTGCCAATGCTTATGTAGCAAGCGCTGTTAGCTATGCTTTTAATGAATTTGCCTGCTTTCTGTGCACGTTAATTCAGGGTAAATAAAAACAACGGCTTAGCGTGACTGGTGTATGGGTTGTGCAGAGTTGTCCACAGGGTTGTCCAGTGGTTTCGTGGAGAAGCAAGGGTTTGTACGTATATTTGTCAAGCCCCCGTGCCTCCACGGCGCTGGCGGGCCTGAGGCCCAGCGCCCAGCCTGACGGATCAGGCCCCGGCGATCTGCAAGACCTGCTGGCGCCAGAAAGCGGGCAGCAGATCAAACAACGGGGTTGGCAGACGTTGCAGCTGCGGTGTCTGCACCCCGGAGTTCAGCGCAGCCACAGGGGTGCTGACATCGACCTGGGCCAACTGCTGCATCCAGGCCGCGTTCAAACTTCCATCGGGCATGGGCTGCGAGAAGATGAGCTCCAGCATCTTGTGCGCTTGCGTGCTGCCGCGTTGTTCTGCCAGCCGGTAAAAACGCACCGCTTCGGCAAAGTTGGCCGGCACGCCTTGCCCGCGGTGGTACATCTGTGCCATCTCTAGCGCAGCCTGCGCTGCATTGCTGGTGCTGGCTTGGAGCGGGTCGCTGGTCGAGTGGTTGCTCACTTGCAGCACCTTGAGGTTATGGGCGGCCACGGACGAACGCGGCGCCACGCGGCGGAAGTACGTTTGTGCGCGCTCAACATCTTGGTCGGTAAAGGCCAGGATGCCCAGTTCAATGGTGGCAGGCACGTCGCCCGATGCGGCAGCGCGCTCCAGCAGCGCCACATCCTGTGGGGCGTACGCGCTGCTGTTGCTGCTGCGTGGGTTGGGCGCTGTGATGCGCAGTGGGTGCAGCTGCGTTGCCTGCAGCCACGCCAGGTAATCAGCGCGGCCGGGGTGCGTGGCACGCAGTTGCTCGATAGCGCGTGTGGCCGCCGCAGGGTTGGCGGGGGCGGAGCAACCATCCATCGTGCACCAAGCCAGTCCTGCATAAGCCCAGCTTTCTCGGCCCTGCCGTGCCGCACGTTCAAACCATTGCTGCGCCAGTGGGCGGTCTACGCGCACGCCTGCCCCATGCAGGTAGATCAAACCCAGTTGCCACGCGGCCTGCGCTGCAGCGGCGGTGCTGCCATAGCCGCTGGCTGGGGCAGCCATTTTTTGCAATTGCTGCAGCTCACGCCTCACAGTGCGGGCCTGCGTGTCTTTGGGCTGCAGCGTAGGGGCAGTAATCGGGGGGCGCTGATCGGGGCGGTGAGGTGGCTGAAGGCGCATCGATGCGTTGCACTTCGCTCTCCAGGGGGGCTGCACGCTCGCCGGCAGGTGCTGCCTCGATGGGCTGGGGCGCAGGAGCGGGCAGCTCAAATTGCGGCGCAGGGGCCGCACGGGTGCGGGGGGCCGCAGGCCCTGGCAGGGCCGCGAGCAGGGCTGCCACCCCCACCGCCAAGGCAGTGCCGGCGGCCCCCGCCAGTCCTTGGTGGTACCTGTGCAGTGGGCCGCGCATTTCAATTGGCTCCGTTGCTGTCTGCGGGTGCTTTGCGGCCCACTACGCTCCAGCGCATGATTTGCGCTACGTAGCCATCGGCCCCCAGCGCTTGCTGAAAGCGCTGTTGCAGACCGGGGATGCCCTGCACGTCTTTTACCGCGGTCAACGCAGGCCCTTGCAGCTCTGCTGGCAGCTTGGGCATGGCATCTTCGGCAGTAGCCATGCAGATCGCGCCTTCTGTGCCCGGTTTGCCCGCATCCAAAATAAAGCCTGGGTTGGCACTCATCCAGTCTGGAATGCGCACGGCCTGGTTGGCGGAGACCAAGGTGTTGAGCTGCAGCGCGTTGGGCAGCAGCCGGGTGACAGCGCCTGCGGTATCAACGTAGTAGCAATACAGGTGCGAGGTGCGCGACACCGTGGCCGACAGAAAAATTTGATCCCCTTCGCTGAAGGCTGGGCGCATGCCTGCCGGCTGCGGGTTCTCTATCTGCAGGTCGATGCTCCAGGGCACTGTGGCTGCAGGTGTGGGCTCCGCAGCCGCAGTGGTTAAGTGCCCGGTATTACTCCAGCCAATGCGGGTGAGCGCCCCCTCCGGGCCCAGCGCCACAAAATCGCGCAGCGCCGCTTCATAGGTGGGAAAGTCGATGATGCCTGTCACCACCACGCCGGTATCTGCTTGAAAGCGTGCCAGGGCGGAGCGCATCTCTGGGTGGTTGGCGCCCAGATCACCTTGGCTGCTGCTCAGGTAGCCCCGGCTGATGAGCGAAGAGCGCACCAGTCGCAGTTGGCCCGAGGTGCCACTTTCATTGAACCAGTCGCGCATCTGGCGCTGGAAATTGGGGTTGGTCTGGTCCAGCATCAGGCATTGCCAGTAGGGCACCCGCGCCCATTTGCCCACAAGTTCAATCATGGCCAGATCTACCAAAGTGCGCAGCGCCCCCCCGGTGCCCATGGCATAGTCGCGCCCGACATTGAAGCGCACCCCGTAGTTGTTGCCGATACGGCCCGCCAGATCCAGCCCTTCGCCAGCGCCCCCAATCACGACTTCATTGGCGGAGTCCAGCCCCGGGATGATGGTGCGCGTGCGAAAGTCGCCCAGGTGCACTTCCAGTGCAACGACGGTGGCGGAGTTGCTGTTGCTGTAGCCCAGATCCACCCGGTCGCTGGAGGCGCCGACGGTCTTGCGCTGGCTGGCAACGTTTTGGTCTACAAAAGCGATAGCGCCAGACACATACAGCGCAGGCCTTTGCAGCTGCATTTGGTTGTTGTTGAGCAAAATTGTCGTGAGGTTTTGCACCGTATCTTGGCGGGCAATGTCGACCTCGTAGTCCACATAGCGGAAAGCATTGCTCAGGTGCGACATCTGCGAGAGGGAGGTCACCACCATGTCTTTCACTGCCACAGGCACCCGGCCCGAAAAATCAGGAAATTGCTTGCTGCTGATGAGCGTGGTGGGCAGTTCTGCGGCCCGCAGCATGTGATCCATGCAGCTGAGTGAGTCAGAAAAGCTGGAGATGGAGCGAACCGGGCGCACGACCGGGCGGTTCATGGTGGTGACGGGTTCATGGGCCCTGATGTGGCGCCGCGCATCCAACTGGCCACAGCCGCTGGCAAGCACCGCAGTGCCCAGGAGCAGCCAATGTCCAACCCGGCGTAGGGCGTTGTTGCGCGCCGGTGTATCACCACCCCATGCCACAGCCGCTGGTGTTGTGTATTCCATGATGACCTCTTCTTGTGCGACTGTGTGCCAGCCTGTGTTGTCCAGATGCTTGAGGTACAGGCGCGGCTGTGGCCCAGCCTGTGATATGAAAGGGGAGTCAGTTACAGATGTTGATGAGGTCGCCGCGCAAGACCACTACCTGGTCTTTGCCGGTGCTCTTCACACCTTGACCGCTGGCTGCAGATACGCTGCCAACCGATTGGTAGCACGTGGTCTGGGTGCCGTTGGTTTGCACGCTTTGCACCACATCTTTTTCGGTCTTGATATCGCCCGTATTGGGGGTGTAGGCCTTGGCGGTGTACCGGCTGACCTTGGCTGCCATGTCATCAGGCATGTCTTTGCGGTATTCGAGATTGCCTGAGCGAGCCAGTGGCGAAGTGGGCAGCTGCAAATAGGTGACACGGCCACTGATGGTGACCGGGTCTTCGCCAGGAGCAGCCCAGACAGTCAAAGAGTGCAGGCCGCAGAGGCAGACACCGAAGCAGAGAAAACGAGAGAGACCAGTCATGTCAGCTCCTTTTGCTGAAACCTGGGGTGCACGGCATCAGACCGTTTGACCGATCTGACGCCGTGCACCCGCAGCGTCAGCCCTGCTGATAGTTTGAAAACTCACACGTTAGCGTGAGGCAAGCAGTCCGCAAGTGGGGCCGACGCAAACAGCGGGAGGTGGATCGCAGGAGTCATTGGAGGCAATGTTCTGGTAAGCCACTGCATTTGCACCGGTAGCTAGGTTGGCCACGGTAGCCCCGCCTGCAATGTAGGTGCTTTGGCTGGAGGTGCCAGAGATGTCCACCTTGCCATAGTTAGACGACATGTTTTGCACCGCAACGGTGTTCCTGCCCAGAGCCTTGTTGGACACATTGGTGTTGCCGTCCGTGATGCTCACAAACTGGCTGCTGGTACCACTGATCGTGATATCCCCCATATTGCTGGCGGCGTTTTGGTATGCAATCGCTGTGTCCTTGCAATTGGAGCCGTAGCAACCGCTGGAGCTGTTGGCTTCATTGGTTAGGGAGGCATTGGTCACATGAACTTCTTGCTCGGATTTACCTTTGACCCAGAAATGCTTGCTTTGCTCCACAGTGACGTCGCCGACATTCGAAGCCAAGTTTTGCACGGCTACATCACCAGCAGACTTTGCTTCGTTGCTGACGTGGGCATTGGTCAGAATGGTGGTTTGTTTCGATGTACCTTCGATCTGAGCGCCTCCTTTATTAGAAGAAACGTTCTGATTCGCATAGGTTTTGGAGTTGGCCGTGTTTTTCAGATAACCACCGTTCACAGATGCAATCTGGGTGGATGAACCACTGATCGATAGGGTGGTTGGCCCTGTCTGTCCGGCAGCCATTGCTGCAGTTGCGATAGCACTCAGGGCAAGAATTGCAAGCGATTTCATGATGTTTCTCCTGGAGGATCGGAAAAAAGCCCGAAAAAGATCAAGGGAGTTCGATCTTTTCTTCGGTCTATGACTTCACCAAACTCAGGCCTGATTCAGGGGTGCAAAGTTTGGTGGCGTCGGGATCCAGTGTGTGTGCTTGCGCCAACCTGCTCAATTCCCATAACTAGATGCGAATACGAGTTTGTAGTGCTAGAGGAAATGCATGAAAAATGCTCGAACCGCATATCAGATTTGCGCGTGTTGCTATTAAAAAAATTATGTATAAGCAGAATTTGCTTTGCAACAGAATGCATTTTTTGAAATTGTTTGCACCTATGGGTAAAAGTTGTTCATAGGTTTTCTATTTTGTCGTTGCAGCGCATAAAGGCACCCCGATTGATGCGTTCCAATCAATCGATGGATCAATAGATTCGCTTGTGTGGTCGGAGCACGCGGTGTGCGGATCGACTCACGCCCAGGAGGCTGCTGGATGGCGCGCCTCCGATGCCCGTGAATGTTTCGATCCTTCGAGGAAGCAGAAGTTCAGCAGTAGCACGCCCATGCGCATGGGGGGCGGCGGAAGGTTGGTCGCGCTCTACCAGCTCAGGTGCAGGCAGGTGCCACCACCATCCCGGGGGCTGATTTGCAGCTGGCCCCCGATCGCATGCGCGCGCTGGCGCATGTTGGCTAGCCCCATTCCTGCTTGCCCGCAGGTAGGTATGCCGCAACCGTTGTCTTCTACGCGCAGATGGCCTCGCTGGCTTGGTCTTTCTGTGCAAGCTGGGTCGTGGAGGTGAAGTGTGATCCAAATTTCACGGGCATGCGCATGCTGCAAGATATTGCTGATGGCTTCTTGCAGTATGGCGAGTATGTTTTGGGCAATTTGCCCTCGAGGCAGGTGATCGGACGATTGCATCGTATCGTCGTCACAGACATGCCAATGCAGCAAGATGCCACGGCGATCCAGCACGGGCTGAACGCGGTGCCTAAATCTGGCCATGCACATGGGCAATACGTCGTCTTGCCCATCCATGGAGTCGACAATCAACCGCAAATTCAGCAGGCCTTGCTCCAGGGTTTGTTGCAGCACGGGGTCTGGTTTGTTGATACACAGCGATAGCGCATACACCAGTTGGCTACCAAGTACATCGTGCAGAGAGTGGGCGATTCTGCGGCGCTCGGTTCGTATTTCTTGCGAGGGGCGCACACTCTTTCGGCGCCGCCACAGTCTGTGGCGATACGCTTTGGCCAAGTACCAGATGCACATGCATGTGCTGGAGATCACGGACAGATAAGACATCCAGCGCACAAAAGCTGCAGATGTTGCGGGCATGTACCAGAGCCAGCATAGCCCCAGCATCAGCTGCCATGACCAAGTTGCAAGTCGCCAAAGCATGGTGAACCGCACTAGAAATCAGCCACTCCCCAATTCACAGCAAGCCACGCATCAGCGCAAAACGAACTGCTTGCGCACGCGTGTGCACTTGCAACTTGCAGTAAATACTTTTGATGTGTGCGTTCACCGTGGTGGTGCTGATTTCGAGCTGATGACCGATCTCTGCGCTGGTGTAGCCGTTTGCCACCATCCGCAGTACCTTGCGTTCGCGTGCGGAAATGAGGTCAGCAGCGCAGGAAGGTGAGGCGGATGGAGGAGAAGCAACAATGTTTTTGTCGAAGCGCTGTAACAACCTTCGGGCCAAGCTAGGAGTGATGGATGCACCGCCGTTTGCCACTTGAAGCACCGCTTGGACGTAGCTGCCAAACCAAGAGTTTTTGACCAGGTAGCCTGTGGCCCCCACTTCGAAGGCGCGCAAGACCTGTTCTTCGGTTTCAACAACGGAAACCACGATGGCTTCTGCCGTAGGGCGCAGGCTTTTCATCACATCGATCAGCTCTAAGCCGTCGTCGTTTCCGTTGCCCAGGTTCAGGTCAACCAGCATGACATCGAAATCATGCTGTCGGATGCATTTGCGTGCCTCGCGCAAGCAACTGGCCTGTGCGACGACCACCGTCCGGTGGTCATTCATGACCTCTTGAGCAATGACCATGCGTACGTGGCTGTCGTCATCCACCACCATCACCCGAATTGGTTTTTCAGCTTGGCCCGCCAGAAAGTCTGGCCATGTGGAGGACAAGCTTCTGTCAGCGGGGTACTTATGCAGCGTCACTGTGTCTTGATGCTGCGTGTTGTTTACGTTCACGATGCTCTCCCGCGCCTTGGGCTTGCGTGCAGTGCATGGAAGCACTGGACACAGTTATTTAACAAAAAATCACGTTTCAAGGGGGTAGAGTTTTTCGCAAAACGAAACGTTGCGCTTGTCAGTAAAAAGCCCAATCTTGCATGTGCAGAAAAAATTCAAGTCTGTCGTTGTGGAGGAAAGCAGTCTTTACACGCTGCAGACAGCGATCCTATGTTGGAGGTCATCGATTTTGTTACGCCCAGTTGCTGAACGTAATCAGTTGGAACCGTTTGAACCAAGTGCGCTTACGTTCACGTGTCTTGCTGCCAAAGTCGCTGGGGATGATTCAGCCCTTACGGTTTTTGAGCCTCCACGGAAGTCAATTTATTCAGCAGGAGAGGGAGGTGCCTTAATGATGCGGTTTGGGGCTGGGTGATTACGTCTGCCAGGGTGTAGCAGTCAAGATGCTGCAAAAAGGCTTTGAGGGCGCCATTCAGAATGCAGGTCAGCGCACAGCCTCCTGTGAGACGACATTGGTTGTTAGGCCCCAGACATTCGACGAGGTTGAAGTCGGGCTCAATGCTGCGAACCACTGCCCCGAGTGGGATTTGGTCAGGGGCTTTGCTGAGG
>NZ_CADEPJ010000289.1 GCF_902829245.1 Comamonas jiangduensis | reverse complement strand
TCACCGACCTGAGCAGACATCGGTCTGCCCTCCCAGGGATTGGTGATGATGCCTGCCGTCTTGGCTGGTGCGCTCTAACTCCTGGCTTCTTGTTTTTTCACCAAGGAGCTTTGATGCATCTTTCTTCCCTCCCAAACGTCTGTCCTCTCTGCCTTAGCAAACAGGTGATCTCCCGTAACTGGGGACGCAAAGCTGGTGGTGCTATTGGATGTGCAGCTGGTGCTGCGTGCGGCTTTTACGGCAGCCTACGTGGCGCGCAAATTGGGATTGCTTCAGGAATGCTTGCTGGTCCAGGTGGTTCTGCCATAGGAGGTATTGCTGGCGCTGTACTTGGTGCACTAGCTGGCACAGCAGTGGGTTGCGAAATTGGAACCAACGTAGGTAAGCAGCTGGATGAACGCATGCTGGACAACTATGAGTGCTTGGATTGCGGTCATGCCTTCAGCAGCCCACATCGACCTAACAGCGACTACCTCCCTCAGTAAGTCATCAGTCTTCCCTCTTTTTTACATCCCGCTTTCTATTTTCAAAAGGAGCATTCGCATGGCACACCTCGTGGAAACCATGGCCTATACCGGCCAAACTCCCTGGCACGAACTGGGCAACGCCCTCCCAGCCAAACAAAGCATTGATGTCTGGGCACAAACGGCAGGCATGGACTGGAGCATTCAGGAAACACCTGTGCGCTACATGGCCTCTGACAGCAGTTCCGGCTTATCCGGTTTGTACGCAGAGCCCAAGGAGTTCCCAGAGCAAAAGGTGCTTTATCGCAGTGACACACAAGCTCCGCTATCCGTAGTGGGCAGTCGCTACAACGTGGTGCAACCCCGTGAGGTACTGGAGTTCTACCGTGACCTGACCGAAGTGGCCGGGTACGAGCTGGAGACAGCCGGGGTGCTCAAGGCCGGACGTAAGTTCTGGGCTTTGGCCCGTACTGGTAAGTCTGTCGCCTTGAAGGGCAACGATGTAGTCAACGGCTATTTGCTCTTGGCTACGTCGTGCGATGGTTCTCTGGCTACCGTGGCTATGCCAACCACAGTGCGCGTGGTGTGCAACAACACACTCACGATTGCCCTGCGAGATGGCGTTGGCTCTGTCAAGGTTCCCCACAGCACTACGTTCGACGCACAGGCCGTTAAACGCCAACTCGGTATTGCAGTCGGTCAGTGGGACAGTTTCATGTACCGCATGAAAACCTTGGCCGAGCGCAAGGTCAAAACCCATGAGGCGATGAACTACTTTCTCAAGGTGATCTGCAATACGGAAAGCCACTCTGACTTGTCAGTCGGCTTGACCAATGAGCGCGCTTTGAAGAAGGTACAGATGCTTTATGAGGGCCATGGTCGAGGTGCAGAGATGCATGCAGCGAAAGACACTGCTTGGGGCTTGCTGTGCTCTGTGACCGAGTTCGTTGACCATGAAAAACAAGCACGAAGCCAAGACAACCGCTTGGACAGTGCTTGGTTCGGCCAGGGAGCAGCGATTAAGCAGCGTGCCTTGGATCATGCTTTGCAACTGGTGGCCTGAGCATGCTCGCTGGTTTGCTTCTTTGGCCTCATTGGCTGTTTCCGCTAGGTTTCCCTATCTACGTTCCACCCCCACGAACCGCCTTCTGAGGCGGTTTTTTTATGCCCGCAATTTTTGCGGGCCAAGGAGATTTGTATGTCTGTTTATTTGTTGAGCAATGCCAATTTGGATGTCCGTGAAACACCAGTGGAGCACCCTAACCGCCCTCGCAAGGGCGCCGCTTTGCGCCTAGTATCGACCAAGGACATGGCACGTGATGATTGGCTGGAAGTGCGTCGCACGGGTATTGGCAGCTCCGATGCGGCAACAGCCGTAGGTTTGAATCCCTACCAGTCCCAGCTGGAGTTGTGGATGCAAAAGACGGGCAAGGCCGACCTGCTGCCTGCTATTGATCCCAACGATGACACCAGCCCCATGTTCTGGGGCACGTTGCTGGAGCCCATCGTGGCAGCCCACTACACCAAGCGCACAGGCAACAAGGTACGGCGTGTGAATGCTGTGCTGCAACACCCCAAACATCCCTGGATGCTGGCCAATGTCGACCGAGAGGTAATGGGATCTTCTGAGGTACAGATTTTGGAATGCAAAACGGCTGGCATTCATGGTGCACGCCTTTGGAAGGATGGCGTGCCTGAGTACGTCCAGTTGCAGGTGATGCACCAGTTGGCGGTGACGGGTCACAAAGCCGCAGATGTGGCCGTGCTCATTGGGGGGCAGGAGTTGCGCATCTTCCGCATCGAGCGTGATGAGGCATTGATTGCCCGTCTGATCGAGATGGAACATGCATTCTGGCAGCTGGTGGAAAGCAACACACCGCCTTCTGGAGATGGTTCTGACAGTGCAGAAAAAGCGCTGCGTTGTCTCTATCCCAACAGCGCCGGTGAAGACGTGGATATGAGCGATGACCCAGAACTCAATGCTACGTTTGAAGCACTGTTGCTAGCCCGTGATCAGCTCGATGC
>NZ_CADEPJ010000288.1 GCF_902829245.1 Comamonas jiangduensis | reverse complement strand
GGGTAGCGCAAGAGCTGATCAAAGCACCCGGTATCCATATCAATGCTGCCAGCCCGGCGGGGGAGACGGCGTTGATGCATGCCTGCATCAAAGGGCATATCGATGTGGTCAAGCAATTGCTGGCACTGGGCGCACGCGTGAACCATCCGGGCTGGACACCGTTGCACTATGCCGCCAGTGCAGACACCGAGCACAGCACGGCCATTGCCCAGCTGCTGCTCGATCAGCATGCGTACATTGATGCCGAATCTCCCAACAAGAGCACACCACTGATGTTGGCGGCGCAATACGGTTCACAAGCCATGGTTCAGCTGCTGCTGGACGCTGGCGCCGATGTGCAAGCGCGCAACGAGTTGGGGCTGAGCGCAGTGGACTTTGCGCGCCGCTCAGACCGCGCTTTTAGGGTGCAAATACGGGAGCAAGCCTACCAGGCCACCCGCCGCTCCAAGGCCAGCTGGTAAGCGCCCAGCATGCGCTGCACGAAGGTGCAGGTTTGCGTGCAACTCATCGAGAAAAAAGTAGCGCCTAGCGCTTGCTTAGAGCCACTTCCAATCAACAATGTATTGGAAACCGGCTTTAGGCAAGCGCTGGGCGCTATGTTTTTTAAGGCTGGCTGCCTGTGTGTGCCTGCAGGCGTGCGTACAAGCCATTCATGGCCAGCAGCTCAGCGTGTGTGCCTTGCTCGGCAATGTGGCCCCGCTCCATCACCACCACACGGTCCGCGTGCTCAATGGTGGACAGGCGGTGTGCAATCACCAAAGTGGTGCGGCCTTGCATCAGCGTTTGCAGTGCTTGCTGCACCAGACGCTCGGATTCGGTGTCGAGTGCGGAAGTCGCTTCGTCCAAAATCAGCACAGGCGCGTCTTTGTACAAAGCGCGTGCAATCGCCAGGCGCTGGCGCTGGCCACCAGACAGCTCCACTGCGTTGTGGCCCACCTCGGTGTGAATGCCTTGCGGCATGAGGCGTACATGATCGGCGAGGTTGGCTGCTTCTAAGCTTGCCCACACACGCGCTTCATCCACCTCGGCACCCAGGGCCACGTTCGCGGCCACGGTGTCGTTGAACATCACCACATCCTGGCTGACCATGGCAAATTGCTGGCGCAGATAGTTCAGATCCCAGTCCTGCAGCGGCACACCATCCATGCAAATTTCACCGGATGTGGGATTGATAAAACGCGGCAGCAAGTTCACCAAGGTGGTCTTGCCCGCACCCGAGGGGCCGACCAAGGCGAGTACTTCACCAGGGCGCACCTGTAAGTTCACGCCGTCCAGCGCGGGAGCCTTGTCATCGCCAAAAGACACGCTGAGGTTGCGCAGCTCAATATGGCCTTGCACCTTGACGGGGCGCTTGGAGCCGCTTTGCTCTGCATCGCTGTCTTCCATCAAAGCCAAGCCGCGCTCCAGTGCGGCAACGCCACGAGTGATGGGGTTGGCGACGTCCGCCATGCGGCGTAGCGGGGCAATCAGCATCAGCATTGCGCTGATGAAGGCAACAAAGCTGCCAACCGTCACGTTTTCACTGCGGCCTTGCCACAAGGCTATGCAAATCACTGCAGACAGCGCCACTGCAGCCATGAGCTGGGTAGTGGGGGTCATGGCTGCTGAAGCAATGGTGGACTTGATGTTGAGTTTGCGTAATTGGCGGCTCAAATCCCCAAAACGCGCAGCTTGGGCTTGCTGAGCGCCATGCAGCCGTACCACACGGTGCGCAAGTACATTTTCTTCGACAACATATGCCAATGCGTCGGTCGATTGCTGACTGCTTTTGGTGATGCGATACAAACGCTTTGACAGCGTTTTCATGATCCAGCCAACGGCTGGGACGATAAAGGCGACGACCAAAGTCAGCTGCCAATTCAGATACAGCAAATACCCCAGCAAGGCAATGAGCGTGAAACCATCGCGCGAAATGGCCAGGAAGGCTTGTACCAATTGGGTGGCGCCGGTTTGCACTTCGTAGACCACGGTGTTGGACAAGGCACTGGCAGATTGTTTGGAGAACAAATCCATTCGAGCTACTTGTACGCGCTCAAAGAGATCTTTGCGCAGGCGCAGCATTCCTTCGTTCGCAATGCGAGAGAGCGCGTATTGCCCAGTAAACTGCGCAATACCACGGATAAAAAATAAACCAATGATGAAAAGCGGAACCATCCACAGGTTCAGCGATCCCTCAGTAAAACCATTGTCTAGCAGAGGTTGTAGCAAAGCCGGAATCAGAGGCTCAGTGATAGCGCCCACCAGCGTTGCTAGGATCGCCAAGCTCCATGCAAGACGCTGGTTGCCAAAGTAGGGCGCAACGCGCATCAAGCGCTGGCGTAAAGTAAGTTCTGTCGTGGCGGGGGCCGCCATGCGGATGTTTTTATCTGTGGTTTGCATGTGGGGGTTGATTTTACGTGCCCGTATCAACCTCTGTTATACATATTGACACAGCGGCTATCCGGTCAGACGTTGAGAAGTGTGTGTAACATCCTAGGGC
>NZ_CADEPJ010000287.1 GCF_902829245.1 Comamonas jiangduensis | reverse complement strand
CCCCGGCTGCAGCGAATGCCCCAGCAGCGTCAGCGCGTAATCCACGCGGGGCGGCACTTGGGCATAGACCGTGCGCAACACAATCCCGGCGTCTTCCAGCTCACGCAGCTGCAAGGTCAGCATGCGCTGCGTGATACCCGGAATCAACCGCCCCAGCTCCCCAAAACGCTTGGGCCCATGCATGAGGTGAAAAAGGATGATGGGCTTCCATGTCCCACCCATGACCGACAGCGTGACCTCTACGGCACAACCGCTTTTGCTACTCAACCGTTTCATAGGGACTCCCGCGCACCCACTCTGTGGTGATGTGCGCTGCACAAGCTAGCGCAACGCCTGCCAAGCAGGCGTTACTTACATTTTTAATACTAGCTGACAAATATGTTGGTACTGGCCTGAAACGCCAGTTCCGCGCACCATGCGCAGCCCACCATGTCTTACCCGCAAGAAAGCACACCATGAAAGCCATGCAACTGTCCGCCCCCGGCGGTTTAGACCACCTGCACCTGACCACCTTGCCCGCAGCGGCAGCACCGCAAGCCGGTGAAATCCAGGTGCGTATCCACGCCAGCTCACTCAACTACCACGACCTGCTGGTTGCCACCCTGCCCAATGCCACGGCGGACGGCCGTATCCCCATGGCCGATGGAGCAGGCGTGGTTACGGCGGTGGGCGCACGCGGCACCGCATTCGCCCGGGGCGGTGCCGTGGGCTCCCCGGGTTTTTCGCAATGGCAGGCAGGCAAGCGCATGCCCTCCCCCCTCCAACGCGGGCCCGGAGATGGTGTGGATGGCTTTGCACGGGAGTGCGTCACCCTGCCTGCCACGGCATTCACCCATGCGCCCCAAGGCTGGTCACACGCCGACGCGGCCACACTGACTACGGCAGGCCTGACCGCCTGGCGTGCCCTCGTCGTCGCTGGCCGCTTGCAAGCCGGTGATACCGTGCTGGTGCTGGGCACCGGCGGCGTCTCCATTTTTGCGTTGCAAATGGCCAAAAGCATGGGCGCACGCGTCATCGCCACCACATCCAGCGCCGCCAAGGCCGAGCGCTTGAAGGCCTTGGGGGCTGACGTGGTCATCAACTACCAGACCACTCCTGAATGGGGCAATGCCGTGCTAGCTGCCACGGCGGGCCGCGGTGCCGACATCGTGGTGGAAGTGGGTGGCCCCGGCACCTTGGCACAGTCGATCCGCGCCTGCGCCGTAGGTGGCCACATTGCCCTGATTGGCGTGCTCACCGGCTTTGCAGGCAGCATTCCTAGCGCCGAGATGATGGCCAAGCAGCAAACGCTCCAAGGTTTGATCGTGGGCAGCCGTGAGCACCAGCAAGACATGGTGCGTGCACTGGAGCAATTCACCTGGCGGCCGGTGATTGACCGCAGCTATCCACTGGAACAACTGGCCGACGCCTTCCGCCACCAGCACAGTGGGCAGCATTTTGGCAAGATTTGTATCGAATACTGACCCTCTGCCCCTGCACGAGGCCTACCTACCCTGCATGCCGATGCATGCAGGGCCGCATCGCGCAACGATAGCCTGCGCTTCGTCGCAAGTAACCGACACACTGCAGCAACCAAGCGGTCAATAATTACCGCACTGCGCAAGTCCTTCTGTCACCACCGTCAGTCCCTTCGCGCCAAGACCGTTTGCGCCTATCGCCGCAATGCGGAAACCGATAGATCGCTTTGGATGGGTTGACGGCAGGCCTGCGCCGCTGCTGTGTTGCTATGAATTTACGCCGACTGATTTTGGTGCTGACGCTGTGCAGCGCTTTGCTGCCTTTTGCCAATACTTTCTATGCGGGCTACACCGTTCAACGCCAGCAGTTGATCGATACTACCCAGGAGAGCAACGCGGCCTATGCCCGCAAGCTGGCCCAAAGCACCGATGATTTTTTGCAGTCAGCCCTGCAGCAGTTAGGCTACACCGCCCAGCTCCTGGCAGACCACATGGCGGATGAACCCATGCTGACGCAGGAAGCGACACGTTTGCGCTTGCAAACCAAGAGTTTTAACTCGGTGACCATCTACAACCCGCAAGCCATCGTCCTCGCAACGTCACCGGAGGCACTGCAGATCAAAGGCCGTATGCTTGACAGCACAGCCGTGCAAGAGTCCTTGCGCACACGCAGCACCGTCATTAGCCAGGCCTTTATGTCTGCGGCAGGCAACCTGATTGTTTTCATCTCGCACCCTATCTTTTCGCCCAGCGGCGAATACCTGGGCGCCATCGGTGGCAGCATCTATCTGAAGCAAGAAAGCATGCTCAACCGCCTGTTGGGCACGCATTTTTATGCGGATGGCTCCTACCTGTACGTGGTGGACAAGTCCAAACGCATCATCTACCACCCCAACCCCGACCGTGTGGGCCAGATCATCACGGGCAATACCGTGATTGACCGGGTGATCTCCGGCGACTCAGGCTACGCTGCCGTAGTCAACAGCCAAGGCACTGCGATGCTGGCAGGCTTTGCCCAAG
>NZ_CADEPJ010000286.1 GCF_902829245.1 Comamonas jiangduensis | reverse complement strand
CTACCGGCTCCTGTCTTAAAACAAAGCAAGCCGTAAAAAAGACAAAAGGCCTGAAGCCCCCAACAAGGTTTCAAGCCTTTTATGCCGCTAACGCTGACGTATCAAGCGCCACCAGCTACGCTTTTAGATCAAGCAGCCTCCGCCATCGCGGGCACCGGCTTCGCCCGCCGCGCCTGGGCCGTCAAGGCGCAGCCCATGGAGGCGGTCATGATCAGGCCAACCGCCACGCACTGCGTGAAGCTCAGCACCTCGCCCAAAAACACCAGGGCCAGGAGCGCGGCCACGGCGGGTTCCATGCTGGTCATGGTGCCGAAGACGTGCTTGGGCAGGTGCTTGAGGGCGAACAGCTCCAGCGAGATCGGGATGGCGCTGGAGATCAGGGCCACGCCCAGGCCGGTCAGCAGCACGCTGGGCGACAGCAGCGCGGCACCTGCATGCGCCACGCCCACGGGCACCACCACCAGGGCGGCCACTGCAGCGCCCAAGGGGGCGGTGATGCTGACGGGCAGGTGACCCACGCGCTTGCCAAAGACGATGTAGCAGGCCCAGCCGATGGCGCCGATGCTGGCGTAGGCAATGCCTGCGGCATCGAGCGTGTGCACATCATGGCCCAGGGGCAGCAGCAGGCCCAGACCGATCACGGCCAGCGCAATCCACCCATAGTCCAGCGGCCGGCGCGATGACCACACGGCCACACTCAAGGGGCCTGCAAATTCGATCGCCACGGCAATGCCAAACGGCAGGGTACGCAGTGCCAAGTAAAACGACAGGCACATGATGCCCAGCGTGGCGCCGTACAG
>NZ_CADEPJ010000285.1 GCF_902829245.1 Comamonas jiangduensis | reverse complement strand
CCTGGGCATGTTGCCCGCGATGAAAATGCCCGAGCCGTACTCCCCCACGGCACGTGCAAATGCCATGGCAAAGCCCGTCATCAGGGCGGGCAAGATGCTGGGCAAAATCACTTTGTAGAAAATTTGCCAGCGGCTGGCCCCCAAACTGGTGGCGGCTTCTTCCAGCTCTTTTTCAGAGTCTTCCAGCACCGGCTGCACCGTGCGCACCACAAAAGGCAGCCCAATAAAAATCAGCGCAATCACGATACCGTTGGGGTTGAAAGCCAATTGAATGCCCAGCGGCTCCAGGTACTGGCCTACCCAACCGTTGCCGGCCAGCAAGGCTGTCAGCGAGATGCCCGCAACCGCTGTGGGCAGTGCAAACGGCAAGTCCACCAGCGCGTCGACAATTTTTTTGCCCGGGAACTTGTAGCGCACCAGCACCCAGGCAATCAGCAAACCGAACACCAGGTTCACCACGGCCGCCAGGAACGAGGCGCCAAACGTCAGCTTGTAGGAAGCCACTACACGCGGGGCGCTCACCGCCTCCCAGTACTGCTCCCAGGTGAGTTCAAACGTTTTAAAGATCAGCGCCGACAGCGGTATCAGCACGATGATGCTGAGATAAAACAGTGTGTAGCCCAAGGTCAGCCCGAAACCGGGCAGAACGCGCTTGGCGCCACGCCCACGGCGGGCCGGGGCAGTAGCGCCAAGACTTGGGCTGACGGGGGATGCAAAAGCCATGATGTCCCTGACAGCCTGTGATTGTTGTGATGAAAGTTGCCTGAGTCCGCGCAGCAATTACTTGCCGGGGGTGTAGATC
>NZ_CADEPJ010000284.1 GCF_902829245.1 Comamonas jiangduensis | reverse complement strand
TTCCTGCATGGTTCTCCCTGGTGCTGGGCGCTGCCTTTGTCGGCCAGTACGCCCTGCGCCGCCGCAAACAAAAATAAAAGAACCAAAAACGGCTCTAGCGCTTGATACACCAGCGCTTTAAGCTATTAATTTTCTTTCATCCTGCAATTTAAAGACGGCCACTTGCTCGGCCAGGTGACCTGCCTGCGCATGCAAGCTGGCGGCAGCTTGGCTGCTGGCCTGTACCAGCCGGGCGTTGTCCTGCGTCATGCCGTCCAGCGCCACCATGGTGGTGTGCAACTGCGCCATGCCCTGGCTTTGCTCCTGGGCTTTGTGGGTGATGCCCCCCACCAGGCTGCTGACGTGTTGCACATCGCGCACGATGCGCTGCATGCGCTGACCGGCATCTTGCGCCAGCCCAGCCCCCGACTCCATTTGCTCCAAAGAGCTGGTAATCAAGGTTTTGATCTGCCGCGCCGCATCGGCACTGCGCAGCGCCAGAGCACGCACCTCGGCGGCTACCACGGCAAAGCCCCGGCCTTGCTCGCCCGCACGCGCGGCTTCCACCGCCGCGTTGAGCGCCAAGATATTGGTCTGAAACGCAATCCCATCAATCACCCCGGTGATGGCGGCAATCTCCGCGCTTTGGGCGCGCAAGTTGTCCATGCTGTGCACCATCTGCTGCACCACAGCACCGCCATCGCTGGCCGACTGCGCCGCCGAGGCAGACAACTGGTGCGCCTGCCCGGCGTTGGCCACCGAATCCGCCAGTTGCTGGCTGATTTGCTCAATCCCAGTAACCGCCAACTGCAGTTGCGCATCGGTGTGCTGGGTGCGCTGCGCCAGCTCGGAATTGCCTTGTGCCAAGTG
>NZ_CADEPJ010000283.1 GCF_902829245.1 Comamonas jiangduensis | reverse complement strand
AGCCAAGTTCGACCTGGTTGAAAAGACTGATGAGGAGCTGTCAGAAGAAAAAGAAGATGAGGCGTACCTGTTGGGGCAGATCGACATTGACCAATGGCGTGACGTTCTCAAGGTGGATGCACGCGGATCGTTCTGGAGCTGGCCTCATTGAAGGGGTGGACTGCTGTCGAGAACTTCCTGTTTGTCATCAAGGGAGCCCACGACCCGACCACTCTTGCCGCTCCTGTGACCTTGGATATCGTTAGAGAGGCTAGGGAGCTTCTTCTGGCTGCATGACCAGCACACAAACGTAGTTTGCATAAGTGCGCCCTTCGGGGGTATCGGGGGGCCCGCCCCCTGATGTTCACCTCTCGCCGCGCAACGTACCCAGCGCAATGAGCCCAGCTCCAGAACGATCCCGCGTGCATCCACCTTGAGAACGTCACGCCATTGGTCAATGTCGATCTGCCCCAACAGGTACGCCTCATCTTCTTTTTCTTCTGACAGCTCCTCATCAGTCTTTTCAACCAGGTCGAATGGACTAAAAGCCAAGTTCGACCTGGTTGAAAAGACTGATGAGGAGCTGTCAGAAGAAAAAGAAGATGAGGCGTACCTGTTGGGGCAGATCGACATTGACCAATGGCGTGACGTTCTCAAGGTGGATGCACGCGGGATCGTTCTGGAGCTGGCCTCATTGAAGGGGTGGACTGCTGTCGAGAACTTCCTGTTTGTCATCAAGGGAGCCCACGACCCGACCACTCTTGCCGCTCCTGTGACCTTGGATATCGTTAGAGAGGCTAGGGAGCTTCTTCTGGCTGCATGACCAGCACACAAACGTAGTTTGCATAAGTGCGCCCTTCGGGGGTATCGGGGGGCCCGCCCCCTGATGTTCACCTC
>NZ_CADEPJ010000282.1 GCF_902829245.1 Comamonas jiangduensis | reverse complement strand
GCCCAGAAGGCACCCGGCCCAGGCGGCTGCAACGGAGGGCCCCCCCACCGGGGCCGGGCGCCCCCCCCAACCCCCCGCGGGGCACCGGGCGGGTTTTTTCCCCCCGCCGCGCCATCCTGGAAGGTCTCAACCAGGCCAATGCCGATGCCGCCGTGCAAGCCATCGTGGCCGAAGTGGGTGCCACCGGCCCTGGCGACATGGGCAAAGTGATGGGCAAAGTCAAGAGCACCTTGGCTGGCAAGGCCGATATGGGCTTGGTGTCCGCCGCCGTGAAGGCCGCTTTGAGCCAGTAAGCACGGGGTAATGCAGCCTCTCATGGCTGCCAAGTCCTAATAAAAAGAAGCTGCCAGCGTTGATTGAGCAAGCGCTTCAGATACAAAACCGTCTGAAATGCCCATTTCACGAGCGCTGGCAGCTTCTTTTTTAATATCCACACACTGCGGCCACCTCTCTAGCCTGCGGCGGACAGTTTCTTCACAATGTGCGCTCCACATTCAGGAGAAGACATGCACCTCACCCGTCGTGATTGTTTTCGCTGGGGCAGCGCTGCCCTTGCCACCGCAGGTTTGAGCGCCTGCGCCACCCACACCACCACGGCCAGTAGCGCCCGTACGGCAGACGCCGCCGGCACGGGCTTTCAGCGCAAGCGCCTGGGCCCAGCCACCATCACCGCTGTCAGCGATGGCGTGTCGCGCCGCCCGCTTGATGCCAGCTTTGTGCGCAACGCACCGCTGGCGCAAGTGCAAGCCACACTGGCTGCGCAAAAGCTGCCTACCACCCACATCGACGTGCCCTACACCTGCTACGTCATTGAAACCCAAGGCAAGCGCTATTTGCTGGACACCGGTTTTGCCGACAACGGCGGCGCGGGCACCGGCCTGCTGCACACGCACCTGCGGGCGGCCGGGATCCCCCCTGAATCGATTGACACCATCATCTTGAGCCACCTGCATGGCGACCACATCAACGGCCTGCGCCGCAAGAGCGGTGAACTGGTCTACCCCCAGGCCACCGTGTACGTGGCACAGCCCGAGATGGCGTTCTGGGGGGACGATGCGCGCATGCAAGCTGCGCCAGAGGCTGCACGCGGCGGTTTTCAGAATGTACGCCGCGTCTTCAACGGCTATCCGCAAGACAAACTCAAGCTGTTTACGCCCGGCTCCCGCATTGATGGCGTGATCGACACCCTGCCCGCTGTGGGCCACACGCCCGGGCATACCGCGATTGCGATTGGCAGCGGCAAAGATCGCTTTACCTTCATTGCCGACACCACCAACTACCCCTACCTGTTTGTGCGCCACCCCAACTGGCATGTCATGTTCGACATGAACCCAGAGCAAGCCGCGGGTACCCGCCAGGCCCTGCTGGCGCAGCTGGCCAAAGGCGGCTGGGTGGGCGGCTTTGACTTCCCGCTGCGGGGCTTTGGCGACTGCGATGCGCGCTACGTCGGCTTTGACTGGTTGACGTAAACCTGAGCCTTGGGCGGGTTGCCCTTGGCTCTGTGGCCTGTGGCGTGATTTAGCCCTTTGCGCAGCGCGGCGGCATTCGCCGCCAGCGGCTGCGCTTGCAAGAAGGTCTGCAAAACTCCACGCACACCCGCACCTTGGCCGAGCGCTCTAGCCGAGTGGGGTAGACCGCCCAAATATTGGCTTCCTGGCGCCACTCCGGCAGCACGTGCACAAACGGCCATCGGCCAGCTGCGCGGCCACATCCCAGTGCGAACGCAGCACCACCCCATGCCCATCGACCGCCCATTGCACGGCCATTTCGCCGTGGTTGGTCGACAGCGGGCCCGTCACTTTCACGCTGCGCTCCAGCCCGCCTGCACGCAGCTTCCAGACGCCAAACGGGTGGTCGCGCTCCTTGATGACCAGGCAGTCGTGCGCCGCCAATTCCTCCAGGCTGCGGGGCACTCCGCGGCGCTGCAGGTAATGGGGCGCGGCGCACAGCAGGCGGTGGTTGTCTGCCAGCTTGCGTGCAATCAGCTGCGGGGCAATCTCATCGCCCACGCGCACATCCAGGTCAAACCCTTCGGCCACCACGTCCACCAGCCGATCCAGCACCTCCAGCCGCACCTGCAGCGCCGGGTGGCGCGCCACCAGTTGCGAAAACGCGGGGGCCACCACGTTGCGCCCAAAGCCAAAGCTGCTGCACACGCGCAGCAGGCCCCGCGGCTCTTTGCGCGTCACCCCCACTTCTTGCAGCAGGTGCTCCATATCGTCCAGGATGCGCTGTGCCCAGTGAAAAATGCGCTCCCCCTCCTCGGTCACCACCACGCGGCGTGTGGTGCGGTGCAGTAGCTTCACGCCCAACTCCTGCTCCAGCAACCGAAGGCGCTTGCTGACATAGGCGGGCGATGCATCCAGCGCCTGCGCGGCAGCCGCAAAACTGGATTTACGCACCACGGTGATGAA
>NZ_CADEPJ010000281.1 GCF_902829245.1 Comamonas jiangduensis | reverse complement strand
GTCCTGACACGGGGCGCAAATGCAGTTCACTTCCGCTATGCACGCTGTCATTCACCTGCACTGCATTCGCGGGTGGCAAACCCACAGCAAGCGCAGGCTTTGCCGCAGGCGCATTCGCATTTTTTGCCAAACCTTGCTCGACTGCTTTCAGCAGTTTTTGCATGGTGATCGGCTTTTCAAGGAACGACAGCGCCCCAATGCGCGTTGCTTCTACCGCCGTGTCAATGGTGGCATGGCCACTCATCATGATGACGGGCATGGTCAGCTGCCCGGATGCCGCCCATTCTTTGAGCAGCGACACGCCATCAGTGTCTGGCATCCAAATATCTAGCAGTACCAAATCAAAGGTACCGTTGTTACGTGCAGAGCGCGCCTGTGTGGCATTGGCTGCCATCTCTACGCTGTGTCCTTCGTCATTCAGGATCTCCGACAAGAGATCTCGAATGCCCAGTTCATCATCCACCACCAGTATGTTTGCCATGAGTTTCGAAAAGCCTATGTACTACAGGTTTTAGGTTCACCGCCCCTCACGGTGCCTCGGTGCTTACAGGAACAAATGATAGCGACACTTGCGCCCCTTGCACCATGCCGTTATCCATACGGTTGGTCAAATCAATGCGAGCGCCGTGTTCATCGGCAATTTTCTTGACCACCGCCAGACCCAAGCCCGTCCCACCTACTTTGGTTGTCACGTAGGGCTCAAAGGCACGCTGCAAGATATGTGGAGCAAAACCAATGCCACTATCACTGATGCTGAGCCTTACACGCTTGGAACTTTCTATCCACTGGATAGCAATTTCAACCGCTGGAGGCTTCACCCCCAAAGACTCAGCATGCTGCAGTGTCGCATCTTGCGCGTTTTGCACCAAGTTATGGATGACTTGGCGCAATTGCTGCGCATCTCCTGCTATCCAGGGGGCATCTGGATCCAACTTGGCACGCACGGGTACGGGCGCATTCTCTTCGCCGTAAAGTTGCATCAAGTCACTCACCAGCGCATTTAAATCCAGCGGCTGCAGATCTGCCGCTGGTAAGCGTGCGTAATCACGAAATTCATTCACCAACCTGAGCATTGCGCCCACTTGATCCACGATGGTTTTCACGGATCTGGTCAGCAATGCTTGGTCCGCAGGCTCGAGCTTGTCGGTCAACTTGATGGCCAGCCGCTCTGCCGAGAGTTGAATGGGCGTCAATGGATTTTTGATTTCATGGGCAACACGTCGGGCCACTTCCGCCCAGGCTTTAGAGCGCTGCGCAGAGACAATCTCCGAGATATCGTCAAACACAATCAAGCGGCGCGCTTGGGGCAACTCCGCACCACGTATTACCAGCGTCGTTTTGTCTTGGTGCACCTCACCACCAGCCTCTGGCTGGGCATGGTCCAGTGACAGCTCCAGCACTTGCTGCCAGCGGTCTCTGCCTGCATCAGCGCCTTGATCCCCCAAGAAAATACCAAACTGCTCCTCCACCATACGGGCCAGCGCAGACAGCCCTGGTACCTCATCCAGCTTGCGTCCGATATAGACCGCCATGGGCGTGCGCAAAATGCGTGTAGCGCCGGGGTTGATCGACAGTACGTGCCATTGATCGTCGAGCACCAGCACCCCAGCGGTCAGGTTATCTAGAATCGTTTGCAAGTTGGTGCGAGCAGCTTTGACTTCCCCCATGCTCTTGTCCACGGCAGTGCGTGCATCCAACAGTTGCTGTGTCATCAACGCAAACGAGCGTGTCAGCCGGCCCAGTTCACCTGGGGTTTGCAGCACAATTTGGGGCGTCAAGTCGCCACTGGCCACATCCCCCACCCCCTGCGCCAACGCCAACAAAGGCCGCGCCAGCTGATTGCCCAGAAGCACCGCCAACAGCACTGCACCAAAGACCGCCAAGAACAAACTCAGCGTCAGCGTCCCGATGTACATGCGCTGCAACCCTTCGCGCGCCAGCGCACGCTCTTGGTACTCGCGATTGGCGTCCTGCACTGCCAAGGCGTTTTCCACCAAAGCCGCCGACAAAGGAATGGATGCCTGCAAAAAACGCTGCTCGGCCAGTAGCTCCAGCCGGGGCTTGCTCACCAGCACCAGCGTTTTGACATACACGCGGTCAAATGCTTCTCGACTCGCAGAGGCCGCCAGTTCGTCCAGACCTTCAATGCTCGCTACCGGCCTTAAGCCCGAGCGCAAACTGCGCAGTTGCTGGCTGCTTGGGCGCGCAGGCGCCAGCTCAAACATCGAACTGCCCACGCTGGCAATCGCCACACCGGATTCGTTCCACAGCACCACATCGGTGGCACCCAGTTGCTCCCGAATACGCTCTAGCGCCACACCCACTGCGGCATCGGGCACCTGGCTCAACTGCTGGCTGGCCGTGCGCGTGTTGTTGGCCATGTCATTGGCCACGGTGTCCAAGGTGAGGCTGGCCAAATTGACCCCTGCGCTCAGCGCCCCCTCCACCTTGACGTCAAACCAACTCTCGATAGAGCGAGAGACAAACTGGTAAGACACCAGGTAAATCAGCAAGCCTGGAATCACTCCAACCAGCCCAAAAATTGCTGCCAGCTTGAAGAGCAAACGGCTGCCAAACTTGCGCTGCTTCCAACGTACCGCCAAGCGCACCGCCATCCACAGCAGCACCAGCGCCAGCACTGCAGCCACCAACACGTTCAAGCCAAACAGCCATGCGTAATGCCGCTCATACAACTCACGGTTGTTCGTGGCTTGCATCAGCAAAAACAACAGCACCAGGCCAATGGCACACATGACTGCGCCCGCAATGCCCAGCGCCCACCGGGCGGATTGACGAGATGCCGAGGCGGGCGCTGTGGGTACGGCGGTCATTACAGGTTGTCCAAGTCCACGCGCCCACGGCGCGGGACCAACAGATCCAATCCGAGCGACCCAAGGCGCCAATCTGCAAAGGCCTTGGGAAATGCGAGAGGTCAATGCGAAAGCGCAATTGCAAAATCGCACTTCCGCTGCTGGGCAAGTCTGCCACCTGGCCAATGCGCCAGCGCACAATTCGCTGCATGGATTGCACGGCCTCTTCCAAGGTCTCGAACGAGCTGGACAGCGCCACCCCCAGACCTTGGCCTTCAAATGGCTGACTGCCGGTGTACAAGCGCCAGCGCCGCGTCAAAGGCTGGTAGCTCAACCGCATATAGCGGTCAGCACTCAAAAGCTGCTCATCGCGCCAATACCAGCGCTCTTGCAGCATGTCTGCTTCAGCGATGAAGTGCACGGGGATCCCTTTGAGCAAGGCATCCTGCACCAAATCCGGCAGCGACCAGTTCAATGCGGCCGTCAGCAGCACTGCGTCGCCATCGCGCTGCAACTGAATGCCAGCACCTTCAACGACGCCGGCGCTTGCCTGGGCACTCGCCGCTGCATGCTCTTGCGCTTGGCCTGCCGTGGGCTGGCATAAAGCGGGCACCAGCGCTGCGGCGGCAGCGACCACCAAGCCACGCCGCTGCCTTCCTTGCAAGGGCAAAGAATCAGGCGTTTTTTTGGAACAGTGCGTAGAAGAAGCCGTCGTGGTCACCCGCGCCATTGTCCGGGAGTGCTCCGCCTTGCGCCGCAATTCCCGGAATTAAATGTCCGGGTGAAGGCAATAACTGCGCCTGGGTGTTGCGCGCAAGAAACGCTTGCACCTGCCCATCGCCTTCGGCCTTGAACACTGAGCAGGTGCAGTACAGCATGCGCCCCCCGTTTTTCAGCAAGGGCCACAGCGCATCCAGCATCTGCGACTGAATGGCGGCCAGTTGCGCCACATCGCTTTCCCGGCGCAGCCAGCGCACATCCGGGTGGCGGCGCACAATGCCCGAGGCCGTACACGGCGCATCCAGTAAGATGGCGTCAAACTGCTGACCACCATTGGCCTGCTGCCACCATTGCTGGGGCTGGCTCGCATCGGCCACCAGCACTTTGGCATGCCAGCTGG
>NZ_CADEPJ010000280.1 GCF_902829245.1 Comamonas jiangduensis | reverse complement strand
CTCCAATATAGCGCCAGCGTTTTGTACGGGTCGTGGCGCCATTGCCGATTTCCTCAAGCTTTTTGACAATACGCACAGTAGTACGTGCTGCGCTGGCCTTGCCGCAACAGCCTGATGGGCTTGCCACAGTGGGTACAAGGCAACCCCGCACGGTCATACACCTGGGTTTGTGTCTGGAAGTGTCCCTGCATGCCGTCAGCGCTGGAAAAGTCGCGCAACGTGGTTCCACCCCGCTCTACGGCAATCGCCAAAATCTCCCGAATGGCTTGAAACAAGCGCTTGGCTTTTTGCCCACTGATAGTGTTGGCAGCAACCGTAGGCGCAATCCGGCTGGCAAACAAGACTTCGGAAGCATAAATATTGCCAACCCCTACAACCAACTTGCCTCCCAACAGCAATGGCTTGATGGGTGATCGACTGGACTGCAGCCCCGCGTAGAAACGCTGCCAAATGAAATGTGCCTCGTCCAGAGGCTCCATCCCCAAACCATCCAGCAATTTGCGCGCAACAGGATCACTCTCGCCTTGTGTTGCAATCACAGCGCCAAAGCGCCGAGGATCATGCAAGCGCAAGCTACCTTGGCTCGTATGCATGTCAAAGTGGTCATGCTTGCCCAGCGTCGGCAAATCACTTGCAAAGCGCAGACTGCCGGACATTCCAAGGTGAATCATCAACATGCCGCGATCAAGATCCAGCAGCAAATATTTGCCCCTGCGGCGCACTTGCTGCACCGTCGCACCCACCAAATGGGCGGGCTCACAACCCAGCGCCCAGCGCAAAGGCTTGCCTAAAGTGACAGAGACAACTTGCGCCCCCTGAATTTGCTGGGCAAAGCTTCGGCGGGTAACTTCAACCTCTGGAAGTTCTGGCATCTGATCATTTCGCTCACAACAATGAAATGCTTGGATTATTATGAGCCGATGGTCTCCACACTCCGCAATTGGCGCTTGGCCCTTATTTCCGTACTTGTTTTCGGAGCATTGCCCGCATGGGCGCAAGAAGCGCCCCCATCCTTGGATCCAAACGCCGAGGCTTTGCAACCTTCGCCTGCCGATGAGGCCGCTGCACTGGATGCGGAGTTGTTCTACGACCTCTTGGTGGGAGAGATGGCCGCCTCCCAAGGTGATGCCACCAATGCCATCGCTTTACTTATGGATGCCGCGCGCCAAAGTCAGTCCCAGCAGCTCTACCAACGCGCTGCCGAAATTGCCTTGCAATCGCGCTCCGGCCAACAAGCCTTCATTGTGGCCAACGAATGGCAGACCAATTTCCCGCAATCGAGAGACGCCAATCGCTATTTGCTGCAAATTTTGCTGCGACTCAATCGCATTTCAGAATCGCAAGAGCCTTTATCGCGTGAAGTGGCATGGACGAACAACGCAGCCAAACCTGCAACCTATCTTGCGGTTGCGCAGCTTTATAGCCGTGCAACAGACAAAGTCTTGGCGGCAGCCGTCGTAGAGCAAGCCCTTCAACCGGACTTGCAAAACCCAGACCTTGCGCCTGCGGCATGGGCCACGATCGGTCACATGCGAATCAATGCCAACCAAAAAGACTTGGCGCTGCAGGCGCTGGTGCATGCCTACGCACAAGGCCCACGCAATGGTGCAACTGCTTTACTTGCTTTAGAGCTGTTGGAAACTGGTATGCCTTCGGCAGAGGCGATGGCGGAAGACTACATGCGCGACAAGCCAGCTCCCACCATTCAAATGGCGTATACGCGGGTATTGATGGGCAAAAACCGCTGGGACGATGCCCAAAATCAACTCACCCCCTTGCTCAAAGCCAACCCAGACATGGTGGATGCCTGGATGGCACAAGCGAACATTTATGCCCAAAACGGCAAATGGCGCAAAGCACAGCAAGCCATGCAGCGGGTAGAAAAAATTGCCCAAGACATTTCCAACGAGGCACAGCGCAGCTATGTCTTGTCCCAAGCGTATTTACTGGGCGGGCGCATTGCGCTTCAAGCCAAAGACTATGCGCTGGCACTCCAGTGGCTAGACAAAATCCCTGACAGCGAAGCCTTGCTGAACGTCCAAAGCCTCAAAGCACAAGCGCTGGCCAAACAAGGCAAGCTGGCACAAGGACGCGCGCTGATCCGTGCGACACCTGCAAGAAACGACGCAGAAGCGATGCAAAAGCGCCAAGCAGAAGTCGCCTTGCTGCGCGAGAACAATGCGCCTCAAGAGGCCTATTTGCTGCAACTCACACTGCACGAGCAGTTGCCCAACGACCCCGATATTGCGTATGAAACGGCTATCTTGGCGGAGCGTGCAGGCAAAGTCGATGCCATGGAAAACATCCTGCGTGACCTGATTGCCAAACACCCCACGCACCATCATGGACTGAATGCTTTGGGCTACTCATATGCCGATCGTGGTATCCGTTTGCCCGAAGCCAAAGCATTGATTGAATCCGCACTGCAA
>NZ_CADEPJ010000279.1 GCF_902829245.1 Comamonas jiangduensis | reverse complement strand
CAAGCGGCGCGCCGCACGCCGTGTCGAGCGCTTCCGCGAACGACCTTCACGGCTCTATACTGCGAAGACGTTTTGCCTTTGAAACCGTGTGGAACCCCAAAAGCTCAATCCGAGAGGACGTTGTGGGGGTTGACGTCCAACCGAGCTGTGACCGGCTCAAATAATTCAGCGTACCCACCAAAGGCGAAGCCCCAGCATCTGGCAAGATGACTGAGGCCTCTGGCGTCCTATCAAAGTAAGCTTGAAAGAACGCATGTCTCCATTGTATTTGGCTTCCTGCGGACTTGTGTCCGCCAATGCCTAAAGTTTCCCCCAGCCACAAAAACGACGCAGGCGGTGCCTCCCTTGGTACCAATGCGAATTTACGAGCCCCGACAGGGATCACACGCCAAACTGAGCGTTTCGCGCTCCAGTCTGTTGCCCGTCAGCTACTGCCAAAAAGCCGTACTTCCCTGTGCCTTCGCGCTCGCGCCTTTGGGCGTCAGGGGGTCGATGTTCTCAAGTCCAAGAAGTACGACACCGCCCACTATGCAGGGCTGCAAACCTGCGGCAGTGTGTGGACGTGCCCTGTGTGCGCTGCCAAGATTGCAGAACGCCGCCGCCTTGAGCTGCAATCGGCCATGTCCCAGCATCAGGCATCAGGCGGATCTGTCCAGTTGCTCACCCTCACTACTCCCCACACCCGTTTTGACAAGCTGGAAGACCTGATGGCCAAGCAAGCCGAAGCCGTCCAGAGCTTCCTGCGCGACAAGACGGTAAAGAAGGTGTTTGCAGAGATGGGCTACATAGGCCAAGTGCGCGCCCTTGAGGTCACACATGGCCGTAAGGGGACCAACAACGGTTGGCATCCACACTTCCACTTCCTCCAGTTTGTCGAGTTCGCTCCACACCCAATGCAGCTAGACGATTGGAAGTTGAGACTGTTTGT
>NZ_CADEPJ010000278.1 GCF_902829245.1 Comamonas jiangduensis | reverse complement strand
CACCAAAAACCGACAGCGCATTGATGGCCTCGGCGTCTCCCTTGAAGGGTGCGTGGTTGAGTGTGATGCCGGTCTTTTTCTCCAGCAACGCCATCGCCACATGGTTGGCGGTGAATTTGCCCGGCGTGCCGTAGCTCATCTGCCCCGGATTTTTCTTGGCCCACGCCACATAGTCTTGCACCGTCTGAATCGACGAATCGCTGGGCACCGTCAAAATAAAGTCGTAGGTCATGAAGGTGGCGATATAGGTCAAATCGCGCACCGGGTCATAAGCCACTTTCTGGATGTAGGGCTGGCGGAAAATGCCCACGGGCGCCAGCGTCAGGCGATAGCCATCGGGCCTGGCCGTCAGCATATCGACCACGCCCATCGCGCCAGCCGCACCCGCCTTGTTTTCCACCACCACGTTTTGCCCCAAAGCTTTCCCCATGCCCAGCCCCAAGGCACGCGCAATCACATCGGTCACCCCGCCAGGGCCATACGGCACGATGAGCGTGATGGGTTTGTTCGGGAAGGTTTCGCTTTGGGCGTGCACAGCGCTTGCTGCCAAGCTCGCCGCCATCGCCACCACGCCCCACATCCAAGCACGTCGCTGCATATCTGCCTCCTGATGTTTACCGTTGCACAGAGCTTCAATCTAAAAGGCATTGCACCGACCGCACTGCGGGTCTGCCCCCATGTGTGCGCGATTTAGGGCAAACCACATCGTGCACCGCAACACAGACCCCCAAGGCGGCATGCCACGGGGCTTTGCACTGCATGTACTGGCTGCCGGCCTCTGCCGTCTAGCGCCCAATGCGTCATGCAGGAGACAGCTGGCGCACAGCGCATGGTGCCCAAGGGCCACCTGTTGCCAGGTCATCACTTGGCCCACAGCCTCGCTA
>NZ_CADEPJ010000277.1 GCF_902829245.1 Comamonas jiangduensis | reverse complement strand
GGGGAAGGGCAAATGGTGGCAGCACGCGGTGATAACTCCTGTGAATCAATCCGATGTGGCTCCACATGCAAAAACAACCAACGTGGTGCCGACGAAGTGCGAAATCATGCCTGGGTTAGAGCGTGTTGTTGTGAACATGTCTCACAAAACAAATAGCCAAGCCCTGACATTTTTGCATCGCGAGGCATATTAACTGGCGAAACGTTTGGACACAACTCGTGCGCACCACGGGTTTGATGTGCCTTAGAACCGCTCACGCGGCCCTTGGTACGTTGTCACTTCGCCTTGTCGTACACCGGTACTGCCTGCGGCTTCGCGCCCCCTCCCTCACGTGGTGCGTGGCAGGCAACGGGCTGCCACAAAGCACACCAGCAGGGTGGGCAAGGCGCTGCCTGCATCGGCAGAAATCAAGGGCATGCTGTGGTAGAGCGCAATACCCGCCAGCCACAAGGTCACGGTGGGCCAGTGTGCGTGCTGGGCGTTGGCCATCCATTGCGGTGCCTGCGCAAGCCGCTGCGCGGCAGGCTGCCATGCCAGACGGCCCAGGATTACGCCAAACAAAGGCACAAACACCGAGCTGAGCGTGAGCAAGAAGGGCTCAATGCTGTGCATGGGCAGCACCAGGGCCAGCAGCACGCACAGCACGGTCAACAGCAGGCCCCAGCGGCGAACACTCCAGCTGGGCACCACACTGTGTGCAGCCATGGCACCGGAGTAGGTGTCACCGTAGGCGTTGTCGACTTCGTCAATCAAGATCAGCGTCAAGGCAATCAAGCCGCCTTGTGCCAGCAGCAGCGCAGTGACCAGATCGGCGCTGGGCAGCGTCAATGCCACCAGCACGCCCAAGCCATAGCACCACATATTCGCTACGGCAAAGCCCAACCAGGTGCCGCGCATGGCAC
>NZ_CADEPJ010000276.1 GCF_902829245.1 Comamonas jiangduensis | reverse complement strand
TACGAATCGGGCCTGAACAACATTGCGGATACAGAAACGACCGGTGGCACGATCACCGTCAATGCCACCGACGGCATTGCCACGGTGAGCATCGGCGGCACGGCGTACACGCTGGCCGATCTGAACGGCAAGTTCGTGAACACCGGCAAGGGCGTGCTGACCATCACTGGCGTGACGCCTGCGGCGGACGGCAAGAGTGCCGAGATCGACTACAGCTACACCCTCAGCGCTGCGCAAACGCACGTTGCGGGCAATGGCGACAACACTCTGACGGGCACCCTGACGGACACCATTGCAGTGGCAGTGGCAGGCGTGGGCGGCAGCACGGGCAGCGGCAACGTCACGATCACCATCGTGGACGACGTGCCCGTGGCGGCCTCGCACATCGCAGGCTCTGTGACCGAAGACGGCACGGCGCTGGTGAATGGCAACGTCACGACAGCAACGGGCAACGGCTTCGGCCAAGACGGCGCAGCGACCGGAGGAGGCGTGAGCTGGGGCACAGTGACAGCCATGCTGGGTACGACGACAGTCAACTTGGCCAACTACGGCACGCTGACGCAAAGCCCCTCCGGCGGCAATTGGAGCTTTGTGCTGGACAACAGCAAGGCGGCGACCCAGGCGCTCAAGGGCGGCGAGAGCATCAGCGTCACGCTGGGCTACACCTTGACAGACAAGGACAGCGACACAGCCAATGCGACCGTGAGCTTCACCATCCACGGTGCAGACGACACGGGCGAAGTGACGATTGATGCAGGCGCAGGCAGCGATGCAGGCAAGGTCTACGAATCGGGCCTGAACAACATTGCGGATACAGAAACGACCGGTGGCACGATCACCGTCAATGCCACCGACGGCATTGCCACGGTGAGCATCGGCGGCACGGCGTACACGCTGGCCGATCTGAACG
>NZ_CADEPJ010000275.1 GCF_902829245.1 Comamonas jiangduensis | reverse complement strand
GGGCCAGCCCAGCCCAAATCACCACCCATCTGGGCACTGCCATCTTCCGAATACTGGCGCGCCAGATCTTCAAATCGGGCGCCACCTTCGATGCGTTGGCGCAGTTCGGCCAGCCGCTGAGCGGCTTCACGTTCCCCCAATTGTGGCGAAGTGCGCAGCAAGATGTGGCGTGCATGGTTTTGTGTCACCACGGCAGGTACGCCGCTGGCGCTCTTGTCGACGACCTTCAGAATGTGGAAACCGGCGGCGGAGCGGATGGGGCCAACGATACCGCCGACAGGCGTATTCGCGACGGATTCAATGAACAGGCCTGGGTAACGATAGGCTGGGCGCATGCCCAAGATGGCTTGACCGCCTTCGGAGTAGCGCTGAGCTACGCTGGCGAAATCATCTCCGCGACGCACGGCAGCCAAAGCTTCTTCGGCGCGCGTTTGGCGCTGAGCGACTTCATTTTGGCTCGCGTTTTCAGGCACGGTAATCAGAATGTGGCCCAGATTGATGGCGGCGGTCGCCATATCGGTTTGGCCGCTTTGGCGGCGTTGCTCGGCCATGTACTGGTCAATGTCAGAGTCGCTGACTTTGACGCGGCCATCGACTTCACGGTTTTGAAGGCGTTGCATCAGCATTTGGTTGCGGATTTCTTCGCGCAACTGCTTTTCGTCCACCCCTTGCTTGGCCATTTCGCGGCGCAGGCCGGCCACATCGGTGCCATTTTGACGCGCTATGTTCTCCAGCGCCTGGTCGACCGCATAGTCGTCGACCTTGATGCCACTTTCCTTGGCCATGTGGATTTGCGCCTTCTCGACAATCAGGCGTTCTAAGACCTCGCCGGCCATCACTTGGGGGGCTGGCAATTGCTGCGCACCTTGTGCTTTGAGGT
>NZ_CADEPJ010000274.1 GCF_902829245.1 Comamonas jiangduensis | reverse complement strand
GTCTGCACCACCTGGGCCACCACATCGCCGCCCCGCACCGCCACATCGCGCGCCGCGCCGGCCAGCAGGCTGGCTTCGCGGGCGTTGTCGGCGTTGTTGCGCACCGTGGCGCTGAGCTGCTCCATGGACGCAGCGGTTTCTTCGAGCGCGCTGGCCTGCTGTTCGGTGCGGCCCGACAGATCCATATTGCCTTGGGCAATCTCCGCGCTGGCCAGCGCCACGCTGTCGGCGCCGCTGCGCACCTGCGCCACCATGGGGCGCAGGTGCGCCCGCATGGCGTACTGGGCCTGCAGCAACTCGCCCACTTCGTTGCTGCCCACGGGGCTGTCGCTCCCACTCAAATCACCTTCCGAAACCGCTTGCGCCAGTTGCACGGCTTGCCGCAAGGGCACGGTGACAGAGCGCACAAATGCCAGCGCCAAGCCCAAGGCCAGCAGCAGCGCCAGGGCCATCAGTGCCAGCACGGTGATGAGCTGCTGGCGGTGCGCCCGCTCTTCGTCACGCAGCGATTGAGCCAGTAGTGCAGAGCCATCGGCCACCAGCGCATTGACGGCCTCAATGGTGCGTGTGAGCGTGTCAAAGAAGAGGGGGGCGGCCAGCGTCAGCTCAGGCGCTTCAATCAGTTGCTCCTTGGCCATTTGGAGGCTCTCATTCGTCAATGCGGCCACCTGCTTGACCTGCGGCGCCATGCGCGTGTGAAAGTCTGCGTTCAACTCCATGGCGCGCTGGATGGAGTAGCCCGCTGCGGCCTGTACCTCCACCACGCGGCGCTGCAGCGCCCGCAGCGCACCGCGGTTTTCAGGGGGTAACTGGCCCTGGGCCAAAAAGCCTGCACCCTGGCCGCGCAGCAAGCCCAGGTTTTCTGTCAGCTGCGGGGCCAGGG
>NZ_CADEPJ010000273.1 GCF_902829245.1 Comamonas jiangduensis | reverse complement strand
TTGTGAAGCACTGCGCCAGCAGCAGCGCCCCACGCTGCCTTCCACGCTGGCGCAAGAGCTTGCGATCAACCCTTTTTTGCGTTGCGACGTTAAGCAGGTAGTGCAAAGTGCACTGCGCTTTCGCCCCAACACCCAAACCGAACAACCCGCAAGCGTGCTGGCCACGCTGCGTGAATGGAAAAACGCATTCTGATGAACCTGCGCCATCTTTTTATTGCCTTCAGCGTCGTATGGCTTGCTGGCTGCGCGACATCACCCGCCTCTTACGACGCACCGCTCAAGCCCATCACGCGCGCGCATACCGGCACTTCCAAAGTTGCATCACTGGAGTCGAACAATGACCTGTGGGAGCGTATTCGCAAGGGCTTTGCAATTCCAGATCTGGAGCACGATCTGGTCGACGCCCAAGAGCAGTGGTATGGCAGCCGCCCCGATTACATCGACCGCATGACCACGCGTTCGAGCAAATACCTCTACCACATCGTAGAAGAGCTGGAGCAGCGCAACATGCCCACCGAGCTTGCATTGCTGCCCTACATTGAAAGCGCGTTCAACCCTCAAGCCGTCTCCAGCGCCAAGGCTGCAGGCATGTGGCAATTCATGCCCGCTACAGGTTCTTACTTTGACCTGACCCAAAATGCCTTTCGCGACGACCGCCGTGATGTGCTTGCATCCACCAGGGCCGCGCTGGACTACCTTGAAAAACTGCACCGCATGTTTGGTGACTGGCATTTGGCACTGGCCGCATATAACTGGGGCGAAGGCAGCGTGGGCCGTGCCATCAAGCGCAATGAGAAACAGGGGCAAGGCACCAGCTATGTCGAGCTGAGCATGCCCAACGAAACCCGCAATTACGTACCCAAACTGCAGGCGGTCAAAAACATCATTGCTGACCCCGAGAAGCTCAATATTGA
>NZ_CADEPJ010000272.1 GCF_902829245.1 Comamonas jiangduensis | reverse complement strand
TGAACTCAAGCACGTGCTTCCTAATTACAAGCGCTCTTTTCAAGGGTTCGGCAACAGCTAACTTGAGCTCTCGAACGCAAGCAAAGATTGCGAAAATATCACTTGAGACAGCTGAATCTTAATCTGATGCTGAGTATCCACAACGATTTCTGCAAACACTGGGTTTTTTCCACTGCCTCAACCATCCAACATAAATCTGCAAAATTTTTTAGTTATTCAAAATTAGAAAATTTGTCCAGTGTGTAATAAAAGCGTCTCTATCAAGCTTTTTAAACCAAGTGTGGGATTGGCGCTGTCCCCAAACTGTGCTGACGGCATGTAAAGGAATTTCGTGTCCTGCAAAAAGTAAGGTTTCATCTGGCAGCGTGAATAGGCGTTGAACGACACTGTCCCACAGGGCTTCGGGATATGCCGGATAGGGTTGTAGGTCACAGGCATCCACCGCCATGAGACCTCCGCAAAAGACCCGATCGCGGCAAATGTAGCTCAGGCAATATGGTGTGTGGCCGGGCGTGCGCCAAATTTTGATTTTCTCACTTCCAAAATCCAGGTTTTGACCGTCGTTAACTAAGGTGGCTCCTCGCGCGGCTCACCTTGCACTAGTGGAGCGCCAAGTTGTCGTAGTCGCTCGAACTCCATTGGGCGCAGATGGTCGTGCTGGTGGGTGCGCAATACCCAACGAAGGCGGAGTTGATGTTCTTGTAGCAACGCACGAATCACAGGTAGGTCGCGCGAGTGGGGTCAATCAGCACGGCCTCACCGCAGCCTCTGTCGGCTAGCAAGTAACTCAACTCACTACTGTTTGTGCTGTGCAAAATGCGAAAGTCCACGGTGCTTAAGTATTTTGTTTTTCGTCTTCACCGATTAACAGCGTAGTGTCATCGAGATAGCTATGGGGTGGCACCACCAAGTTGGTGGGGGCGGGCTTATTCTTGAAAACGCGACCGGCTAGATCAAAGGTAGAACCATGACAAGGGCAGAAGAAGCCACCCTTCCAGTCAGCCGGTACACTGGTGTTGGCGGTGCCTTCGGGCAAAGTTACCGGGGAGCAGCCCAAGTGGGTGCAAATGCCCACGGTCACTAACAAATCGGGCTTGATGGACCGATGTATATTTTTTGCATATTCAGGCTGTTGTGGGGTACTCGAGTTAGGGTCGGCCAAGTCGGCGGTGTTCGATAGACTGGCCAGCATCTCGGGGGTACGGCGTAAGAGCCAGACAGGTTGGCCGCGCCATTCCACTGTACGCATTTCGCCTGGGGCTAAATCTCCAACATTCACCTGCACGCTTGCTCCAAGCGCTTTCGCCCGCTCACTGGGGGCAAAACTAGACACAAATGGCCAGAGTGTGGCGGTAGCGCCTGCGCATCCCATGCCGACTGTAGCGCGCATCCATGTTCGGCGCTCCGCATCTTCGGGTGTGCCGGCTGTTGGCAGATTTAGTGTTGAGTTCATAAGAGACTCCAAGCGGTTGTGGTGCCTTACTGCTTCAAAAATCGTGCCACCCTTTTTGATCTGTAAATTGATTGTGATTCAAGCGTTTTGAGATCGAGAGAGTCCGAGTGCGTCACGCGTACCGAGTGACTGCTGCCAAATGGCAGCCATTATTGGCAGTCTGAAGCTGATCCCCTACACTGGACACTCATCTTTTCTTTGCCATGAAGCCACTGCCCGAACTTATCGCTTTTCTAGACGGGTTACCCGAACCTCACATCGTCTTTGACTTGCAGTACCGCATCCTTGCGGCCAACACTGCCTATCGTCAGCAGTTCAGCCCGCAGCGCAGTGTGATTGGGCGTACTTGCTACGAGGTATCGCACAATTTCTCGGTTCCGTGCGATCAAGCGGGTGAAAGCTGCCCGATGGCGCTTTCGCGCGAATCAGGACAGCGTGAGCGAGTGCTGCACCTGCACCACACTCCTCATGGGGAGGCATACGTCAATATCGAACTGGCACCTTTGCCGGGTGAGGACGGTACACCGGTTTTTTTCGTTGAAAAGATGGAGCCACTGAGGGTGGCAGAAAGTCGGCCTAATGTCCAAGGGTTGGTTGGGCGCGCTCCTGCCTTTCGCCAAATGTTGGAGCTTGTGGCGCGCGTGGCGCCATCACGAGCCGCGGTGTTGCTATTGGGTGAATCGGGCACCGGCAAGGAGCTGGTAGCTCATGCTCTGCACGATGCCAGCCCACGCGCAGGGAAATCACTGGTAGCGGTTGATTGCTCCAGTTTGCCCGAGGCTTTGTTCGAGTCGGAGTTGTTTGGCCACGAACGGGGTGCATTTACCGGTGCCGCTGGGCAGCGCGGAGGCTTGGTAGAGGCTGCTAGCGGCGGTACATTATTCTTGGACGAGGTGGGGGATATTCCGCTGCCGATGCAGGTGAAACTCCTACGCCTGTTGGAAACTGGCACCTACCGCCGCGTTGGCAGTACAGACCTTCGGCATGCCGACATCCGTGTTGTATCCGCCACGCATCGTGACCTGCCAGCCATGGTAGCCGAGGGTCGTTTCCGCGAAGACTTGTACTATCGGCTGTGCACTTTCCCAATCCGCTTGCCGGCATTGCGCGAACGTACCGAAGATATCGCCTTGCTGGCGGCAGCTCTGCTGGAGCGTGTTGCATCGCCTCGTCACCTGCGTTTGTCCAGAGACGCGTTGATTCAGCTTAGTTCGCTGGACTATCCTGGTAACGTGCGTGAGTTGCGCAACCTCTTGGAGCGAGCAACCTTGTTGTGCGACGGCGATACCGTAGAAGGTGTTCACATTCAAAAGGCGGTGGACACGGGTATTTGGGCGCGACCAGCCCGACACTCGCCTACGCCCTTGGTGCTACAGCCTGCAGCGTCTTCTTCTGTCGCCGCAGTCGCTTCGGGCAGCTCGCTTAAGTCCTTAGAACGAGATACCTTGCGCGCCCTTGCTGCTGCCCACACCGGTAGCCGTGCAGAACTTGCTGCCCAGCTCGGCATGAGCGAACGTTCGCTTTATCGCAAGCTCAAGGCACTGGGTTGATCCGAAGTACTCCTACAGGACAGCCTGGCAGTAATGAGCAATTGGCCCGTTCTGCCAAAGCCAATGCGGGCCAAGAGCGTGGGTAGGGTGTAAAGAAAATATCACCGACAGATGGATGAGCTGAAGCTGGAACAATCCAAGAGTCGGCAGCATTTCAGCGCTGAGTTGGAGAAGGGGCGTACAGCTATCGATGAGGCCGCCAAACGGGCCACTGCACTTCAGATTTGAGACCGCCCCTGCTCGTGCCAACACGGCAGGCCAAGGAATCACGTTTTTATGACCCGGGAGATTGGTCAATAATTACGCACAACAATCCTTACAAACCCATTCTGCTGGCCTAGCCGTTCGCTTAAAGCCAAGCTGGGGCAGTCAGAGGTGAGCTAGAAAGCGAGAGTATGAACTCCGGGCTTGAGCAAATGGGTCGCGACATCTGCTGGCTTCGCTGGCGTGACGCCTTGAATCAGATCTGTCACCTGCCGTCCGCTATTTGGCAAGTACAGTGCGCACACTTCTACCTGTGCTCCGGCCTTGATCAGGCCTTGCAGCATCTGCTGAGGTGTCACGTTACGGGGCTTAAGAGTAGGCATTTCTTTACCTGTGACAGCGATGTCTGCTGCAGCGTCACACAGCAAGATACGCACATTGGCTTTTTGCTCCAAAGCTTGCGCAGCCAGCACAAGACCTGCGCCCTGAGCCATAGCCTGGCCGCTGTGGATATTGACGAACAGGTGTTGTTGAGCGGAAGCTGCAGAAGCAAAGCCGAGCGCCGTTACTGCGATAAGCAAAGTTTTTTTCACGGAGTTTTCCTTGAGTTAAGTGCCGTGGCCCAAAGCTTGCAGGCCACTTCTTGACATTGTTCGGATGCCAATCCCGAGACCCTTGACAAATGACAATCCCAGTCAATGCAAGGGGTTATCTCACCGCTTATAGAAGCGACTCCTAGAACCTAGCAAAAGACACCAGTTCAGTGCGGCGGCCCTAAGCTCGCTGCGTTCGAGCCTGCTTAGAGCCGAACAGTTCGGCATGGCGTGGCGGGAAGTTCAGACCCCACCCCACAAGCGAACGCCCGCACTTCTTACAATGAGTTGGTTCCGATGTCATGAATGGGGTATAGCAATGCTGGATCCACAGGTGCCACCACGACATAACCCACTACATGCGACAGGCGAAGTGCCAAGATCACGTCAAGAGAAAAACTAGGGCCTGTTGAGAATTAGCGGGAATTGATCACCGCAGATGCCAAGGTGATGACAGCAGCGAAGCTGCTGTCAGTTTTGTCGCTACGCAGAGCAATACGCTTGAATTCTTTGAGCTTGCAAAAGTAGTTTTC
>NZ_CADEPJ010000271.1 GCF_902829245.1 Comamonas jiangduensis | reverse complement strand
AAGAAAGGTTATCCAAAAGTGGGCCAATAACCTCCCTCAGCTTTCTGTCACATCGGTATCTGCCTGAAATACCCAGCGCCCTTTCCCAGGGATTTCAATCACCGTGGCAGGCTTGTAATGCCGCCAGTAGCTAGATGCCATTGCGTCTATGAAGGCAAATATCTGCTCAATGCCTTCGCTTTCTCTACCTCTTTCGAGGGCAATGTCAATCACCAGATCCTTTTCTGGAAAAGCTGCAACCCAATCTACAGCAGCCTTAGCCACATCGCAGCACCTGGGTAGCTCTGAGTAAACAGCACCCAGTGTTGAGATGGAGATGCTGCCATCGCCTCCCTTCCTGAAGATCAACGCATCGAAGTCCAGCAGCGTCACCTTGTCATCGCCCGCACCAGCGGGCTTTTTTTCGTCTGTGTGGTGTGTGGTCATACATCAAATGTTAGCACTCTAAAAATATTATGTAAGCATGCTTGACAATATATTGTTAGAGCACTTACATTACACCAATCGCAGCACCAAACCGCGAAACACCCAAGGCCCAGCGATCCGGGGCCGAAGCCGACAGGAAGCAAAGGCGGGGTTAGCTCCACAGAGAGCGCAGCAGGAGGTGCTACCCAAGCGATGGGTGCAAATCGATCGAGGTCAGCACACCAACTCTTGCAGTGGGCACGTCTGGGTAAATCAGTGCCGTCGCGGGTTGACGCGACAAAGTGAATCAGCCGGTGCAAAGGCTAGTAGCGCTCTGTCCCCGGATGGGTAAGGCAACGCGAACGAGATAGGTCAGCGCATGCGTGACGGGCTTGAACCGTCAGCAGGCGTATTGACCACCGCACTGCGAACCAGCCCCTGGGTCAAAAGTACGGGGGTGAGGCATTCGGGGATGCCAAGAAAAGAAAAGCCCAACCACTGGTGTGCACGCACCACCAGTCGCCGCCCTCTGTGCGTATCAGAGGGGAAACACAAGCAGCTTCCACCAGGAGGCTGTTTTTGTTTGAACAGGAGAAAGTCATGAGCAAAGAAGTGATCTTGCAAGCCCCCATCGAAGTTCAGCTTGCAATCTCAGTCATCAACGAAAGCACCGGACAAATGGGTGTGGCCACCTTCTCTATGCCGGCCGGCCGGTACCACGACGAAGCCAGTCAGCGCGCCCAGTTTGCAGAGTTTGAGAAAGACCACATGCCAGAAGGGTTCCGCCTCATGACAAAACGCGAGTGGTTCAACAGCAAGTTTGGGCGTTGCCTGGATGAAGTCGATGAAAGCGGCACACCTCAGTACATCGACTTCGCTATGCCCGGTGGCAATGAGTGGCATCCATGAACTGGAGATTGCGCCCGACAGCAGCCAGACGGCGGCTTATCAAAGACCAAGAGCGCGCCGAGGAATACAAAGAGTGGCTGGCTGCCAAAAATAGCCAGCTACAGCAACAGCAAGAAAGCCATGTCAAAGAAGAATCCAGCCCAACCCCTGCAGTGGTTCACAACGAAGCACAAGACCGAGCATTGCCACCTCAATAACGAAACCTGGGCCACCGTGCGCGACTGTGGATCTCACGTGAAATTGATCCGCTGGTTTAAAGGGTGTGGACTGGCACCGCACGAAACAGTGCGCACCACCGTTCAGCAGGCCAAAGCAGATGCTGAGGCTTGGCTGGCAGCCCAATAGACGGAGATTTTGAAATGCGTTGAAGCGGCCCGCGCGAGCACATCGCGCCGCCAAACCCCTGCAGGCGTTAAGCAGGGCCATCAAGCCGCGCTTCTGGCGGTGCTCCTAGTTCCTCCGACGCATTCGCAAGAGTGCCCTGAGCATGAACAGAAGCGCGACCTGATGGCAAATCGTGACTGGGGCTTGCCTCCCAGCAAGGCATGAAAGTTGACCGTCCCTCCATGACTGCATAAAGCTGGGGCTTACACAGCAGCCATCAACCATTTTCCAGCCGGGTAGTGGGTGTGCCTCCTCCCTCCCTCTCTTACTTCCCATTGCGCGCCTTCGGGCACCGGCTTTCTTTTTCTGTGGGGTTCACGTTCCGTGGACTTTTTGCCCGCTGTACAGCAATGTGCAGCGGGATTTTTCTTGGAAATAAATATGGCATTTCACGTCCCTGAGAGCCTACGTTTAAAGACTGGGCCATTTGGATCAACGTCGGATTGCGGCAACAACGGCGCATTCAGAATTCCATCGCGCCCAGGCCACACCCCATTCACTGTGATAGCCAGCGATCAAATGGGATGGGAGCATGTGAGTGCAAGCCTTCCACACAGGTGCCCAACATGGGAAGAAATGTGCAAAGTGAAGGCTTTATTTTGGGATGACGAGGATTGCGTAATGCAGCTCCACCCTCCAAAAAGTGAATGGATAAGCAATCACCCATACTGCCTGCATCTTTGGCGCCCCATTCATGGCTGCATGGCAATACCAATGCCACCTGGAGTTCTTGTCGGCTTCAAGTAACCGCAATGCCTGCCCCTTGGCCACAGGGGGCAGTCGTGGCGGCTGCTACTTCTTAAACCTATGGTGTTGGAGCGCCTTAGCAAGCGTTGCAGCAGATCCGCCAACTATTCCCGTGCCCACCACCGCGTGGGCTTTTCTTTTTCTGGAGACACCAACCATGCGATTCATCGTCAAGTTTGGCAAGCAAGTTGTCCCTAACATCGACTTCCCCAACAACCGCGAAGCGCGCGCTTGGGCTGATGCCTGCTTCCCACACCGCCCTGCATGTAGCGTCCTGGCCGTGAAAGTATGATTTCCATCATGTGCGATCTATACCCAGGCCCAGCCGAAACCGAATTCAGCCACACCCCAGCGCCCACCTACCCGGAACCAGCGCAACCGGAAGTAGTGCGCGAGCTGCCTCCGCCTGAGACTGAGCACCAGTACGAAGCGATCTAAGCGCCCTGCACCAACCAACCACCGCCCACCGAGGCGGTTTTTTTGTTTCTGGAGGTTCCTGAATGCTCAAAACCATCGCAACCACAGCGCTTTGGTGGGTAGGCACCGCTGCCGTCGCCCTCGCAATTTTGTCCCTGCAGGCCGCGCTCGATGCGGCTTGATTCTTTAACCAGCCCAATCATCACAATGAAGCAAATCATTAAATCCGCCACCGTTTACAAAGCTGACTTTGGCATCAAGCAAGAGGCACTGGCCGATAAGCTGCAGGCCAGCGTTTTCCAAGAGTGCCCGCCAACACGTATGCGAAGCTGGGGCTTTGTTCCAGTGGCTGATGGCGATCACTTGGTGCTGCCGTTCAAAAACGGCTTTGCATTCCGCGTGCGCATTGACGAAAAGCAGATACCGGCCAGCGTCATCAACCAAAAGGTTAACGAAGCCGCAGAGCGCATCAAAGAGCTGGACAACCGCACGCCCGGCAAGAAGGAACGCGCGGAAATCAAAGACGAGGTGCTGATGGAGCTTGCCAAGCAGGCGTTCCCACGCACCGCCATCATCACCTGCTTCTACCAGCAGACCACGGGCTATCTGATCGTTCCCACCACCAGCAAGAAGCTGGCAGACATCATCGTGACGTCCTTGGTGCACGCCGCCGGTAGCGTGAAGACCGAAACCATCCACGTAAGCGACGTCAAGCACGGTCTGACCACGCGCCTGCAGGCGTGGGCCAATGGCAACGATGATGCCTTCGGCGTGTTCCAGCCCTGCGCAGAGGCGGCACTGAAGCAAGGCGAACGCAAGATCAACATCAAGATGGGCTCACTGCGTGGCGCCGAAACCGGCATCAAGGAAGCGCTGGCCGCGTCGTTTGAAGTCATGTCCATGGGCTTCACCCACGACGGCGAAACAGAATTCCGCCTGACTCACGACTTCAAGCTCAAAGGCATCGAGTGCTCGCACACTGACTCCGAGGACGAAGAAGAAGTCAGTTTCTACTCACAGGCCACGCTGGAGGTTGATGCTGTGTCGTCAATCATCACCGATCTGGTGGAGATGATCGGCCACGGCAAGGACGCTCAATCCACCGAGGCACACCCAGCTAACCCCTAGAGCCATGCTCCAAGCGCATGCCCTGGGCGTGCGCTTGTTGGATTGCCTTCTATCAACCGCACAACACCATGACTACAGAAAAAACTGCCAACAAAACAACTTGGCTACAGGTATTCATCATTGCTTTGGCTATAGCCAACCTCACGTTTTTGGCCGCCTACTTATCGTTGTCCATCCATATCGCGCTGGACAACGGTATCTCCAAAGTAAGCGATGGGGATGCCACCTGCTATGTGCACCGCGACAACATCAGTTGCATACCCAAAGTCATCAAGCCAGCACCACCAGTCGCAAGCCAACGCCGCTCCTACCCATCGCCACAAATCAATCAAGGGTGAACCATGCACGAAGAACTGATCACTCTCACAGAGCTGAATGAAACGCTCAAAGACACATGCAGCGTCAACGCAGCCCAGCTCCAAAACCATGGCTTTACTGCCATGACTGCTGCGGACATTGACAAAGACAGCTGCACCGATGCCCAGTGGCGCAAGTACCGCAATGCGCGCCTGTATAAGCGCACCGATGTGCCCGCCATTCGCGCGGCTATTGCCAAGTCTTTGGCCGCCGATTCCATCTAATTTGATAGCTATCAGCGCTTACCCATCAATTAAATAAGCATTGAATAATGCGCAAATCATTTACTAGCAAGCGCTAGCAGCTATTAATTTAATCAATCTGCCCGCCATCACGCGGGCTTTTTTATTTCTGGAGCACACCATGGGTGGTCAAACCATCACTGCAGCACAAAAGACCCAAGCGCGCGCATTGCACCGTGAGGGCAAAACCTGCCGCGCGATCGCTGAAATAGTCGGTATCTCTCCAGGTGCCGCCTGGAACATCGTTTCTGCCGACAACAACAAGGTACGCCCCGATCCCATCCCTGCGCGCTGTAGCGTGAAAAATGCTGAGCCCGTCATCACCAGCAAGACCAAGATCACTATCCACAAGCAGGAGATTCCCGATTACGCCCCCATCTGCGCCACCACCACCAAGGGAACCTACCGCACCAATGGCGCACTGAGCTATCGAGGTCAATAACCACATTGGAAGCCTTATGCCATTCGCATTCGCACCCGCACCCGTTAAGACAGAACTTGACCCTATTCGCCTTGCTGGAGCCCTCTACACACAAGGGCTGCAGCGCGATGCACAAGCCAAAGCAGAAGAACAAGCAAGAGCCCAGCGCGCAATTGACGAGCTGCAAAAAGTAAAAGCACTTGTAGATCACACAGTCGAGCAGATGGATCTCAACCGCTTTCGTATGGCTTATGCGCTGGGCAAGCCTGCGGAGACTGAAATGCTGCAAGCAATGACCAATGACTTCATTCTTGCCTTAAAGGCCGAAGAAGTGGACGCCCCTCTTGACCGCACACGCCGCCACATTTTGATCCACGCCATGGTGGTTATCCAGCGTCTGCACGAAGGCATGCCCGTAGGCTTGGCCCACGTGAATGGGCTGCAAGCAGCTGCAGAGCTGGCAATGCGCATCCTGCCCAGCTACAGCATGAAAGCCATCGTTGAGGCAGCAAGGACACTGAACCGGCTATGGGTATCCCATGGCGTCAAAGGTGCAGACCCATCCATGCCGAAGCCAAACCGCCCTTTTACTTTCAAGCTGCGTACATGAGCCCCGCCTACATACGCTGGCGCTGTGAGCGGGTTGACCAATTGCTTGCCCAGGACGTTCCAAGGCTGGAACTCCTAGCCGTTATCCGGCAAGAAGAACTATCAAAGCCGTGGGGGAACGATCCAAGGCCTGCCCCACCACCGCTGCCCATGGGTGGCTACTACTCACACCAGCCCGCTTGATGCGGGCTTTTTGTTGATGGGCAGAAAAACCGCAGTACCAATCAGCAGTTGCCTTTTTTGGCCTGACCGGGTGGGCAGAAACCACCATGACCACCGCCATGCCCGGGGTCAACCACCACCGAGCCGCTGGGTGTGTACACCGCGCAACCTGTCAGCACTGCGGCAAGTAAAGCCAAACCGATGAGTTTTTTCATTTTCTTTGTGGGAGTTAAAAGATGACCAAGTGTAAAAGCGGCGCCTGCAACAAAGCTTATGCAAGGGTAACAAAGCAGTTCACACCTCGCCCTATCCAGCCCACCCGGTGCATGCCGCGTGGGCTTTTTCTTTGGAGCCTGACATGTGCACCTGCATGAGCCGCAGAGCAAGAACACGGCGCGACCGCCGCGCACCTATCCCAGATTTTGATGAACCACAGCCCCGCTAAGCCGGGGCTTTTTTATTGGGTGAACTATGAAGCACCACGACACAGCAACCAAAAATGCCACGCCTGAAACACGAGTCTCCATTGAGCCTGAGTGGGTCCTGGCTTCCAAATACCAAGAGCTCACAGGTACCACGCCGAATGCGGTACATCAGCGCCGTAAAGAAGGCGTGTGGCTCGACGGGACTCACTGCGCAGTGATTGCGCGGCGTCTTTATGTCAATGTGAAGGAAGCAGACAAATGGATAAGAAACCAAGTCTCTCAACGCCAACGGGCGTATTAATTCGGCAGATGGCATCAGGGCCACGTATCCAAGTGGCCTTTACCTGGGAGGGCAAACAGTGTCGAGAGCTGCTGCCTCCCTGCCCGATCAACAAAGCGTCTGTACAGTACGCCGCTAACCTGCGCGGCGAAATACTTCGGCGGATTGCAGATGGAAAGTTCGTCTACAAGGAGTATTTCCCCGAAAGCACCAAAGCGAAAAAGAAAACCGTCAACTCTAGCCTTATGGAGGAGCTGCTTGATAAGCAGCTGCAGCTCTATCAAAAGCAGGTGGAGAACGGCAAGATGTCACCAGCGACTTTTGCAGGTTACAAAAAAAGCCTGACTGGCGAGCGTATGCAGCGCTGGCACGGCATGGAGTTGCACGAGGTCACTCCCGCCCTGCTGCGAGACTGGATCGGCAACATGGACTGCACCGCCAAGGCCATACGAAACATGCTCACGCCATTGCGCTCCGTGTTCGAAGATGCGCTCAATGATGGGCTGGTCGTGAGTAACCCATTCGACCAAATCGCCCTAGCCAAGTTGATTCGACAGAACAGCAAGTCGAGCGATTACGTCATTGAGCCATTCTCGCAGTCAGAGCGAGAGGCTATTTTGGCCGCCTGCCGGGATGATGAACGCCCCACTTTTCAGTTCTGGTTCAACACCGGACTGCGTCCAGGAGAGCTTCAAGCTCTGGAGTGGCAGCACATCGACCTTAAGAATGCGACAGCTCGCATTGAGCTGAACCAGGTTGCAGGTGTGATCAAGAGCCCCAAAACGGCTGCAGGACTGCGTGTCGTGGATCTAAATGCCGATGCTGTAGCGGCGCTGATCGCACAAAAGCCCATCAGCATCAAACGTGGTCAGCGTGTTTTTCTCAACCCACGCACCTTGGCACCCTGGTCCACGGATGCACAAATCCGTAAAACTGCATGGCTACCCATCATGGAGCGTGCCGGGATCAAGTACCGGAATCCCTATCAAATCCGGCACACCTATGCCTCAACCATGCTGACCGCTGGTTCCAACCCTTGGTACATAGCGAGCCAGCTGGGCCATGAGGACGTGGAGATGGTCTTCAGAACCTATGGCAAGTTCATCCGTGAAGACTTCCAAAAGCCAAAGCCAGCAGCTCAACTCGCCAAGTGATCGGTGCGATTTCCGTGCGATTTCCGTGCGAATCCCGGTGTGAATCTGGTGTGAAATCGGTGTGAATTCAGCACCACGAAGCACAAGAAAACGGGCAAAAACAAAGGCCACACGGTGATTTCTCACTGTGTGGCCTTGTGGTGTATGGTGGGCTGGCGTCAATTGAACTCAAAGAAATTATCCTTATAAATCAACGCAAAACAGCTACACTTTTTGATCAAAGTGCCCCGGTGTGTTCCCCGGTCAATGCTTGTATAAGCTGATGCACTAATTTTTTCGTAAGCCATCTTCATCAGTGATCTGAAACGTCCTCTTGAGAGGAGCTATCTGCATTCGGTCCGCAAGAACCTCAACGAGGTCCGCAAGTGTAGCTCTATGACACGAGCCCCACGCCTATATCTGTCACTGACAATTTGAATGAAAAAAAAGTCAGCCACATATCACTGATCTGAGGACATCTTCTACAGATCCTCATCAACCCTATCTCATAAGCCCCTGTGTCTCTGCACAGGGGCTTTTTTGCTGCTGCTTGAAGGAGATCAATTTGGAATTATCAATCCCGCCACAGTCTGCCTGCCCCTATTGCAAGCACCCAGAAGCTCTACCTAGAGCACCAGCAACGTATACCTGCGCCATGATTGGGTGTCTTGTAGGTGCTGCAGGAGGCTTTCACGCATCGGTCAAAGGGCTACCCATTGCAAAGCTCGCTACCCCTGCTCTTATAGCGTCAGGATTTGCCTTTACAGGGGTAGCCGGTGCCGTGGTCGCGGCACTGAGTGCCGCCGCTGTGGGTTGTGAATTTGGAGCTAAAGCGGGGGCAAAAATTGACCTCATGCTCTTTGATAACTTTCGGTGCAGTAACTGCCAAAGAACTTTTAAGACCTAGGTACCCAGAAATACCAACTTTCATAGTCTTTTTATTGAATACGTCTCATTTATAAAACAAAGGAACTCATGATGGCACACCTTATTGAAACCATGGCCTATGCTGGCCAAACCCCTTGGCATGAACTTGGCAACGCTTTGCCTGCCAAACAAAGCATCGATGTCTGGGCACAAGCTGCAGGTATGAATTGGCGCATTCAAGAAACGCCAGTGCGATACCTGGCTTCAGACAGCGATTCAGGTCTTGGCGGACTCTACGCAGAACCGAAAGAGTTCCCTGAACAGAAAGTCCTGTACCGCAGCGATACCAAAGCACCACTCTCCGTCGTTGGCAGTCGCTATAACGTGGTGCAGCCCCGTGAGGTGCTTGAGTTCTACCGCGACCTGACAGAGGTGGCTGGCTATGAGCTGGAAACGGCAGGAGTGCTCAAAGCTGGCCGCAAGTTCTGGGCCTTGGCTCGTACTGGCAAGTCTGTAGCTTTGAAGGGCAACGATGTGGTCAATGGCTATTTGCTGCTGGCTACGTCTTGTGATGGGTCCCTGGCAACGGTGGCCATGCCTACTACGGTGAGGGTGGTGTGCAACAACACACTCACTATTGCGTTGCGTGATGGCGTGGGTGCAGTCAAGGTGCCACATAGCACCTCGTTTGATCCCCAGGCCGTTAAACGCCAGTTGGGGGTTGCAGTTGGCCAGTGGGACAGCTTTATGTACCGCATGAAGACACTGGCTGAACGCAAGGTCAAAACCCACGAGGCGATGAACTACTTCCTCAAGGTGATCTGCAACACAGATGCCCACTCTGACTTGTCTGTGGGTCTGACCAATGAGCGGGCACTCAAGAAAGTGCAGATGCTCTACGAAGGCCATGGGCGGGAGCCGAGATGCACGCAGCCAAGGACACTGCCTGGGGCCTACTGTGCTCTGTAACCGAGTTCATCGACCATGAAAAACAAGCCCGCAGCCAAGACAACCGTCTCGACAGCGCTTGGTTTGGCCAAGGTGCTGTGATCAAGCAGCGTGCTTTGGACCACGCTTTGCAGCTGGTGTCTTGATCATGCTCAGACGCTGGCTTACATGGCCCTACTGGCCTTCTCCTCTGGGCTTTCCCATCTACTTTCCACCACCACGAACCGCCTTCTAAGGCGGTTTTTTATGCCCGCAATTTCTGCGGGCCAAGGAGATTTGTATGTCTGTTCACTTGCTCAGCAATGCCAATCTAGATCTGCAAAGTCTGTCTACCGCACGTGCACCTGCCACCCGCAAAGGGGCTGCTTTGCGCCTGGTCTCGACCAAGGATTTAGCCAGAGACGATTGGCTGGAAGTTCGCCGCACAGGCATTGGTAGCTCCGATGCCGCTACAGCAGTGGGCCTTAACCCTTATCAGTCCCAGCTGGAGCTGTGGATGCATAAGACGGGCAAGGCTGACTTGCTGCCTGCTGTAGACCCCAACGATGACACCAGCCCCATGTTCTGGGGTACGTTGCTAGAGCCCATAGTGGCTGCCCACTACACCAAGCGTACAGGGAACAAGGTACGCCGTGTGAATGCCGTGCTGCAGCATCCAAAGCATCCTTGGATGCTGGCCAATGTGGATCGTGAGGTGGTTGGTTCATCCGAGGTGCAAATTCTGGAGTGCAAGACTGCAGGCATCCACGGTGCACGCCTTTGGAAGGATGGCGTGCCTGAGTACGTGCAGTTGCAGGTCATGCACCAGCTGGCCGTCACAGGCTACAAGGCAGCGGATGTGGCTGTACTCATTGGGGGACAAGAGCTGCGCATCTTCCGCATTGAGCGGGATGAGGCATTGATTGCCCGCTTGATAGAGATGGAACACACCTTCTGGGAGATGGTGGAGGGCAACACGCCACCAGCTGGAGATGGCTCTGACAGTGCTGAGAAAGCGCTGCGCTGCCTCTATCCCAACAGTGGCGGTGAAGAAGTGGACATGAGTGACAACCCAGAGCTCAATGCCACGTTCGACGCCTTGCTGATTGCACGGGAGCAGCTTGATGCCGCTCAAAAGCAAGAAGTACGCCTGCGCCAGGCCATTCAGATCCACATGGGCGAAGCAGGCAAAGCCACGTTTGCCTGTGGTGGTAGCGTGACCTGGAGGCGCAGCAAAGACGGGCAAGCCTTCGACACAGCGCAGTTCGTCAAAGACCATCCCGAGCTGTCCAAAGCCTACCTCACCACACGGCCTGGATCTCGGCGGTTTTGCGTGTATCCAGCTTGAGCTGACCATCCTTCCCACATCCATCCCCCTCTCGCTCCCTGTGGCCCATGCCACCGGGAGCTTTCTTTTTTTGGAGCAAAACATGATCAAAGGTTTGATGATTACCCCGCCCGTCATTGGCCGAATTTCTATTGGCAAAGTCGTGGAAAAGAATGGCAAGCGCCTGCCAGAGAAAGACGATGAATTCACCATCACCACCCAAGTCCAGCAGCGCGGACAATGGGTGCTACACCCGTTGGATGAGGCTTTGCGCCAAAGCCAACCAGATGCCTTCACCGTTGGCGGCATAAAGGAAGGCGCTGAGCCTTCCGACAGTCAAAGTGAAAGTATTCCCGCACGCAGTGCCAAGCGCACGCTCAAAGACAAGATGGGGGTTGCAGGTCAAGCGCCTGCAGAAGCTAGCTCTCCACGACGGAAGCTGCGCAGCATTCCCGTGCGCGTCTTGTTCAATGACCCTGATCTGAACCTGCGAGCCAACTACTGCATGTTTGACCGCAGCACAGCGCGTCCTGTCTGCGTGGGTGACGGGGAGAGCTGCAAGCGCGTCACGGATCAAGGGCTGGAGACGATGGAAT
>NZ_CADEPJ010000270.1 GCF_902829245.1 Comamonas jiangduensis | reverse complement strand
CCCTTGGTGTCGCTGGGCACCTTGTAGGCCACTGCCATTTTGTCGGCCGCAGCCATGGTGGCCAGCGCGGCGCGGTTGCGGGCCGATGCGGCGTACAGGTTGCCCCAGTTGAGCAGCATGTTATGCAGCAAGTCGGCATTGAGCTGCTCGGTACCGCCCTTGAGCTTCTTCCACGCCTTCTGGTTGGTCAGTCCTTTGGAGAAGCTGGGGCCCTGCAGGCCGCCCTCTTCCTCCATCAGACGATAAAACGGCACATAGGGCTGGTCGCACATCAGGTCGTAGGCGTCCTGGTCAATCAACCCAGATTCCTTGGCCATGCGCAGGACGCTCTCGTTGAAGCTGTTGAGCTGGACCATAGCCTTGGCATAGGCCTGCTTGCGGCTGCTGCCGTCCTGCATCTGCCCATCGTTGAGTGTCTTCAAGCTAGCAATGTCCTGATCGCTGAACAGGTTTTCCTTGCCTTGAGCCTTGAGGCTTTGGGCACGCTGGGCTGCCACCCACATCAGAAAGCGGTCATGCTCCCCCTGCAGACCGGCCAACACCTTGGCAAAGCCGCCCTCTTTCACGTCCACATCCGGCACGCCATCGCGCAGGAACGGGCGGCCATACAGCAGCGCGGCCTCCAGCGTGCCGTCGCTGCCCTTGGACATGCGCGCCAGCATGTAGGCGTTCTGGTCCAGCTGCGCAATCGGAGCAAACTGGTCGACCAGCGCCTGCTTCATGCGCAGGCCCAGGTTGGCCCGCAGCTGATCCAAGCGCTCACGCAGGGTGGGCACCTTGTCGTATCCAGCCACTGACAGATACGCCCGCTCCTGATCGGCCGTCAGACTGCCCATGCTGGAGCGAATAGCGTCTTCAGGCTGCGAGCGGCTGAACATGGCCCGCCCCGGGGGGCCGTCATTGACAGCATCCGCCTGTGTGGCTACATTTCGTACTTGCAAGCCCTGAGTGGTACGGTATTCGCTTGGCAATTGGAGCCCTGTTGACCCGAACCACGCAGGGCTTTGCTTTTGGTCCAGATACACCAGCAACTGCTTGCCGTCTCGCCCTCCATTCAGCCATCGCTGGATAGCCTTCAAGTCCTCCTTGGGATACAGGCTCGGCACAAAATTCAGCGCTACATTCCCGCGCGTCACCTCCGGGCTGATGGCAACCACCAGCGGCGAACCACGCACCAGTTCAGAAGTCACCACCACAAAGCGCCCATCCACGGAGTCCGAGCGCAGCACCATGACCGGTGTTTCCAGCAGTTCGGGCAAGCGCTTGAGCACACTTGGCGTCACGCCATGATCGAACACCACCTTCTGCAGCACTTTGGCAGAAGTTCTCAGATTGCCTTCAGGAATCCCTGCCGCGGACAAGGCAGTCGGTAAGGTCGCAATTTCAATGTGCTGACCGTTACCAACCTCGCCCAGCTGGCAGCTTTGATCGCCGCATCCACGGCGACACTAAACCCAGGATGACGTGCAAACGCGGGCTCTACAGCCCCTGAAGCCTCCGCAGGAGATCCACGCTCCACCCAGCCACGCGCTGGCAGCAGATAGCCCTGCACGATGTCGGAATCCGTCAGCTCCAGCGCCTTGAAGCTTGGCACATGGCTGCGCAGGAAGTTGCGGATTGCAGCAATGGCGCGCTGCACAAAGCCCAAGTCAGGGCGACTTTGCGCCAGCTCTGCCAAGACCTCTTCCGAGGCATAGCGCACATGCTCGGGGTTGCCCAGGTCCAGGCCGTATTCAGTCGCCTTGGCAGCCACATCCTTGGGACGCAATTTGGCGACTTGGTCCAGCACACGGTCCAAATCCTTGCCAAAGTGGCCGCGCAAGCCGTGGTGACCCAGCACCTCGTGATACAGCACCCGGGTGGCATCCGCAGAAGTAGGCAGCGCACTGGCCACCAGGTACACCTGCCCCTGATACCAGAAGCCTTCGGGCTCGCCGGTGGCACCCTGGGAGCGCTGTGCCTGGTCGGCCTCGCGCACAGCCTCTGGCACTCGCGCGTCATTCATGCTTTCGACCACCATGATGTTGGGACTCTGGCCCCAGCTCTTGGTCAAGCTGCCCACCGTGCGCTGCACCATAGCGCGGCGCAGCTGGACAGCCGTAGTGCTGGAAACGGCCGGCCGCTCTGTCCGGCTGAACATAGCCACGCCCTTGTCCGTTTCCTTGGTTTCCACGGTGCTGAAGAAGTGGTCAAAGGCTGCGCGGATCACCGGCACCTCACCCGCCTTGGCATAGGGGTAGCTGTTTTCCAGCTGCATGCCCAGCGCGGCCTGCGCCTCCCAGAATTTTTCATCCACCACGTTGGCCAGGTAGTCGTTGCTGGCGTTCTGGTCTTCCAGTTTGGCGATTAAGTAGCTCTCGAATGCGCGGGCGCTCAACTCAGGATCGGTGCCCCAGTATTCCTTGACCCTGCGGCTGTCCAGATTGGCAGCGCGGGCACGCAAGCTGGTGTTGTTGATCGCCTTGATCACTTCGGCAAAGGCCTGGACCATCTCTTGGCGCACGTTGGCATTGGGTGCAAACGTCTTGGCTGGGCCACGTGAGAGCACGCTCACATCGCTGGCCTGCGTCAACATGCCACCTGCTTGACCACGCATGCGAGCAAAGTAGTTGTCCACGGCATGCCACCACTCATGGCCCAGGCTGCCCGCCCCCGACTTCTTGGTCAGGTTGATCACCACCTTGCCCCGCTCGTAATGCGCAGCTGCAGGGTTCTTGCCACCGGAGCCCCGGGCGCCGAAGGCCAAGCCCAGCTCGCCATTCAAGGAAATGGCCTTGGGCGGCAGCTGCAGGATGGCAGCCATGTCCATGAGCGCGTCAAACGCATCGTTGAGGTCTTGCTGGCGGCGACCTTGCTCCACCCAGTTGCCGAACTCCACGCCACGAAAGCCAAAGGCCTCGCGGAACTGCTCGGGCGTCACGTTCTGCGCCTGGCGCATGTCCTGGCCCACGCGCGGGCGGTTGGTATCGGAGCGCTCCAATGGAGTTTCTTTGTACTTCTCCAGCTTGGTGGCCAGCTCATCCAAGTGCTGGTCGCGGTACTCTCGGGCTTCACGCACGGTCTTGAATGGACCTGCCAGCTTGGCGTAGTTGCGGCCGATCTTCTTGCCCACATAGATCTCACCCGTGCGGCGAATAGACCAAAGATCAAAGCTGGGCACATTGGCTTTAGCTTCTTGCTTGGCCTGGTTGGCATGCAACTTCTTGAACGCCTCCAGCGCCTGCTCTTTGGTGTCGCCAGTGGCCAGCTCGCGGGGCCAGCTGCCAAAGGTGTTGCTCCTGGCATCCTGCTCCACAGCCCACAGCGTGACGTTGGGCTTGCCTTTGTAGAGCGTGTAGAAGTGCTCGGCAAAGCTGATGCCCTCAAGGCTCTGGCTGTGGCCTACTGCCTCATACAGCTCAGCCCGGCCTACGATGCCGCGCAGATCTCTGCTTCCCGCCTTCAGTAGTTCCGTGCGCAGCTTCTGGTGCGGCAGCTGGCCGTCCATCATCTCCAGCGCAAAGGCGCGCAGCTCTTTGACCTGCTCAGCCCAGCGTTTGACCTTGTAGCTCTGGCGGGCTTGGTAGGATGGCATCGCGCAGTGAGCGCACCATGGCTACCGTGCTTGCATCGTGGCCAGCATCAATCAGTTTCTGATAATCCGGCTGTGGCCAGACCTTGGACAGCGGCTGCGCTGCGATGGCCTCGTCCGGCACGGCGCCCATGTCATCGCGGAAGCCAGACCAAACATCCTTGCGGGCCCCACCAATCTTTTCGCCAACGTCATCGATGCGCTGCATTGGAGCGGGCGCGGCCTCTTGCTTGGCTGCAGGCGTGTTCTTAGGCGCTTGTATTGCCTCAGTCGCATCGGCCGCATCATCAGATTCGATAGCATCTGGCTCTTGCTCTGACTGTGCTTGTTTAGTTTTTAACGGTTTTTCGGCAAGTTCTTGGTAGCGTTCCAGCGCAGGCTGCACGCTTTCCATCGTGCGCTTACCCGCATCCACATCCCGTGCAAACCCATCCAGCACTGCCGCAAAGGTGCGGTCTGTATCCGCACCGGACTTGGCATGACGATCACGGAAACGCTGGGCTAAGTCACGGATTCCTTGGGTTGCTACAGGGGGTGCTGCGCCCTTCTGGGTTGCTGTCGCTGGAGCAGCTTGTCCCTCGCTTTCAGTTGTCGCATCAGCTTGCGCTTGAGGCTGCGCGCCTGCCTGCTGGGTTTGAGTGGCTTCAGTGACATTGGCTACCCCCGTTGGCTGGGGCCACGCAGGCGCAGGCGCTTTGCCTTGCGTTGGTCCCGGCGCAGCTGCTTGCGGCGCATTGTCGATAAGCGTGGGCGAAGTATTCTGCTGTCCTCGGGTTGTGGGATCTGTTTGAGCGCCTTCGGCTGTGCGTGCGCTGGGGAAGCTGCGCACCATCGGCAGCAGCTGAGCATTCGGAGCTTGGAGTTGCAGCACCTTCACGGGCTGATCGGCCTGGCGCTTAGCCAGCCACTGGTGATGGCCATCCACCACATAACCATCGGCAGACACAAGGATCGAGCGATCACCGCCTTTGCGATCCATGGCTTTACGCACTTTTTCCACGGAGAACTCGGCCTGCGTGGGCTTGAGGTCTGTGGCATTCACTTCGGCGGACTGGCTTTCCACGCCTTGTCCCTTGAGGTAGCCAATCAGGGCACCGCGGTGCTCAGCGAAAACTTGGGGCATTTCCGCGCGTGGGACGCCCAAAGTGCCAGACTCGGGGGCAAAGGCATGCCATTCACCATCGATCTGCTTACCGGTAATGCTGGGCACCACTTGTGTCGACTGGCCGCGTCGGGTGACCTGAGCGGTATTACTCAGTCCTAGTTCTTCACGGCGCTGAAATTCAGCTGCGGCTTGTGCACGCTCTTGGTTCCAGCGCACATCGCGCTCCACTGCCTCGGGGCGCAACTCAGGGCGGGCATTGCCTTGTGTGTCGGCCACCATGCGGCCAGTGACGCGGTTGTCATAGGGCAGCGCAGCCGCAACTGGATCCTGGGCGACTTGACTGCGGGCCGACTCGGGCAAAGCGGCTGTTGCCTGCACATCAAAGCCAGAGCCAGATGGGTGCGGCACGATGGTGGCGGCAATACCCTGCTGCTGGGCAGCATCACGCAAGCGGCTGGCCTGCTCCATGGCCATAGGCTGGCCGGGTGTTTGGTAGCTGTCTAGGGCGATTCGGTTGATCGCCTCTTGGTAGGCACTATCAGACTGAACTGGATCACCAGCTTCAAATTCGACACCACCCTCGTATTGGTACTGTGCGTCTGCCATTTCCAACGGCTGCGCTGGCGCCTGCCCTGTGGCCGGATCAAACCCGCGCACTATGGGGCGCATGGCGATGCGATCTTCTTCTGGAATGTCCATGCTGGGCGCCTGCGGCATGGGGTTGGCATCCAGCAACTGCTGCAGCTCATTGGCACGAAAGCGCTTCACACCCTCTGGCGGGCGCTCATCCGCAATCCCAAGGAGCAATTGATCGGCTGGGGCGCGGGCCTGCTGTGGCAAAGACTCCAGGCGCTCAGCCATGCTGGGGACCATGGGTGCCTGGGGTTGCTCTACAGGCTGCAGGCTCAGGCCATTGTCTGGTGCAACTTCTTGCTGCGGCTGCCCACTGGCAGCGGCATCTACCGCAGCGGCCGCCACCTTGGACAACGGGCCATTGCTCGGGTCCAACCCTAAATCTTCGCTGGGCTTGCGTGCTTGCGCATGTGGATTGCCAGTCAGCAGCGAAGTGCCTGCACCCGTGGCGGTGCCCAGCACGCCGCCCATGGTGGCGGCACCGGCCACGCCCTTCATGGGGTCCAAGTCTGGATTGAACGGTACCGCTGCGCGTTGGCCCTCGTACTGGGTCACGCCTTCTTCCAGGGCTTCCTGTGCGCCCTCTACGGCGCCAGTCTTCAAGGCACGGGCCACCAAACCGCCGCCAAAGCCCTTGGCGCCTGCCACCAGTCGCTCAGCGCCCACCAAGCCGCCAGCAGCACCAATGGCGGCGGGTAGCACGCTGGCACCACGGGCAGCCGCTACGGCTTGCTCGTCCGTGGCTCCACCTTCACGGGACATGTCATAGGCTGTGCCCGCAGCATCGCCCCCAGCGCCTGCGGCACCCACACCAGCACCAGCGGCCAATCCAGCGCGGGTGGTGCCCTTGGCTCCCAAGCCCAAGGCACGCGCCCCCACCGCTGCACCCTTGATGGCAAGGCCTGGGGCAGCAAACGAACCAGCAGCCTGCGCTGCAGCCAGCAAAGGATTGCGCGCCACATACCCAAGAGTTGCTCCCACCTCGTCGCCCATGCCCTGGGCATCTTGCATCTCATGGCTGTACCGCGCCTTCTCCGCCTTGACCACATCGGACTGCTTGGCATCGCCAGCTTCAATGATGTTTTTATCGATCCACTGTGAGGCAGCATTGCCAGGGCGCACAAAGTTAGCGACCGCTGATGCAGTGCCTGCTGCGGCGTTAGCGGTCTCAATCACCGCATCGTTGATGGCCCCGACGATCGAGCGCCGGGGGGCCGGAAGCGTCAGCGCCCCGCCATCCCAATCTGTTTCTGCTGCAGTAGCGGCGCTCGCTGGTGGGGATAGAACGCCTTTATCCCAGTCGGTGTTTTGTGCCATGAAGGCACTTTGCCCACCCAGTCACAAACGGTCGAACCTTGGCCGGGGTACAAAAAAACCGCCAAAGCGGTCTCTGAGCAAAGCCCTCTGCCAAAGGCAGTGTCAAGTGAGGCATCACGCCTGCGTATATCGATGGAGTGATGGGCGCAAACCTACTCTCCAGCACTCCACAAACACGCTATCGCAACAGCTCTTTAGCCTTTGGGCTGAGACTTACATGCGCTGATGCAGACTGATTACGAATAGCGTAATAACCAGCTCGAGAAAAATCTTGCTCCAACTGCTTGATGGCAGCATCGACTTCTTCCTCGTTTGTCAGGCGCATCCTTGGATGCTCTGCGGCAATAGCTTGCAACTCGGCGAATTTTGATTTCGCACATTTCAGGTACGAAACTTTCACTTCAGGTCTAGCGGAGCTGCAAGCCAAGCTAAGAGATTCGTTCAGCTGCTCCTTTGCTGCATGCGCTTGCTGCTCTAATTTTTCTAGCAGAGCCCCCCGCGCCTTGGCATTAAGAACTAGCTTGCGAATCCAGTCGAACATAAAGACGCCTCCATCTTGCGGGATGGTAGCAAAGTGCCACCATGCATCATGGACAAGATACCGGGGTTACCAACGATGTAGCGACTCGGGTTGTGCATCAAACCTAGCTCACAGCTTACTATCTAGGCACCCACTTGCTGCCATCCCACACCGCCTCTTTGTTCCCCACACGCGAGACAGTGCCAACCTCACGCTGCACTGAGGATGATGCTCCCGTTGGCTGTGAAGCCGACACCGGCACTTGCTGCACCGAGCCATCCTCCATGAGTCGCACCAAAGCC
>NZ_CADEPJ010000269.1 GCF_902829245.1 Comamonas jiangduensis | reverse complement strand
GGCTTATTTCGTTGGTATCACCAAGCGTATGCAAAAGCTTTTTTCCAATGAATCCATAAATTTTAATTTCTCTACAAACGGGTAGATATTCATTCTCGCCATATCCTGCAATAACTATCCCTGTGTAAGAGCTTCTCAAAATTACTAATGCTTCTTTTAAGAGTGAGTCGCTAATGAATTTAGTTATGTCATAATCAGATATTAACGATTGAATGTCCTTATATTTTTTCCAATCATTTGATTCATTCAAATATTTTGATATTACGTTTTGATGTTCAGCATGGAATCCATCAGGATCGATATCGCTTAAAGCGTTGTCGTAAGGTATCGAATCAAGATATTTTTTTGCAATTAAGAACGAGGATTCTATGGATTCTTGTAACGGTGTCCCAGATGAAACCGAGTTATCGATAGTGTTGGAAAGGCGTGAAACTACGTTATAAACGGCTGCATAAATAGATTGATAGTTTCCAAATTCTAATACTTCATCTGTGAGAAGTCCGGAAGATTGATTGCTATCTATATGTTTTAAAAACTCTTCTTGATATTGCTTGATTGTTTCAAATGACCCTTTTGATTTCTTTCGAAAATCTTTGATGATCAGTTCCCAAGGCACAGATGCAATACTTGCATTGTTGTAAATCAAACATGCAACAGGATCATGTTCAGTTAATTGAAAAATTTTATTTACACCAGAAGCATAAGTTCTGTCACCGTTTTTTGTTCTGGTGACTGCACTATCTGCAGCTAATGCAATCCCTAGCTTGTTTGCTACAGCAACTTCACAAGTCAATTTTTATCTCCTTCATTCTTTTAATTTTCCCCGGAACATTTCGCGTGCTACCAATTAGTGTGCAACTATCCATCTTTTAGCTGCCCAGACCAAGCCTCCAACCAGCCAAAAGGCGAAAGCAAAGGGAGAGGCACGGCTGAAGGTGCATCAGCGTCTCCAAAACTTTCGGCAGTGGTCAATCATGGTTGTCATTAACGGTAGAGCCGCCGATGCTCAACCATGGTTCCAATTATTTCAATGGCTTGCTCGCTTGATCGCATCGTCGGGTAGTCCTCATTGAGGGGGATCAACTCAAAAATATCGTTACCCAGTACATCAACTGAACGAGGACGGTATTTCTTAAAGGTGGCTTCCTCGCGCCCATTCTTTGCAACCACAAAGGAGCCAGGGCGTGGGCGAACAGAGGGATCAATCACAATCAGATCACCATCCTTAAAGTCTGGCTCCATGGAATTGCCACGAACTACCAGAACAAAGGTGTTAGGTGAGTGTGTATCACTGGTTACCAGCCATTCGTTTGCATCCCCAGGCTGAAAGCTGTTAACAATTTCAGTCCACATACCAGCCTGAACATAAGAAATTACAGGAACTCGGCGCACGCCTGATGGCATGACGAATTCCGCATTAGATCCACCTGGCGTCTTTAACTCATCCTTGTTAGCCGGGGCATCCATCCAGCCACCGGGTTTCCCTGTCTTTAGTTCAATTTCGCGGGCAATCGCATTGCTCATCACGCGAGGCTTGCCTGTTTTTGAGTTCACAGACGCGTTTAGCCATTGGCTGATTTGAGCCGGTGCTTTGCCAATGATTTCGGAGAGCGCAGCTTGACTGCCTGCTTCTTTAATCAGCAGGCCAAGCTTTTCACGTCGCGTTACATCTATCGGTTGCATATCTTGAGTATTTAGCGGCTGGCTAATATTGGCAATGAGCCATAGGCTATTGACATTGTTTAGCCTCAGGCTAACAATGCACGTATGAAGCTATCGGAATACCTCAATCAGCAAGAGCGCGGTGGAAAAGCTGCGCTTGCGAGAAAGATCGGCGCCCACACTCCGGACTTGTCGGACTGGATTGCCGGAAACCGGCCTATCCCAGTTAAGTACTGCCTCCTTATTGAGCGAGAGACTGGCGGTGCAGTAACCAGAGCAGATTGCCGTCCTAACGATTGGCAAGCTTATTGGCCGGACTTCAACCCTCTCACCACCCAAGAGGTGAGCCATGGCTGAGCTGCAAACCTTCACGCTCCCCGTCGGAACTGCTCTTTCTGGAGAAAACATAGGTGCCACGCTACGCGCTGATGCGGTGGTGGTGTGCCACCCAAAAGATGAGTACCTCATCCGGGCGGCACTGAAGCTGCCAGCTGACGATCAGCGCTTGAGCACATCTACCAGCCACTCGCTGCCTTTGGCATCGATGCCTTGCCAGGCAGCTTCTTGCCCGGTTATGTCGACCACAAACAGCTCGTCGTTGGCGTCCAAGAACGTGGAAACCCAGTCTCGCACTTGTGCTGCTGACGAGTGCGTTTCCACGATCCACGTCGTTGTCAGCCTTGACCAGCGAGTTGGGAATGTGGAGACGATTGCTTCGCGAAGTTGAGCTCTTTTGCTCTACGAACCCTCTTTGTTCAAGTCGTAAGTGAACAAGATCTTTTTCATGTCCGCCCTCCGTGAGGCTGTTGATGGTTGTGTAAGCAGCGCCATCGTAGCCCAGGGTGCGGCGGGCACCTTTTCCTTGGAGGCCTGACCTATGGCACCCCATGAATCCCCCATGTTTTCCCGTCGCCCAGCTGGTGCTGGCGAGGTCGGCGAGCTGCGCGGCAACTGCCCCAAGTCGTTGCTGTCTGCGCTGGATGCCTTGGCCATGGCGCGCAACCTTGATCGCACGGCGTACGTGAATCAAGTGCTGGATGCGCATGTGGCTGATGAAGTGCATAAGGCCAGTGTCCTTGTGCGGAGGCTGCGCGGCAATCCATTCCTTCCGGACGATCTCGAGGGACATCGGAGTGATTACTTCACCTACACGTGTGGCCGGGGCAAGGCTTACAGATAACGCTTTTTCTCCGCGTACTGGCTCAGCCCTGGCCCAGCAACTGCAGCGTGGCCGCATCAGCGCTCACCCACCTGCAGCCAACAGCTATTTCAACATTCCACAGCCTGGCAGCCACCATCGCAGCCAGCGCATTGCTAAGGCGGCGATATGAGTATTGCGCTGATGACTATGGCTTGGCAGACGGTTTTGCCGCTGAACCAGAAGGCAGCGTTGCTGGCTTTGTCTGACTGGGCCAATGATGAAGGCTCAAGCCTGCACCCATCGATTTATGCACTGTCTGAGCGACTGACCTGCAGTGAGCGCACTGCACAGCGTTTGATGCGTGATCTTGAAGATGGCCAATGGATTGCTGTGGTGGGCAACCACAACGGCGGCCGCCCTGGAGCTACGCGCAATTACCGGATCAACGTGCGCAAGCTGCGTGAAGAGGCTTTCCGAGAGGAAGAGCGCCGCGCTGAATACCGCCGCCAGTATCGCCACACCAACATGGATAACACCCCAGATCCATTTGCCCAGACGGGTGACAAATTGAGCATGACGGGTGACACCGGTGTCACGGGTGACAAATTGACAGGGGTGACAAATCAGGTAGAGACGGGTGACAAAACGGGTAGTAGACGGGTGACAAATCAGGCAGAGACGGTGACACCGGTGTCACCCTAACCACCATAGAACCGTCAATAGAACCACCAAAGAACCACCAATACACCAAACCTGCGAAATCGACGGTTCCTGCCAAACCGGTTGAGGTGACGGATCAAACCTGGTCGGACTGGCTGCAACTGCGCAAAACGCTGAAGGCTGCGGTGACGCAAACCGCTGTGGACGCAATCAACCGCGAAGCGCGCCGAGCTGGCTACACGCTGGAGCAGGCTTTGGTGACCTGTTGTGCCAACGGCTGGCGAGGTTTCAAGGCCGAGTGGATGCAGCAGCGCGGCCAACAGCAACAAGCTCCCCGTGAGACGGCCTACCAGCAGCAGATGCGCGAGCGCGTGGCAGTGCTGACGCCGCGTTTTGCAGCCCAGCCGCCAAAGCAGCATGCCGGGGACTTTTTCCGTGAGCAAGCGATTGAGGTGCAGGCCCAGGAGGTTGGCGGCGCCCGAATGATCGGAGGCCAACGATGAACGAGCAGCAAAGCAGCAAATCGCCGCGCGCCTTGCCCATGCCGTGGGTGGAAAAGATTTTCGAGAAGCTGAGCATGACCTATGGCCGCGAATTCCTCGCCCGGTGGGACGGTTTCAAGGAAGAGGCGATGTTGGAAGTGAAGCAGGACTGGGGCATGGAGCTGGGTGGTTTTTTCGATCAGCCAGATGCGATCAGCCATGCCTTGGCGCACTTGCCCGCCAAGGCTCCGAACGTGATCGAGTTCCGCCAGCTGTGCCGCAGCGCACCCAAGCCGCAGTTCAAGCATCTGCCACGCCCAGCCCAAGACCCGCAGAAGGTGGCCGAAGTGATGGGCGTCGTGAAGTCCAAGCTGACCAAGTTGCCAGCACTTGACCCCAAGGACTGGGCACGAAAGCTCAAGGCCCGACACGAAAAAGGCGAAAAGCTCGCCCCCCACCAGATCACCGCATACCGCCAAGCCCTGGGGTTTGAAGGCCGCCAGTCGTGGCAATAAAACAGGAGCAAAGAACAATGATCGTTATTGGAATTGATCCCGGTTTGACGGGTGCTTGCGCGGTGATGGACCACAACGGCGTTCGCGCAGTGTTTGACCTGCCCATCATGAAGGCGCCGGACGTGGGGCCCGATGCCATGGTGCAAAACAAGATCGACGGCCGCGCGCTCTGCCAGTTGCTGCTCAAGCACTGCCCAGCCTCCGAGGGCAAGCCTCACGTCATCCTGGAGAAGGTCGGCACCATGGGCGGAAAGAACAACGCCGTCCAGACGCAAGGTGCGTTGCTGCGCACGCTGGGCGCTGTGGAGACAGTGCTGGAGTGCTTGAACTACAAGATCCAGTACGTGGCCCCCCAGTCCTGGAAAAAGCGCTTCGGCCTGAAGTCGGAAAAGTCGAAGTCTCTGGAGACTGCCCGCCGCTTGCACCCCGAAGTGCTGGCTGAACTCAAGCGCGTGAAGGACCACAACCGCGCCGAAGCCGTGCTGCTCGCTCACTTTGGACGCATGGAGGTGGCCTGATGGACCGCGTCACCCTCAGCCTGTGGGAGCCAGTCCAGGCGCATAAGGCCATCATGCACGCCTGGTCTCATGCCAAGAACGCAGTGATGGCCGGTCACCGCCTGACCCTGGAGATTCGCCCGGAGAAGCGCAGCGATGCGCAAAACCGACGCCTGTGGTCCATGTTGAGCGACATCAGCGAGCAGGTGGACTGGCATGGCCACCGCCTGACGCCTGCAGAGTGGAAGGATGTGTTCACGGCGGCGATCAAGCGCACCAAGGTCGTTCCCGGCCTAGATGGCGGTTTTGTGGTCTGCGGCCAGTCCACCAGCCAGATGACAAAACGCGAGATGTCCGAGCTGCAGCAGCTGATGGAGGCCTTTGGTGCGGAGCATGAAGTCGCATTCAGGGCCTACGGGAGGGCGATCAATGACCACCTGCATCGACTGCCAGCATTGGAACCCCAAGGCCACGGACACCAACATGCTGCATTTCGGCTTTGCGCGCTGTGACAAAAAACCGTTGCCAGGGCACACCTTAAGCGCCAAGGCAGAGGCCTGTGAGCAGTTCGCCCAGCTGGAGGCTGACAAGGTGCAGGCGCGTGTGGCCTGGCTCAAAGATAGAAAGGCCATCGTGTGAATCGAGCGCCTTTTCTTTTGAAACGCTGAAAAGCAAAAGGCCCACCGAAGTGAGCCTCCCGCTGAGCTGTAACGCCCTAGACACGCAGCAGTTTAACGGAAGGACACCACCGAATGACAAAACCAGCCGAAACACGCACAAGTCGCCAGATCATTTGGGATGCCATCCAAGAGATGGCTGCCCTTGGGCACACCATCACACGCAAAACTCTGCAGGAGGTAACAGGGCTGACTTATCACATCGTGGACGACCACGTTTCACGCTTCGTGGACGAGGACGGCACGCTGCGCCGGGTGCTGGATGGGGTGTTTGAGCTGGTCAAGGGCTATGACGCGCCGCGCCCAGTGAGCATTACTGATTTGGATGATGGGCAGACGATCATTGAGGTGGGCGACCAGGAGATACGCTTGTGGCCACGCGAGGTGCGTAAGCTGGCCCAGCGCCTGGCAGGCGATGCCCAGCAACTGGCTACCTTGCAGCTTCAACATGATGTGGCGTTGGCCACGCAGGGACTGCAACTGGAATTTCGTGGTGTGCAGCGCGAAATGTCGGCTCGGATCAAGGAGCTGGAGGAGGCTAACCAGAGACTTCGTAAAGAGGTGTCGGAGCGGCCGCTGCAGGGTGCTTTGCTCTGATCAATTACCAGCGTGTATGCCGATGCAGCTCCGCATCAATGCGCCATGCTTGGTACATGGTGTCTTTGTAAAACAGCCAAGCGCCGTAAAGCATCGTCACTAGGGCAACAGCTTCAATAGCCAGAACAATCCAGATTGTTGTTGCCCCAAGGGGCGCTTGAGTCCGGCCGAATGAGGACACGAACATAAAAAGATTAACGACGAAATAGCCAAAAAGACCTACACCAAACCCCACTGCCATGTGCACAGGGCCTCTCCATCCTTGGAACTTATATGCAATCCGTTCGGGTTCTAGTACAAGATTCAAAAGCATGTCAGATCCTCCTTGGATGCATTCTGGAGTACATGCAGTGAAACATGTGTTGTGTCAGCCAAACATGCCGCCCTTAAGCCTCCCCCACTAGGGTTAGCTCCCCAAATGCTTACTCGGAACACTCTGGGGCATGGCAAAGAGCACCGGGATAAAACCTCAAAACGATAAGCCCCAGATTGACTGGGAGCGCATAGAGCTGGACTACAGGGCTGGCGTTAAAAGTCTGCGCGAAATTGCAGAGGGCTCTGGCACCAGCCACGTCAACATCGCCAAGCGTGCCAAGCCCAAGGTTGGGTGCGCGACCTCACAAAGAAGATCGAAGCCAAGGCCAATGAGCTGGTTAACAAGGCTTCGGTTAACACGCCTGTTAACAAAGCCAGCCCCGCAGCGGAAAAGGCGACGGTCGAGGCGGTCGCCAACACGCAGGCAACGATCCGGCTTGCCCACCGCGCCGACATCGAGCGTGCCCGCCGCCTGTGCATGGGCATGCTTACTGAGCTGGAGCAGCAAAGCGCTGACCCGGCGCTCATCACAGAGGCAGCTGACATTCTGCGCAGCACGCCACCCGAAGAAATGACCAAGGAAAAGCGCGCCAAGCTGGCTGAAATGGCGGCTAAAGCTGGCTCGTTGCAGTCGCGCTCGAGCACCATGCGGTCGCTGGCCGAGTCTTTGAAGGGGTTGATTGCGCTGGAGCGCCAAGCGTTTGGCATTCGTGAAGAGATGCCAGAGCCTCCACCGCCTGGCTTGGAGGCGTTCAGCACCAAGGAACTGCTGGCGGTGGCCTCTGCCCTGAAGGGCGGTGCAGTATGAATCTGTCTTCTGAGTACCTGTCTCCGGACAAGAAAGCCGCGGTGCTTGCGATGGTGGAGCGCGAACTGCAAGGCAGGCAGCTGGATCAATAC
>NZ_CADEPJ010000268.1 GCF_902829245.1 Comamonas jiangduensis | reverse complement strand
GTGCAATAGTGTTCTTGTGTCTGACGTTGGTCGCTGTAACGGGATGGTGATGGACTGATTGAAGCGCGGCCCCTGGCGGAATGGCGAGGTATGCGCAAACACCAGCAGTGCACCTGCAAGCTGGTGGCTGTGGCGCAGCTTTTCTGCGGCCCAGGTGGCAAACTCGCTCACGGCTTCCACTAGCGGGGGCATGGCGTTGATGGCATGGCCAAAGCTGCGTGTGCAGGCAATCTGTTGCTTTGGGGCCGGGGCGTGTTCTAGGCTGATGCAACTGGTGCCCTGCAGCTCCCGCACCGTGCACTCCAGCACCACGCTCCATGTACCCCGGGCCTTGGCGGCTGGCATGCGTGCCAAGTCGAATGCAGTATGTATGCCCTGCTCTGCCAGCTTGGCTGCCATGCGGCGACCAATGCCCCACACATCGCCTGCAGGGGTGCGCTGCAGCAGTGCATGGTGCTGTGCTGGCGTCAGCTCGGCCCAGTTGCACACCCGTGCCAGCTCTGCCGGGTAGCTGCCGGGTTTGCGCTCGGCATTCTTGGCAATGTGATTGCATAGCTTGGCCAGCGTCTTGGTGGGGGCCAGTCCGATACAGGTGGGAATGCTGGTCCAGCGTCCAATACGGCTGCGTATGGCCCGCGCCCGGCGTGTCAGGCCGGGTATGCCCTCCAGGTCGCCGATAAAGCTTTCATCGATGGAATAGATTTCCTGCAGCGGCCCCAGCCCTGCGGCAATCGCCATCATGCGGGCGCTCATGTCGCCGTACAGCTCGAAGTTGGCCGACAGGCACACCAGATCGGCGGTGCGCTCCAACTCTCGAAACTGGTAATACGGTTGAGCCATTTTGATGCCCAGGGCCTTGGCTTCATCCGAGCGAGAGATAGCGCAGCCATCATTGTTACTCAGCACCACCACGGGCCTGCCACGCAGTGCAGGCTGAAAAGCCCGTTCGCAGGACACGTAGAAGTTGTTGCCATCGATCAGTGCAAACATGGCAGCACCTATAGCTGCACGATGGGCAGCTGCTCCGTCAAGATCTGGCGACACAGAATCTTGTAGCCGTCGGCATCAAAGCCGGCTGCTACCTTGGCAAGCTTGCGCGCTTGGGGCAAGGTGGTGGCGCTGCCCAGATAGCACCAGTTGTGCACCACATGCAGCTGCTGTAGATCGTCGCAGCGCTCTTTCAGTGCAATGGCCCCCGCGTAGGGCCATGTGGCTATGCGCAAGCCTTCCAGTGCAGCCTGCAGGCGCTGGGCATGCTCGGCCGGTGTTTCACGCCCGCAGCACACACCGTGGCAGCGCTTGATCATGGCTCTGAAGCACGCTCGGCCGGCTGGCAGCTTCTCTAGCCCCAAAGCCCCCAGGCACAGGGCATGTGCATCGGCCAACTCATGCAGCGCCTGCAGGGCAGCGGTGCGGCTGCTGTACAGGCCATACAGATCTGGGGCGCTGGCAAAGTCCATGTCACGGGCATGCACCACTTCGGGCTTGCCATCATGCAACTGCAGCGCGCACAGCTGGCGGTTGCGGCGCAGCTTCTGGTTGTACAGCGGCTGCTGCTGTTTGATGAGCTGGGCTTCCAGCAGCAAAGCACCAATCTCTCCTGCGGTGCGAATGTGGCTGATGTGCGTGGCTTGCCGCAGCATTCGCGCCTCTTGTGGGTTGCGCAGGTGGGACAGCACCCGTGAGCGCAGATTCACGCTCTTGCCGATGTACAGCGGCAGGCTGTCGCCCTGTGCATGAAAGATGTACACGCCCGGGGCCGCAGGCATGCCCTGCAATGCAGTGCACAGGTGTTCTGGGTAGGCGTAGGGAATGGCCTGCTCAGACTCTGAGGGGCGGCGTGCGTGTGGTCGCATGGCTAGCGGGCAAAGCGTTTGATGCAGGAAGTCACCACGCCCCAAATCTCCAGCGTCTCATTTTCCTGCGGGGTAATGTTGGGGTAGGCAGGGTTGCCAGCCTGGAGCCATACAGCACCATCAACACACTGAAGAAGCTTGACGGTGAACTCACCCTCCACCATGGCCACCACAATGTGCGCATGGCGTGCCTGAATGGACCGATCCACCACAATCAGATCCCCATCATCAATGCCATACTCCCGCATGGATGGGCCAGCCACCCGCAGCAGGTAGGTGGCGTGCGGGTGCTCAATCAGCAGGCTGGCAATGTCCAGGCGCTCACCCCTGAAGTCTTCCGCAGGCGACGGGAAGCCCGCACGCACCGGGCAGTCGGCCAGAGGCAGCGCTATGGGTGAGGTGGTGGTTGGAACGGGCATGCCCGCCAAAAGACGATTGCTGTACATGCATACAGTATATATCTGGGCGACAAAAACTGTCAGATGCTGGCTTGGAAAAGCCAGTGGTTTCTGCCTGTCAGCGCAGCGGAATCTGCAAGCAGTGGTCGAAGGTTGGTGCAGAGCGCTTTGGCCCCATTGCAGTCCCTCATGCAAATAACCAGGGAATTACCCAGAACCCCAAAGCTATGCCAATAACTGTCCACAGCAAGATAACCATAAGGGCGCCTGCTTTGCTGATCGGCTTCGACTGTTTTTCAGCCATCCATTTGTC
>NZ_CADEPJ010000267.1 GCF_902829245.1 Comamonas jiangduensis | reverse complement strand
GTCTGAGGCCAGACTATCAATGGCAGTCTGGTTATTTTTAATGACAATCAGAAGTCATTAAATGCAAAAATTGAAAATCGTCTGATGCGATGATGGTTGTGTTTGCATTCACAACGCTTGCGCTAGATTCGCATGCACTGTTGCGTATCAGCAAAGTTCGGCAAGTATAACAGCACTTTCTTAGAAGTGCGCTGCCTATTTTTCTTTTAATCGTAAAAATTCGCAGCATCCTGAGTTTGGGATGTTGAATTTCCGATAGTTTTTAAAGACTACAAATCTTTCGCAAGACCCTAATCCCTTTGCCTTGGCTACTTGCTTGCTGTAGCACCTCAGACGGAACATCTGAAAAAACCGTCAGAAACGGTAGATCTTCGATTGGTTTTTTAGGCTTTTTTAGTGCAAGTGAAGCGATGGGCGAGACTCGTCACCACGGCCACAAATTCTTTCAGATTGCAATCAATTCTTGAATCCACATGAGGCGAAGAACATCTCTAGCGACGCAAGCACTACGAAGAGTAAGATCGTTTTTGCCAAGGCATTAGGAACCCATACCAATCTTTGCCTGGCGCTAGTTAGGCATAGTCCTGGTGTGTGGATGTTGTATCACCTGAATCGTTTTTAATGGGTTTGAAAATGAGCGATGAAATTGATACCGACATGATCGAAGAGGCGTTGATCGTTATCGATCAGGCTTGCGTAGAGTTCAAAAAAACCGTTTTTATGCGTGCCACTAGGGAGATGGACTGGCAGGCGAGGCACAAGGCGGATGATGTCATCGTCTGCTTTGATGCGGTTAAATATTCAGGACACCGACGCACTAAAGATTTGATGCTTGTGGAGCTGGATCAGCTTTGCCAAAAGCTAGATCAGATGATTGGGTGGTCTTGTGTCAACAGGCCCTTCGACACTGCTGCATATGAGCACATTTTCGGCATTGCTCAACTGGCACAGGGTGCGGTGTATTCAGCCCTAGGAATCTACAAACCTGCTCCACAGCTCTTTCCGCGTATTGGTTTAAAGACTTAGAGATACATAGAGAAAAAGCACCCGAAGGTGCTTTTTCTCTATCCCGGAGCGACTTCCTGCCGTTTCCAGATATTTCGTCCCGTCGTTGCCTTGCATGGTAATTTCGACGACAGCCGCGACTTTTTATCTCGTTAGCTGATGCCTCAGCCTTGAAGATACGACCATGCTTAGCAGCATGGACGCCAAAAACGCCAAGGTCACTAGCATCCAGTCTGAAGCATGCAAAGGCTGAAGATTCAGCAAATGGCTGAGTCCAGGTAACTGAATGCCCAGCACGAGTGATAGCAGCGTTCCAAATACCAACCAACGTGCTGCTGCGCGACGCAATCTGGTCAGTCCGCTGGTGATGCCTGCACTGGAAACCAGTAATACAGCGATAGCCATCGCACGTGCATGCTCCACGGTTTTCTCTGTACCGAGTGCATACAGGTAGCTCCACACTATTGCAACACTCGCTAATCCACCTGCCAGAACAATCCACCACCAGACTTCGGTTGAGAAAAAGTGTGTTGCACGCTGGCGCTGTACTGGGGCCAGTGGCCCACTTGAGGGCAGGTCCTGGAAGGCCATCATTGCTGTTGGATGAATCACCAGTTCAAGCCATACGATATGCAGCGGCAAGAAAAGCAAGGGGAGGCCCATGAGTGGAATAGCGGCAGCGCCAATCACAAGCGGTAGATGCACCAGAAGAAGATAGACAAAGGCGAGGCGAAGGTTCTGAAAAAGTTGCCGTCCCTCTGCCACCGCATCGACAATAGTTCTGAAATTGTCATCCAGCAAAACGACAGGTGCGACCTCTCTCGCACTGCGCGTACCGCGCTCTCCCATCGCTACGCCAATATCTGCTTGGCGCAGAGCAGGAACATCGTTGACACCATCACCCGTAACTGCAACCAACTCACCTTGAGCCTGGAACGCTTGCACCAACGCCAACTTCTGTGTCGGCGTTGCTCGCGCAACCACGTCAATTGCACGGCATGAAGCAATGACTGAGGCAGGATCATCTTCTGATGTCAACGTAATCACTTGGGGCGATCCTCCACCCAAGCCAATCGAACGTGCAATAGCAGTAGCTGTTGCAGGATGGTCTCCTGTGACCATGATGACGTGCACCCCAGCGCCCATGCAATCAGCAACCGCCTCTCGTACGCCCTCACGAACCGGATCTTCAAAGGCCAATAAACCTGCAAACTGAAAGCCTTGCTCCGGCTCTAGAGTCAATGTGGCCCCTGCGGGCATAGTTTTCCAGGCAAAACCGATGACCTTGCGCCCAGACATGGCGTGTTGATTCACCGCATCCAGCCAATGGCTGCGCTCAAGCTCAGGTAACTCGCAGATCGCAAGTATGGTTTCAGGAGCGCCTTTGGTATACGCAGCAAGGCCAGCAGCATCTTTTGACCAAATCGCCGTCTCACGACGCCGCGCCTCCGTGAATGGAAATTCAGCCACCCTGCCTGACGAGGAGGTGGTGCCAAAAGCTTTAAATAAAGCTTGGTCGAGTGGATCGCCACTGTCTTGTCGTGCAGCAAAGGTTGCTACCTGTAATAGGCCGTGGTTATCGAGCCCTGGCGCAGGCATGTAATGGGAC
>NZ_CADEPJ010000266.1 GCF_902829245.1 Comamonas jiangduensis | reverse complement strand
AACAAGGCACAAGAACCACAATTCAGGAATATTCCAAAATAACCCACAAAAAATGCTGATTCAAAAATATGAATCAGCATTTTTCAATTTGAAAGCAGAATTCCTGCAAAACAAATCAATTTAAGCAGTGCCACCGACCGTAAGCCCATCGATACGCATGGTGGGCTGGCCCACGCCCACAGGCACGCTCTGGCCTTCCTTGCCGCAAGTACCCACACCGCTGTCCAAACGCATGTCATTGCCAATCAGGCTGACTTTTTTCATGCACTCGGGGCCATTGCCGACCAAGGTAGCACCCTTGACGGGATATTGAATCTTGCCGTTTTCCACCCAGTACGCCTGGCTGGCCGAGAAGACAAACTTGCCGCTGGTGATATCCACCTGCCCGCCGCCAAAATTGGTTGCGTACAAGTCCTTCTTGATAGAGGCGATGATTTCCTGCGGGTCTTTATCGCCACCCAACATGTAGGTATTGGTCATGCGCGGCATGGGCAAGCTAGCATAGCTTTCACGGCGGCCATTGCCGGTGGGCTTCACGCCCATCAAACGTGCATTGAGCGCGTCTTGGATGTAGCCTTTCAAGATGCCATCTTCAATCAGCACATTGGCCTGGGTGGCACAACCTTCATCATCCACATTGAGCGAGCCACGACGATCTGGCAAGGTGCCGTCATCCAAGATGGTGACGCCCTTGGCCGCTACGCGCTCGCCAATGCGGCCGCTGAAAGCGCTGGAGCCCTTGCGGTTGAAGTCCCCTTCCAAGCCATGTCCGACGGCTTCGTGCAGCAGCACACCGGGCCAACCGGGGCCCAGTACCACGGTCATTTCACCTGCTGGGGCCGGGCGCGAATCCAGGTTGATCAAGGCTTGCTCCACGGCCTCGTTCACGTATTCATTGATTTGCGCATCGCTGAAATAGGCCAAGCCAAATCGGCCGCCACCACCAGACGAACCTACTTCACGGCGATCACCTTGCTCGGCAATCACGGTCACCGACAGGCGCACCAAGGGGCGCACGTCAGCCGCCAGCGTGCCATCGGCACGCGCCACCATCACCACGTCGTACTCACTGGCCAAACCAGCCATCACTTGCACGATGCGCGGGTCTTTGGCACGCGCCAGCGTTTCCACCTTGCCCAGCAACTCGACTTTTTCCGTGCTGTTGAGCGTTGCAATCGGGTCTACGCCGGGGTACAGCGTGCGCGAAGGCGCTATTGTGGTCTTGGGGATGCGCACCTTGCGTTGCTGCTGCGCACCGGAGATGGCACGCACCGCGCGGGCGGCATCCAGCAAAGAAGCCTCGGAAATATCGTCGGAATACGCGAAGGCGGTTTTCTCGCCACTGACGGCACGCACGCCCACACCCTGGTCAATGGAGAACGAGCCTGTCTTGACGATGCCTTCTTCCAAGCTCCAGCCTTCGGCACGGGTGTATTGGAAGTACAAGTCAGCATCGTCCACCTGGTTGGCGCGGATTTCCGCCAGCGCACGCGACAGGTGGGATTCATCCAAGCCAAAAGGCTCAAGCAGCAGTTGCCGGGCCGTGGCCAAGCGCTCGATGGTGGGT
>NZ_CADEPJ010000265.1 GCF_902829245.1 Comamonas jiangduensis | reverse complement strand
GGTGAACTTGGTGCAATTGGCGGAGCAGGTTGCGCAGGAGTTCTGGCAGCAAAGCCATGCCCAAAAGCGCTTGGATTGCATTACACCCCTTGCGCACGATGCTGTATGGGTGTGGGGCGATATCGATAGCTTGGCGATTGTGCTGCGCAATTTGATTGATAACGCCTTGCGCCACAGCACAGGCGCGGTGGTTCTGGAGGTGCAGGCCGAGCCAGATGCCGCTGTGATAGTGCGTGACAGTGGCGCGGGTTTAACACCGGCGCAAATTCAAATGATTCAGCAGCGGCATGTGCGCATGGACAGGCAGCATATTGGCTATGGCTTGGGGATGTCGATTGTGACAACCATCGCGGAAAAGCATGGCGCGCAGCTGGTGTTTACCTCCCCCCCGGCAGGCATGGCGCATGGCTTGGAAGTGGCGCTGCACTTTACGCAGGCCGCTGCTGCCGCGCATGCACTGAATGATGCGGGGAGCGCATAAATAGAAGACCAAGACCAAGGCTGGTCTTGCGTGGGCAGGTATGTAGTTCAGTCTCGAATAGTTCTGCGAATGCCCTGAAACCGCTGCGGTACGTACCTAATTTCCGCCATTTCTCTGCGGGCGCGTTGTTCGCAAACCCGCTGGCGATGCTGGTAGTGGGTGTGGCTGTGTCACAGCATGCCTGATTGGCTGTGCATGGCGCAAGCTGGGTTCACCAAATAGGCCGTCGGTGGTAGGTGCTCGCCCGCTTCACAATGTGTGCTGTAGCCTGCGTTGCAATACTGGGCGTAAGTGCTTGAGGAAGTGCCAGATGTTTGCGCTACGCAAAGCCATGGTGAGAACTTCTAACCTTCTAAGGCTAGCGCTTATGCGCGGATGGCACACAGCACTTACTTGTCTGTGCGCCAGATAGATGGCTTGTCTATCACCACACTTGTGAGAAAGTATGAAAAGTGCTGAAATGCAGCGCTGGATAAGCGCTGTAAGCTCTTATTTTTATATGGTGATGGCGATTTGGCTAGGGTTAGTGCTGCAGTGCGGCAAGAAAAGCCTTTCCTACAATGGCTGCTCCATATTTGTCCTCACCATCATTGATACCGCCACGAGAATTTACCGATGACCGCACAAGAACCTACATCGTCTACAACGACCAGCGACCAGCGCGTCATCAAAAAATATCCCAATCGCCGCCTCTATGACACGGCCACGTCCACTTACATCACGCTGTCCGAGGTCAAGCAACTGGTGATGGAGCGTGAAAACATTGTGGTCAAGGATGCCAAGACCGGTGATGACCTGACCCGCTCCATTTTTCTGCAGATCATTTTGGAAGAAGAGGCAGGCGGAGCGCCGATGTTCACCGAGGCCATGCTGGCCAACATCATTCGCTTCTACGGCCACACGATGCAGGGCCACATGGGCAGCTTCATTGAAAAGAACGTACAAATATTCACCGATTTTCAAGCCAAGATGGCGGAGCAAGGCGGTGTGGATGCCTGGGCCAAGATGATGCAAATGCCCAATCCGTTGATGCCTGCAGCCTACGC
>NZ_CADEPJ010000264.1 GCF_902829245.1 Comamonas jiangduensis | reverse complement strand
ATAGATAAATACGTGTATATGATACTGCGGTAAATATCAAATGCAATATAGCTTAGTCCATATCGTAACTTGTATTTTTTTTTTTTTAAATGCCCCGCCCCCCCCCGATATCTCCCAAAGGTGTATCGTGGGCAGCGTCAGATGTGTAAAAGAGCCCACCCCTCCATCGTGCCCTACGGCCTGTTTGATGCGGCCGATGGCCCGCTGATCATCGGCGTGGGCAACAACCGCCAGTACGAAGCGTTTTGCCGCAACGTGATTGAGCGCCCGGATTTGTTTGAAGACCCGCGCTACGCCACCAACGTGGAACGCGCCAAGAACCGTCTGGAAATTTTGCCGCTGCTCAAGTCCATCATCGCCACGCATCCGCGCAAGCAGTTGCTAGCACGCATGCAAGCGTGCGGCATTCCTTGCGGCGAGGTGGCAGGCTTGCACGAAGCGCTGACCAGCGAGCGCACCCAGCAAACCGGCATCTTCCAGCAAATGCCCCATCCCGTAGCGGGGCAGACCTGGGTGTTTGCACCGCCGTATCGCCTGGACGGCCAGCGCCTGCCAATTCGCCACACCCCACCTACGCTGGGGGAGGCCACCCGCGAGGTGCTGCAAGAGCTGCTGTCCATGAGTGATGCACAGCTGCAGGCACTGAAAGACAAGGGTGTGCTCACCTTGCCAGAGGCACCAAGCAGCACTTGATTTTGACGGTCAGGCCCGTGACAGGACCGCTCCAGCAGAGGGCGGCTTGCAGGGTAGGAGGCCTGACCACTTTGCGTGAACCCACGCGTACCCAGGGAGACAATTACATGGACAAGCTTCACCCCAACCGCCGCCAGTGGATGGCCACCGCCGCTGCTGCAGCAGGCACCAGCCTGGTCGGTTTGCCCGCGTGGGCCAAGTCGGCCTATCCGAACAAGCCGATCCGTTTCATCGTGCCCTTTAACCCCGGCGGTGCAACCGACATCGTCGCTCGCGTGCTGGCCGAAGCCATGAGCAAGCGCCTGGGCCAGCCCATCGTGGTGGAAAACAAGGCGGGTGCGGCCGGCATGCTGGGCACAGACCAAGTCGCCAAGTCAGCACCGGATGGCTACAACGTCTTGTTATCGCTCAGCACGTCCATGCTGATCAACCAGTACCTCTACACCAAGATGGCCTACAACCCGCAAAAGGACTTGTTGCTGCTGTCGGAGCTGGCCTCGGCCCCCGTGACCTTGGTGGTACACCCTTCGGTGCCCGCCAACACCATGCCAGAGCTGCTGGCGTGGGTGAAGGCCAACAAGGGCAAGGTCTCGTATGGCAGCTGGGGTGTGGGCTCGTACGCACACCTGGGCGGCGCGTACATGAGCAAGACCATGAACGCCGACATGTCCCACGCCGCCTACAAGGGCGAGGCGCCCATGATCCAGGAGCTGATCGGCGGCCAGCTGCAGATGTGCTTTTCCAGCGCGCTCAACACCAAGCCCTTCATTGACAACGGCCGCCTCAAAGCGATTGGCGTCACGGGCAAAGCGCGCATGTCGGTGCTGCCCAATGTGCCCACGATTTATGAGCAAGGCGTGACCGATGACGCCTATGCGATTGCAGGCTTTGTCGGCATGGCGCTGCCTGCAGGCACTCCCCAAGCCGTGGTAGATGCGCTGTCCGCAGCCATCCAGCACGCCGCCCAAGACCCCAAGGTCAAAGAGCGCATCGACGGCGCAGGCTTCCTGCCCGTTTTCAGCAGCCCCGACGCATTTAGCAAAACCTATGCGCAGGCGGCACCCGTATGGAAAGCATTGGTCGAATTGGCAGAGGCCAAGGTCGACTGAACCCCTTAACCGTAAAAAGTAATAGCAACAAGAGACAACCGTTATGCAAACAACACGCACCATCACCCGCCGCCTGCTGCTGGCTACCGCCGCGACCGTGGTTGCAGGCAGCGCTTTTGCGCAGCAAGCCTGGCCCGCCAAGCCCATCACCCTGATCGTGCCCTTCCCAGCAGGTGGCCCGACGGATGTGGTCTCGCGCATTGTGGGTAAAGAACTGGCAGACCGTTTGAAGCAGCCCGTGATCGTGGAAAACCGCGCTGGCGCTTCGGGCTCGATTGCCGCCATGCAGGTCAAGCGCGCAGCACCCGATGGCTACACGCTGATGACCTTGGCCACCCCCACACTGTTTGCACCGCTGTTCTACAAGGGTGCTGGCTACGACGTGACCAAGGACTTCACGCCGATTTCCATGATTTATGACCTGCCCATCGTCATGGTGGTCAACCCCACCAAGCTGCCCGGTGTCAACACCCTGCCCAAGCTGATTGAAACCGCACGGGCGCAGAAAGACCCGCTCAACTACACCACCAGCGGCGCAGGCAGCTTTGGCCACATGAGCATGGAGTTGCTCAAAGAGCTGGGCAAGTTCGACATGCAGCACGTGGCCTACAAGGGGGGCGTGCCTGCCATTACCGACACCATTGGTGGTCAGGTGCCCATCATGTATGCCGACTTGGTCGCTGCGCTGCCGCACATCAAATCCGGCAAGCTGGTGGCTGTGGCTGTGGGC
>NZ_CADEPJ010000263.1 GCF_902829245.1 Comamonas jiangduensis | reverse complement strand
GTATGAAACTGCGCCATGGCGCGTTGCAGCTGGGGAATGAGCAAGGGGTCAGGCTGGTCAAACAGCACGATGAAATCATCACCCCCAATGTGCCCGAGCATGCACTCCGTGCTCATCGCGAACACGTGGCGCAAAATTTCTGCCAGCGTGCGGATCATGGCGTCGCCGCGCACAAAACCATAGCGGTCGTTGAAGGCCTTGAAATGATCCAGGTCGATATACACCAGCTCCAGATGCCCATGCTTGCGGGCAATGCGCATTTCAATCGCCTGGCGCAGCGTGGGCCCGGTGGGCAACTGTGACAGCGGGTGCAAGCTGGCGCCATGCGCTTGCCGCGCCAGCAGGTGAGAGACCAGCATCATCGGCTCCAGCGTGCCGATGTAGCAGCCGTGCTCATCCACCACCGCCCAGGGCGTGGTCTCCATGCGCTCCAGATACAGGCTGCGCGCCAAGGCCGTCAGGCCCATATTGAACGGCAGCATGCGCTGCAACGGCTGCGCGCCCTGCGCCACCGTGCGGGTGTGCCGCGCCAGCGCACGCCCACGGGGCAAGACGGCCACGGGGCGCCCCCCATCGGTCAGCATGCACCACGGCAGCTCTGGCGATTCCCGAAACGCTTGGCGCACCAGCGTCAGCGGGGCCTGGATATCAAACGCCGGCGGCGACTCGATCACATCGGTGATGCAAAAGCGGTCCACGCGCTGCACGGGCACGCTTTTGTCGGCAGCAGCACCCCAGCTTGCCCGTTAATGGTGCATAACTGGGGCGCGCCAGCAAATAGCCTGCACCAAATGAATGCCCAGGAGCGGCAAAACGCCACATCTTCGGTGCGCTCCAAGCCCTCGGCAATCACGGTTGCACCCAAGCGCTCGGCCATCGACACCAGCGCTTCGAGCAGCACCGAGCGCACCCGGCTGCCCCGCGCTTCGTGCACCAGCCCCCGGTCGACCTTGATGTAGTCAGAGCGCACCATGCCCAGCACCGACAGGCAGTTAAAGCCCGCCCCCATATCGTCCAGCGCAATACGCAGCCCCTGGCGGCGCAGGTCATCACAGCGCTGTGCCAGCCCGGCAGGGTCAACTTTTTCACTCTCCACCACTTCAATCACCACCTCCTGGTGGTCAATGCCCCAGTCACTGAGCCACTGCACAAACTGCGCGGGCCAGTGGGGCTGCATGAGCGTGGACGGCAGCACGTTCAAGAACAAGGTCGTGCCCGGCTCCAAATCTGCGGCCTTGCGCTGCAAGGCTTTTTGCTGCAACGCCATATCCAGCGCATCCAGCCGCCCCAGGTGGCGCGCCAGGGTGAAGGTTTCATAGCCGTTGAGCAATGCCCCGTCTGGGGTGCGCAAGCGGCACAGCGCCTCTTGCGCATGGATGCGCCCGCCATCCGCCAAATCGATGATGGGCTGAAAGTGCACGTCCACATATTTTTCGATGCCGCTTTGCAGCCACGGGTAGCGCAGCCGCGTCAACAGCACCATGAACGGCACGGCGTTATCCAGCAGCAGGGCGGGCGACTGCTGCGCGGCCACCTGCACCACAGCCACCAGCGTCAAGGCCAGCACTTGCTCGTCCACGTCTTGCGCCAGTTGCTGCATCAGCGCCAGCACAGCGTCTGGGTGTGGCAGCTTGAACACCCACACATTGCGCCCCATGCGCATGCCCTGCAAACGCTCCCAGCCAGGGGGAATGTGGTGTCCTTCGTATTTGAGCAATAACTCCATGGTGCTTGTCCCGCTCATTCGCTTGTATAAAAAGGTAACAAGCAATAAGCACACCATGTCGCTGTACAAAAACAAGAGCGGCTAGCGTTCGATAAACAGGCTTCTCAGCACTAAAACAGCTTGAGAAGCTTTACTTTCATCCGCTAGCAGCTCCTCTTTCAGAAGCAAGCAGCGTTCAAGATTTCTTGCGTGCCCGGGGGTGGGCCTGCTCATAGGCCTGGGCCAGGTGCTGAAAATCCAGCCGCGTATAGATTTGCGTGGTGGAGATGTTGGCGTGCCCCAGCAACTCTTGCACCGCACGCAAATCGCCACTGGACTGCAGCACATGGCTGGCAAACGAATGGCGCAGCACGTGCGGATGCACGGCCACCGGCAGGCCCGCTTGCTGGCTGCGCTGACGCAAGCGCAGCCACACCATCTGCGGCGTAATGCGCGCACCGCGCGCGCCCACAAACAGCGCAGACTCGGCCCACTGAACGCCAAACCGGCTGGCACGCAGCGCCAACCAGCGTTGCAGCGCAGCTTGGGCGGGCCCCCCCACGGGGACGCTGCGGCGCTTCCCGCCTTTCCCTGTCACATGCACCAACCCCGCCTGCAGATCCAGCCACCCCAGCCCAGAGCCCGCTTGCACGTCCAGATGGGCCAACTCACTCACGCGCAAGCCACTGCTGTAGAGC
>NZ_CADEPJ010000262.1 GCF_902829245.1 Comamonas jiangduensis | reverse complement strand
AAACTGCGAAGGCCCTGAATCTGGATCTAGGGAAAATGAAATGATCAAGATTCGCGATCTGCGAAAGAGCTATGGCAGCAATCATGTGCTACATGGCATTGACTTGGATGTCAAAGCTGGCGAATTTGTGGTCATGCTGGGTTTATCTGGTGCGGGTAAATCTACCTTGCTGCGCTGTATGAATGGCCTCAATCAAGCTGACAGCGGTACGTTACAGGTTGGCGGTATTGACTTGATGCAAAAACACTCTCGACGCGAACTAGCTCGCCATGTCGCAATGGTGTTTCAGCACCATAACCTTGTGCAGCGTCTTTCAGTTCGAAAGAACGTGTTGACTGGCCGCTTAGGGCAAGTTGGCACGTTCGCATCCATGATGCAGATGTTCAAGCACAGCGATATCACCCTGGCAAACGAATGCTTAGAGCGCGTAGGGTTGGCCCACAAAGCTGATGAGCGTACAGAAGCGCTATCTGGTGGACAAATGCAACGCGTTGGTATTGCCCGTGCATTGGCCCAGCAGCCGAATGTGATCTTGGCTGATGAGCCCGTAGCCAGTTTGGATCCCAAAACAGCACGCAGCGTCTTGCAGTATCTGAGGGATGCCACGCGTGAAATGGGTATCGCTGTAGTTTGCAATCTGCACCAAGTGGACTATGCCAAAGAGTTTGGTGATCGCGTAGTGGGTCTTGCCCAGGGGCGTATAGTTTTCAATGATGTTCCCGCAGCACTAGATGCCAAGGCACTGGATGCGATTTATCACGATGCTGATGCACAACACAGAACTGAAGTAACTGCGGATGCAGTGCATCTTGTCTCTGACTATCAGGAGCACATGACATCGCCACAGTCTTTGTACGGTGCGGGCAATTGGGTCCCTGTTACAGGTGGTGCAACACACGCTGTGGCTGTGAATGAGAGGGTAATGTGATGGGAGCTCCACGCATACATAACACCCATGATCGTTGGGTTTGGACAGCAGGCCGCCCAGAGACAACAGGTAGCTGGGTCGCCTATTCAGCCTTGGCATTAGCGATTGGGTGGCTCTTGCACTGGAGCGCCGGCGGCGCACAGATGAGTTGGAGTGAGTTGGCAGGTGGAATGCCGCAGATTGGTGATTTTTTGTCTAGATCCGTTCCTCCGGACTTAAACATCTTGCCTCGCTTGTGGGCTCCCGCTCTCGAAACCATTCAAATCGCTATCTGGGGAACTTTGCTCAGTGTGTTGTTAGCGTTGCCTCTTTCGTTCATTGCTGCCAGCAATTTGCACAGTTGGAACTGGCTTCGTAGAGTGACACGCCAGTTTATGAATGTGATTCGCAGCATCAATGAACTGATTTTGGCACTGGTGTTTGTGTCTGCCGTAGGTTTGGGCCCATTCCCAGGCGTGCTTGCCCTGGCATTGCACGGTATGGGAATGCTCGGTAAGTTCTTTGCTGAAGCCATTGAAGAGATTGACGATGGACCACTACAAGCACTTCGCAGTGCTGGAGCGAGCCAACTTCAAATCATTGCATTTGGTGTTGTTCCTCAAGTCATTACTGCATGGATTGCGGTGATCCTCTACCGCTTTGAGGTCAACCTGCGCTCAGCCACTGTGCTTGGGATGGTCGGGGCTGGTGGATTAGGCTTTGAACTGGTCAGCAGTCTCAAGCTGTTCCGTTACCAAGAAACTGCAACCTGCATCATCGTAATCACCATCATGGTCATTACTGCAGATATGGTTTCTAACTGGCTACGCAGCCGTATTCAACAAGGTACACGCCACTGATTTAGCTGGCTGAGCCACCAAGGGTGCGCTGTCCGGCGCACCTCATTCAAACAACAAAACTAGCTGTGCGCTGCAATTTTTAGGCGCAGGGCTAGTTGCACCCTCAATATTCGGAAAGACTCTTGCTGTGTGGAATTATCACAACCCAGTGCATGTCACTACAGGCATCAATAGCTTGAACAAGCTACCAGCTTTGCTTGCTGGTCGAGGTTTCCTTTTGGTGACGTTTCCTGAGGCACAAGCACTTGGTATCGTGGATCGGGTTCGCGTATTGCTAGGCTCACAACTGCGTGGTGTGATTGACACCATTCAGCCCAATCCCGATGTGCAATGGCTGGCCCCGTTGTATGAAAAAGTGCAGCACGACTATGCCGATGTTCCAGTCATTGTGGCCTTAGGTGGCGGTAGTGCGATTGATTCTGCAAAAGCGTTGCTCTGTGCAACCCCTAACGGCAAGTTCGAAGAGCTGCTAGAGGTACTGGAACAAGGAAGTCAACTGCCTGCGACCAGTGATGACATTGCGCATAAAGCACTGATCGCAATACCAACCACTGCAGGCACCGGCAGTGAAGTGACCCCTTGGGCCACTATTTGGGATCAAGTGGGTAGCCGCAAGCATTCACTGCACCAAGCTTGCACTTGGCCTGAAGCAGCCATCATCGATGCAGCAC
>NZ_CADEPJ010000261.1 GCF_902829245.1 Comamonas jiangduensis | reverse complement strand
CATCTGTGGCTTTGCAGCAGCTCCGCTTAGACGGAGCTTTGGCCTTGCTCGGCGAGACTGAAGTTGCCGCACTTCCAGCCGCCCACACCAATCCAACAGCACACCTGCAAGCCATCATTGATGGTTTGTGCGGACTCTCGTTGCGCGACCCCCTGACTGGCACTGCCAACCGCCGCCACTTCGACTCGGTGCTGGATCGAGAACTTGACCGTGTAGCACGCTCTGGCGACGTAGCGCTGCTGTTGATGATCGACATTGATCACTTCAAGGAAGTGAACGACACCTACGGCCACAACATCGGCGACAGCGTGTTGCAGCAAGTAGCCACGGCGCTTTCACACTGCGTGCGCCCCATGGACACTTTGGCGCGCTATGGCGGTGAAGAGTTTGCGATTGTGCTGCCTGCCTGCCAGCCTGCCTATGGCCAAAATGTGGCTGACCGCGTACGCCGCGCCATTGAAGCCCTGCGTATCCGCATCAATCCCAGCCAGGAAATTGCTGTCACAGGGAGTATTGGTGGCGCGTACGCATTGCAGTGGATTCGCAGCACCCGCGAACTTTGGATTGAGCGCGCAGACCAGCAGCTGTACCGCTCCAAAAGCGCGGGACGCAACCGTATTGAAATTGAACAACAACCTGACAGCACTGTGACCGCTGAGGAAAAAAACTTGCTTTTCATCCCTGAGTTGACCGCAGATACCTCCTCATGGTCTGGTGATTGGATTGAAGTGCTGGCCGCTCCTGCGGATATCACCGATGGCGCCAACTGAAGGCATGCATTGAAATGAACGACGTGCTGTCCCCCTCTTCCTCC
>NZ_CADEPJ010000260.1 GCF_902829245.1 Comamonas jiangduensis | reverse complement strand
TCCTTCCACAGCATGGTCAGCTCACCGCTGCGGCGGGCTTTGAAGGTGAATTCGATATAGGGGTTTTGGGCAATCGAGGTGCCGGGATCCCACGTGAAGATCAGCTTGCCGCCCAGCTTGGCTTCAAAGTGATTCATGATGTGGCGCGGGCGAGGTTTGCCGGTGGCTGGGTCATTGCGCAGGCCGGTTTCCATCACGTGTTCCATCTGCGCGCGCACGCGCAGAATGTCGCCGGCTTTGGGCTTTTCATTGCTGACCCAGACGCGCGGGGGCTTGTTCATGCTCATGGTGTCTCCTGCCTGTTACATGCCGCAGCCACTGGCGGCCACGGTCACGTTTTGCTTGCCTTGCAGCACAACGCCGCTTTTCATCCGAGCGAGCACATGCACGGCCTGTGACTGGCTCAGGCGGATGCGCACAGCAGCTTCCGCGGCACCGGTTTCGGCCGTGAATTGCATGCGGCAGGCCAAGGGGATGGGGTTGAGTTCGGCCACGATCATCAGCTCTTCACACCAGTCTTGCTCGGTGATGGGCAGGGTGACTTTGGCTTTTACGGGAACGGCGCTGGGGTTGTCGGCCAGCACGGGAATGTCCAGCTGCAAGCCCTCGGCCTGTGGCTTGGCGCTGCCAATGAATTGCGCCATGGTTTTCTTGAATTCCACGGGGTTGGGGGCCAACGGGCCAACCAGCGGCGTGGGTGCAGCGTTTTGTGCTGCGGCCATGCCGGGCAGGGCCAGCGTGGCGCCAGCAGCGGCTGCGCCAGCCACCAGGCGGCGGCGGGTCAGGGTCGGAGAAGTTGCGGTTTTCATAGCAGAGCGTGTGGG
>NZ_CADEPJ010000259.1 GCF_902829245.1 Comamonas jiangduensis | reverse complement strand
CCATAACCGGCCAGAATCGGCAGTACTGCGCCGTTCATGGTCATGGAGACCGAGACCTTGTCCAGCGGGATCTGGTCAAACAACACTTTCATGTCTTCGACCGAGTCAATGGCGACCCCAGCCTTGCCGACATCACCGGTTACGCGGGGATGGTCGCTGTCGTAGCCACGGTGCGTGGCCAAATCAAAGGCGACGGACACGCCTTGACCGCCAGCCGCCAATGCCTTGCGATAAAAAGCATTCGATTCTTCCGCCGTTGAGAAACCCGCGTACTGGCGAATCGTCCAAGGGCGGCCTGCGTACATGGTGGGCTGGGGGCCGCGGATGTAGGGGGCAAAACCGGGCAAGGTGTCGGTATAGGGCAGGTCTGCAGTATCGGCAGCCGTATACAACGGCTTGACCTCAATGCCATCGGGCGTTGTCCAGTTCAGATTGCGCACATCGCCACCGGGAGCGGCTTTGGCAGAGGCTTTTTCCCAATCTGCCAAATTGTTGCTTGAAAATACCGCACTCCCATTGGCCGCAGCTTGGCCTTGTTTGACATCATTACCCATGGCTAAAACAGTCTCCGTTGTGGTTTTGTGCTGGTAAACGCCAGTTGATCAGCACCGCTCATTATTCATAATTATGAATACATAACCACATGCACAGACCTAGGGTTAGCCCCTAAAAACCTATGACGGAAACCACCGCCCTGCTCACTCCCAAGCCTCTGTATGTAGAGGTTGCGGAGCTCGTTCGCCAGCAAATTTACAGCCGGGAATTAGAGCCCGGCAGCTGGATCGACGAGATGAAGATGGTGGAAAATTTGGCATCAGCCGCACCCCTTGCGCGAAGCGCTGAAAGTGTTGGCCGCCGAAGGGCTGGTGACCATGAAACCCCGACGCGGTGCCTATGTGACGGAGGTTTCAGAAAAGATTTGCATGACGTCTACCACCTGCTGTCTTTGCTGGAAAGCGATGCGGCTGCCGTGGTTGCCGAAAAAAGCCAGCGATGAGCAGTTGCAGCAACTGCACGATTGCACCACGATTTAGAACAGGCCGTCAGCAATGCCGACCAGTTCTTTCACATCAATGAACGGTTTCATATGGCGTTGCTGGCCATGTGTGACAACCGCTTTCTATCGCAAACCGTGGCCGATTTACGCAAGGTCATGAAGCTGAACCGCCACCAGTCCTTGTTCAAGCGTGGCCGTATTGAAGACAGCCTGAAAGAGCACAGCGCCATCATGCAGCATCTCAACAACCGCAACGCCGAAGCCACGCGCCAAGCTATGCAGGCGCATTTTCGCAATGGCTTGGCCGCTGCTGCATCCCGCAGCTAAACCCGGCGCTCTACAAGAGCTATCTGTACTGACCCGCCACACAAAGACACTGCCATGCACCCGCGCACTCTTACTGCTTGTTTTTTGCCGGTGTTCAGTGACAATCAAGGCTGTCATGTAATGTTGATTCGATTGCAGCTTTGACGACCCACTTGCTTCAAAGGACACCAACGTGCTTGGTTCATTTGTTTCTGACAGCGCTCACACGCCCCTGGCAAGCCCCTTGGTGCAGGCCAGCCACAACACCGCCCTGGTTCTACTGTCGTTGCTGATAGCCTTTGGCAGCAACTGCGCCGCCTTGTATATGGCGCACACCAACCGACGCACTTCCCTAACCAGTCACCGCCGCGTTTTGCTCCTGTGCGCCAGCATGCTGCTGGGGCTGGGTATTTGGGCCATGCACTTTATGGGCATGCAGGCAATGCGCCTACCCATGCCGGTGCGCTATGACACCCTGGGCATCCTCTTGTCCATCATTCCCGGGATGGTGGCAGCCTGGCTGGCGTTGCACGCTTTGCTGGTCAAGCATCCTTCCAACCAGCGGATTGTCACCAGCGGCTTCTTGGTGGGCCTCGGTATTGCTGCCATGCACTACAGCGGGATTGCCGCCATGCAGTTGCAAGCGCAGCTGCACTTTCTGCTCCCACAGTTTCTGCTTTCCCTGCTGCTGGGCCCAGTCTTTGCAATTGCGGCTTTTGCAACACACCGCTGGCTGTACCAACGCGGCCTTGAAAACCTGCACTGGGCGTGGCGGCTGCTGCCGCCATTGCTGCTGACGGTGGCAATGGCCAGCATGCACTATGTGGCCATGCACGCCATGCGCTTTGATTTAAGTCACCACCCCATGGCCAGCCAGCTGCAACCCACAGGGCTAGAAAACCACCAAACGCTGTCGCTGGCGATTGCTGCCACCACCGGCATAGTGTTTGTCATTTTGGGGCTGGCCCATGCGGTGCTGCGTTACCGCGATTTGTGGCAAGCCTTGGCGGTGCATGATGCCCGCCTGAACGCCATGGTAGATACGGCGGTTGATGGCGTTATCACCATCAACGAGCGCGGTCTGGTACAGGATTTCAACCCCGCAGCCGCACGCATTTTTGGGTATGCCAAAGACGAGGTCATTGGCCGCAATATTTCAATGTTGATGCCCTCGCCCTTGGCCGAGCAACATGACGCCCACCTTCTAAAACACGTCGGCCACCCCGAAAAAGCCATCACGGTCACTGACCGTGAAGTGCTGGGCAAGCGCAAAGATGGTCGGCATGTGCCGCTGCATCTGGCCATCGGTAAAGCATCGACGCCTTCCGGCATCCTGTTTGTTGGCTATCTGCAAGACATCTCCGCGCGCAAACGCACCGACGCCCAGTTGCGCATTGCGGCCAGCGTCTTCCAGCACGTGCGCGAAGGCGTGGCGATTGTGGATGCCAACCACAACATCTCCGACGTCAACCCGGCTTTTTTGCGGCTGATGGAAAAGTCGCGCGAAGAATGTGTGGGCCAGGCATTAGAAGCGCTCTATGAAGAGGCCGACTTTCCATCCGATATGGGTAAATTGTGGCAAACCGTGGCTTCCCAGCAGTACTGGCAAAGCGAAATCATGGTCACGCGCCGCAATGGCACGCTGTGGATACAGCGCCTGTCCATCTCTCCGGTGCTCAATGAGCACCAGCGCACCCAGCACTTCATTGCCGTCATCAGCGATGTGAGCGAGCGCCCCGGGCCAGAGGCTGCACGCTCCAGCGTAGATTGGCACGACAGCGCAACGGGCCTGCCTGCGCACAAATTATTCATGGAGCGCCTGAGCAGCAGCTTGCTGAATGCCAAACGCAAATCCACCCATCTGGGCGTGATGCTGGTCAAAACAATTGCCCGCCCCGCCCCGTCCATACAACCCGCCAGTCCCGATCACACTGGGGCACTGCAACTGATGGCGCAGCAGCTGCAACTGCAACTGCGCAGCACCGACACCCTGGCGCGCTGGCCGGATGACCAGCTCGCCTTGCTGCTCACAGGCATCGACGACGCCGAAACATTGCACGCCTTGGTGCAGCGCCTGGAGCAATCCATGAGCGACAGCCATATCAATTACTGCCAGTACGCGGTTGATGAAATTCAGCTGGGCTGCACCAGTACCTTACATGCCATGGGGACAGCCAGTGAGTTGATAGCGCTGGCCGTGGATGATTTGCGGCCTTTGCATACCCAGCCCAAGCCGCTGCCCCACTAAAAGCGGGCAAACATGCCGCACAATGGCTGCCTGACTGCACCTGTTGCTCTATTTTTTGCATGCCCTCTTGTATTGAAGCTCCTGAAACACCCGCGCTGGTGGCGATGCGCGGTGACAACGCGTTTGACCACTGGCTGCTCACTTGCGGCCAAAACCCCTGGGAGCCCTTAAGCCCCAATGCAGCCAAACCGTACGGGTTTATCTGGCACTCGTGGCTGCGCTTTCTGGCCCCTGACGGCGGTGGCGATCCCCACGCCTGGGCGCATGCCACGCCGCAGCAGGTGCTGGCCTTCATCAACCACGGCCCGCAAAGCCCGAAACACACCAAGCCCAGCGACATCACCCGCCGGCGCTACTGGCGCGTGCTCGATCGTGTGTATGACCACGCCGTGCTGCACCGCTGGGCAGCCAGCAATCCGGCGCAAGGGATTACGGCGCAAGACATGCCCCCCAGTGAAGACCCCAAAGGCGCCGTCTTGTCAGCGCGGATGTGGCGGGCGCTGGAGCGGCAAATTCCCCAGCCGGACGACCTCATCAGCTGCCGCGACCGCGCCGTGCTCATGCTGTTGATGGAACTGGGCCTGACGCCCGAGGAAGTGCGCTTGCTGGAACTTGGCCACCTGCGCTGGAGTGAGCAAGAGCAAGCGCCCCGCACCATCGTGGCGCTGCAAATTGAGGGTGAGCGCGACAAGCAAAGCCGCACCCTGCCTATCTCCGCCAAACTGGATGGCGCCCTGCGCCACTGGCTGCAAGCGCGTGCGGGCTACCAC
>NZ_CADEPJ010000258.1 GCF_902829245.1 Comamonas jiangduensis | reverse complement strand
CCTGCCCCGGTGGCTGGTTTCATCGAGCCGCTCACGCAGGCGTTGTCCGGGTTAGCGGTAGTGGCCGTCCGCCAGGCTGCGGTGCCCCACGCGCTCACCCAGTTCGGGGCTGGTCAGGCCGCTGAGCAGCTTGGCGTCCGTCAAAGATTGAATCCGCGCGGGCGATGCCGCGATATAGCCCACGCGCAGGCTGCCCGCCAAAGTTTTGGAAAAACCACCGATCAACAGCACACGGCGCAAGCGGTCCAAGGTGGCCAGCCGCGTGGGCTGAACCACAAAGTCGGCATAGGTGTCGTCTTCCAGGATCAGAAAATTGTGCTGCTCGGCCAAACGCAGCAGGTCATACGCCACAGGCAGCGACAAGCCAAACCCCGTGGGGTTGTGCACCACCGAGTTGGTAATAAACAGCTTGGGCTGGTGCGCCTGGGCCAGTTGCTCCAAGGCCTGAATATCGGGCCCGTCGCGCAGGCGCGGCACGGGCACCACCCGCACCCCCAAAGAGCGCAGCAGGCCAAATACCAAAAACCAGGCCGGGTCTTCCACCAGCACGGCATCGCCGGGGCGCAGCATGCTGCGCAGCACCAAATCCATGCCTTGCGTGACGCCGGTTACGGTCATCAACTCTTGCTCAGGGTCCACCGCCAAGCCCTGTGTCAGCAAATACGCGGACAACTGCTGGCGCAGTGGTGCGTAGCCTTGTGGGGCGCCGTAGCTGAGCAACTGCATGCCCGCGCTGCGCCCCACGGCGCGCACGGCGGCGTTCAGCATGTCGTGATCCATCCAGCTGGCAGGCAGCATGCCCGTGCTGCCATCGAAATGCACGCCATCATGCTGGCGAAAAATGCTGCGCAGCAAAAACGGCGTATCAAAAGCGGCGTCGGGTGCCAAGCTGGGGGCTTGCAGGTTTTTGGGGCTTGAGCCCTTATGGGGTATGCGCTGGGTGCTCACATAAAAGCCAGCACCGGGGCGTGAGTGAATACCGCCTTGGGCCACCAAGCGGTCATAGGCCTGCACCACCGTATCGCGGCTGACGCCAGCGCTATCAGCCAGTTGGCGCACCGAGGGCAAGCGCGTGCCTGCGCGCAGGCTGTGGCTTTGCAGCAATTGCTGGCAGTGGTGCACCAATTGATCCACCAGCGGCGGCATGCCGGGCGTGCGTTGGGGCTGCCAGCCCAGTGCATTGCTGGCAACTGTCTGGGTGTTTGGAGCCATACAGTAGGTAAAGTGATTTGGTGATGTGTACCGGTACTGTATGGGTGAATGCCCCTAGCATGCAAGCATTGCCTTCCCGGAGTCTTGTATGAATTTGCCGCTTGATGTGGCTGCGCTGACCAGCAGCCCTGCTTTGTTGCCCTTGGCGACGTTTATTTTTGTCAGCTCCATCACGCCGGGCCCCAACAATGTGATGCTGACGGCTTCGGGCGCCAATTTTGGCTACCAGCGCAGCATTCCCCATATGCTGGGGATTACGCTGGGCTGCGCATTGATGCTGCTGATGGTGGGCGCAGGGCTGGGTGCCGTGTTTGAACAGATGCCCCAGTTGTACACCGTGCTGCAGTATGTGGGTGCAGCCTATTTGGTCTGGCTGGCCTGGAAAATTGCCACCTCAGGGCGCGCGCAGTCCAGCGCTGCCAAGCCCCAGCCCTTGAGTGTGTGGCAGGCAGCGGCTTTCCAGTGGGTGAATCCCAAGGCGTGGCTGATGTCGGTGGGGGTGGTGGCGGCCTATACCTCACCGCATGCGTACTGGAGCAGTTTGTCGCTGGGCGCGGTGGTCATGCTGGTGGTGAACTACCCGTGCATCAGCGTCTGGACACTGTTTGGCAGCGGCATTGGGCGCGGGCTGCAATCTGCGCGCGCGCTGCAGATTTTTAATGGGGTAATGGCATTTTTATTGCTGCTGTCGCTGTACCCGCTGCTAGCGGGCATGCACTGAGGCAGGGGCGTCGCAGGAGATTGGTCGGCATCGACATCGATATGCACAGCGACAGCTCAAGCTGCCTGCATGGCAACCCCGGCGATCACGGTGGCGCGTTGCGCCCTTCAGGCCACACTGGTCAGCGTGGCATAGCGGCGCACTTGGGCCAGCAGCTCGTTGGGTGAATAAGGCTTGGTCAAAAACGCTTGCGCACCCATGCTGATGGCTTTGTGGCTGACAGGGCCTGCGGCATGCGCGGTCAGCATCACCACCGGCAAATGCTGAAAGCGTGCATCGGCCCGCACGCGCCGCAGCAGCTCCATGCCGTCCATGTCGGGCATTTCCACGTCCACAATCAGCAGCGCTGGCAGATGGCCTTCTTCCAGCAACTGCAGGGCTTCGAGACCGTCGGCAGCGGTGGCGACACGGTAGCCACTGGCTTGCAGCAGGTGCTGCGCCAGGCGGCGCACACTCATGGAATCGTCGGCCAGCAAAACCAGGGGGCGCTCGGGTTCGTGGTGTGGCTCCGCCACAGCCGCCTGGGCATCATGCTGGTTCAGCAAGCGTATTTCATGCGCGCTCAGCACCGCCGTTGGCTCATAAACTTGCAGCACTTGGCCAGACGGCTGCGCCGCAGTGCCCAGCAGCCCGGGAATGGGCACTTCCAGATCGGCAGGCGCTTGCAGCGTCACTTCCTGGGTGCCCAGCACCTCATCCACGATAACGCCCCAGCGTGCCGTATCGCCGCGCACAATCAGCAAGCTGCGCTGGCCATCAAGCGGCGGCTCAAGGCTGCGGCTGGATTGCTGCCACACAGCCCCAGCCCAATAGATGGGCAGGGGTGCAGCGGCTTTGTCTTGCAGCACCCCTTGGGCCAGGGCCTGATCGGCCACGGCGGCGGGAATGCGGCGCACTGTCTCCAGGCTGCGCGCAGGAATGGCAACACGCCAGCTGCCCGCACGCAAGGCCAGCACTTGCTCCCCCTGGGGGGGGGCAGGCAAGGTGGTGTCAACGCGGCAGCCTTTGCCAGGGTTGCTGGACACATGCAGCTTGCCGTGGAGTTGATGGATAGTGTCAACGACGGAATCCATGCCAATGCCTCGGCACGCCAGTTCGGTGACGATGCTGGCGGTGCTCAAGCCCGGGTGCAAGATCAGCGCTGCAGCGGGGGCGTGGTCTACCGGCTCCTCGGCGGAGATGAGGCCCAGCGCAAGGGCTTTGCGGCGAATGGCTTCGGTGTTCAGGCCAGCGCCATCGTCAAAAATACTCAGCACCTGCTGGTGACCGGCGGTGTGCAAGCGGATCAGAATTTTTCCGGTGGCGGCTTTTTGGGCTGCTTTGCGCTGCGGCGCCGTCTCAATGCCGTGGGCCACGCTGTTGCGCAGCAGGTGCTCCAGCGCGGGCGTCAGCGCGGCTTGCACATTGCGCTCCATCACGGTTTCGGCACCTTGCCAGAACACATCCACGCTCTTGCC
>NZ_CADEPJ010000257.1 GCF_902829245.1 Comamonas jiangduensis | reverse complement strand
TTGACAGATTACGGCTGCCGCAACGCGGATCGTCTTGTCTAGCATCGATTGGGCTTCAGGTGAAAGGCTCGATGTCGGCTAGGTATTCGGTCAGCTCGGCATTGCGTCGCTTGCCATCGAGGCCGTGGTGAATCTCGCGATGGCAGGTTGGGCAGATTGCACCAACGAATCGTGGGTGGTCTAGCCCCCCATCCGAGACGCGGGTTGTATGGTGGGGCTCCAGGTAAGGGCTGCCATCGACCCGCTTGAATGGCGCAGGCTCGTGACAAGACTCGCACTCACCGCGCGACCGCAGGAGCACATAGTCCTTAACGGCTTTGCTTCGGGCATACAGCTTTCTCTTGGCCTCCTTGCCACCGCTTCCCTCATTGGCGCCAAATGCCGATAGAGCTCGTTTGCGAGCTTCTGCTAGGTCCATCAACGATGCACTTAAGGGGGGGGCGTCGATCTCCTCTGGTGGCACATCATCGGTCTCTCTGCCTACCGGGACCAAATGGAACACGATGATCTGCCGATCATTCCCATCTCGGTCTGGGCCACGTTGGATGCTGTGGTTCACATAGGTGAACTCCCCGATGTATTTCTGGCCCTTGCCCTTCCCGAGGGACTCGAACAAATGCAGTGCGCGGCCGTCTCGGGCATGGTTGGTGATCGAGAAGTTTCCCTTGGTGAGTTGCATGTCACCGACTTGCCCCTCGCCGGTGTACGAAAACACGCCATCTGCATCAAATGCATCGCGATAACCGTATTGCTCACCCGAGTTGCCAGTGAACAAGAATATCGCCGGAGTTTGATTAGAAGGAGAAATACCGCTCTGGCGACTGCCGCCGTAAGGCACATTGATGTCCGGCCAGCGGTCATAGATCTTTCCGACCACAAAGCTCGGGGCCTCATTCGGTCCACTTGCCGCATGCTCAATGGCGACGATCTCGAAGCCACGATGCTTGAGGTACTCGTTCGATTGACGTCCACCCGAAAACTCGCCCACCGGCACACCGGTCGCCATTGAGATGATCTTCTTAGGGGGATACCGAAGTCCATCATGGATCAGAGCAAACTTCTGAGCTGCACTGGTCTCCCACCCGCTCCATTCTTTCTGTACCCGCAATTCAGCATCGAACCGCCGAAGAGCATCCTCAAGCACTGCTAGCTCCACATCAGGCAATACCAATTGGTCCTCCTTTGTTGCAGTTCCACATCCAGCTGAGCTGGCCATAACGAAGTCATCCTGGCACTCTGGCAGCAGAGTGATCTCGACATTCACCTTCGATGAAGTGCTTCATATGGGATCGACCTCAATACAGATGCCAAGATTTTAAATTTGAGCAATCGTCAAGGCAGTGTTTTTACTCCGCCTCGACTGGTTGCGGTCGTTCAACGCAGAATTGCGATTGGCTGCTGATGACCAAAGTAGTCATTTATCCACTTTGGAGTCCCCATGTCACCAGTTATTTGCGATCAACCTGCCTGGCTTGTGGCACTTTTGCACAATCCCGCTGCCCTAGGGGATGACGCGCAGTGCCTGCAAACCCATATCTCCTGGGTGCTGCTGGCTGGCAGCCGTGCCTACAAGTTCAAGAAGCCTTTGAGCCTAGGATTTTTGGATTTCAGCACCTTGGACCAGCGCCGTGCCGCCTGCCTAGAAGAGCTGCGCATCAACCGCCGTACGGCGCCCGGCATGTACGAGGCGGTGGTCGCCGTGCTCGGGCCAGTTCAGCAGCCGCGCCTAGTGCCGCTGGACGTGGTGCAGCAGGGCACAGAGGTGCTGGACTACGGCGTGCAAATGCAGCGCTTTGCGGACGACCAGTTGCTGGCCCAGCAGTTGGCCGCTGGCACGCTCACCAGTGCCCACCTGGACACGCTGGCACAGCAGGTTGCGCACTTGCATGCCCGTGCTTGTGTGGCCCCCGCAGGCCGCGACTGGGGAAGCTCCACGCTGGTGCGCCAGCAGGCGCAGGCCAACTTCGACAGTCTAGCCAGCGTGCTGTTACCTGATACCGACCGTGCCCGCTTGGCTGATTTGCAGCGCTGGACACAGCACGAGGGCCAGCGCTTAGCGCCGTTGTTGACCCAGCGCAAGATCAGCGGCTTTGTGCGCGAATGCCATGGCGACCTACACTCGGCAATCTGTTGCTGATTAGCGGCCAGCCGCAGCTGTTTGACGCCATCGAGTTTAGCCAGGCGCTACGCTGGATAGACACGGTGGCCGATATCGCCTTTTTGTTCATGGACTTGCAGGCGCAGGGCCGGCCTGATCTGGCATGGCAGTTCTTGAACGGCTGGCTGGAGCACACGGGCGATTATGCTGCGCTGGCGCTGTTGCCTTGGTACGCGGTATACCGTGCCTCGTGCGCGCCATGGTCGCGGGTCTGCGGCTGGCACAGGCGGGCGATGAGGCTACGCGTGCCGACAGCTTGGCACAGGTGCAACGCTACCTGGCGTTGGCACAGCAGTTGCGCCAACCGCGCGCGCGTTGGTTGCTGCTGGCGCACGGCGTATCAGGCTCAGGTAAAAGCCATCACAGCGCACGCCTATCCGCCGAGCGTGGCGTGGTCCGCCTGCGCGCCGATGTGGAGCGCAAGCGGCTGTTCGGCTTGGCACCCACTGCTGCCAGCGCAGGCGTTGTGCCCGGTGGCATCTACACACCAGATGCGACCCAGCGCACCTATGACCATCTGACCGTGCTGGCCGCCCAAGTCCTGAGCGCAGGGTATCCGGTGCTGGTCGATGCCACCTTTTTGTCGCATGCGCACAGGGCGCAGTTTGTGGCGCTGGCGGTGCAGAAGCAAGTGCCGTGCCGCATCCTGAGTTTTGATGCCCCGCTGGATGTGCTGCGCGAGCGCGTAGAGCGCCGCCTGCGCAAAGGCGGCAACGCCTCCGAAGCCACGCTGGCAGTGTTGGAGGCACAACTGAAGTGCCGTGAGCCACTGGACGCTACCGAGCAAGCGCTGGCCATCCGCGTGGACACCTCTCACCCCGTGGACTGGGTCGCGTTGCTGCCCACCATGGACTGATGCCTTGATGCCTGTCGGTTGCGCGGGACTGCTTTTGAATCAGTGGCAGAAAGGAGCTGAGCAATGACCGAGCGGATGAATCCAGCAGCGCCACTGACCATGAGCAGCCAGGAGATTGCGGATTTAGTGGATGCGCGCCACAACGATGTGGTTGCCACCATTGAGCGTTTGTTCACGAAGGGGCTTTTACGGTCAAGTCGTAAAACCCGGCGCGAGGAAACTGGGGGCCGACCGATTGATGTTTACGACCTGATCGAGCGTGACACGCATTTGGTGGTGTCCGGGTACAGCGACGAGCACCGTGCGCGGGGCGCGGGTCATTGCCGGTGGGGAGGAGCTGGAAGCCAAGCAAGCCCCCGCCGTACCGCAGACCATGGCCCAAGCACTGTGCCTGCCTCCTGAGTAGCTGAGGTAGCAATGCATGGGGGGAATACGTGGATCGCTACTTATCCGAACCTTTGAAGCAATCATCTTCCCAAGTTCTGTCTGCTGCAACATCAAGTGCATGGCATGTTCTGTTTTGTCAGGTTCACATGGGCTTGGGTTTTATGTGTCGGTTTTAGGGGTGACTTGTCGGTTCTTCTTGGGGCGTCCGCCTTTTTTGCCGTTGCGCCGATTCGCAGCTTTGCTGCGCTGGGTTTTCGGACCCGTTGAAAAGCCGCCGTGCAGCTTGCAGCGTCCGCCGCGATACAGCACTTTGCTTTTGCAAAGGGTGCCTTTGCGTGTTTTTGCGCCGCAGCAGTTGCTGTAGAGGAGGGATGGTGTGTGGGGTTGGCTAACCGCTCTCGCAAGCAGCGGCGCATGATCAAGCAGATGTTTCTGGACTTGCAGGCGCTGGGCTATACCGGCTCCTACAACCGTGTCGCTGCCTTTTCCAGAGTGTGGAAGGCTCAGTGTCATGTGGCTGAGCAGACATCAGGGCCAGGCGTTTTTGTGCCCCTGATCTTCGGCGCTGGAAAAGCCTTCCAGTTTGATTGGAGCGAGGATTGGGCTGTCATTGCAGGTGTGCGCACCAAGGATTGATGCGCAAACTGGGAAGTGTTCCAATTAATAATTGTGTAGGAGCCCGAGGGTGAGGGCTATACGCTTTTTTGTTTCCCTTTGCTGTTTTCTTGTATGTCGCTTTCTTCGTCCCCATCTCTTTCCGTCAGTCAAGCTTTGCAACGTCTGGCTGCCATGCCACGCTTTTCCCTTGGTCACATGCCCACGCCTTTGCAGCCATTGCAGCGCATCACATCTTATGTTGGAGGCCCCCGCATCTGGATCAAACGCGATGATTGCAC
>NZ_CADEPJ010000256.1 GCF_902829245.1 Comamonas jiangduensis | reverse complement strand
GCTTTTAACGGCAGCCGATGTGATTCAGGGCAAATACTTACCAAGGATGCAGTGACACCAGTCTTCGACTGGCTGTTGCTGATCTTTTTTACCAGCGAGGCGCTATTCCTCACTGCAGACAGTGTCAAGCCATAGGTTGGAAATTTTCACAATGATCGATTGGACCCCCGTAGTCTTCGTCACGTTCAAGGTACTCATCTTTGGCACGTGCATGTTCTTCGCTATCAAGTGGCATTACGACCAAGGTAAGAAGGGGGCGAACAAGCGCGCGCTGTGGCTCACGGGCGGCAAGGTGGTGGCTGCTTTCATGCTGGCGCTTGTGTGCGTGGTACTTTTCACTTTCACACTTGCCAGCAAGCTTGGTTTAGATTTGAACATGCCATGAGCGAAAAGGCCGCTTGGTCGCGATCGCTTGAAACAAAAAAAGCCAGCAGTCGCTGGCTTAAAACTACACAAAGTAGTAGGTGCTCTCAGAAAGTTTCAGCTGTTTATATGTAAGGCACGCCGTAGTAGTCGTGCACACGGCGACCATATTCATCGGTGTACTCTGGCCACGTATTGTTTTCATAGCGTGGAGCGTTATGCAGTTGCTCCTTGGTGACAGAAACTACATAGCCACCCTGATTCGGTTCATATTTCAGGCTGTGCCAAGGCAGGGGGTACAAGTCAGTGCCTATGCCCAAAAAGCCACCAAATTCCATGACGGCATAACGTACCTGACCAGTGATCTTGTCGATCATCAGAGAGTCAATAGAGCCCAGCTTTTCGCCAGCAGGGTTGTACACATTGGTGCCGTTAACGCGAGACGATGAGATGACGGATGAAGCGGTGTTCGATGTATGCATTCCTTCTCCTGTTCCATAAATTTCAGGGCCTAGTGCCAGAACATCTGGCTGGCCTGAGAAAACCAAGCAGTGCTTATTGCTGTTTCTGTTTTTGAGATTGCTGCTGATGACCCTGGTGGCTCTTTTGGTTGGCGTCCTGCTGTTGCTGCTGAGGCTTCGGGGTGTTTTGGCCCGTTTGCTGCTGGTTGGGGCTTGGCTGCTGTTGCTGCTGTTCCTTTTGGCCGGGATTTTGTGGCGGTTGGTGTTGCGACATTTCCATTACTCCTTCAGGTTGGCAGGCAAGCAGGGATTGCTTACCTTGGTATCAAGCATCGCCGACGAACGGCGCTTGTAGGGTAGGACAGACGGTCACTTACCAACTTTTGCGGAATAGTCTTTTCTTTACATCGCTCTGAGGGCGAGGGTGCCTCGGTTGGAGCGCCCAAGGTTTAGCGGCTGTCTTTGCACGCATCGTTGCTTAATTTTTTATAGCTATTAGCGCTTGCTGCATCTGCGATATATGCAGTTTTTATATGAAAAGGTAGTGGGAATGCATCCACGCGGCGAAAGTGCTGTTGACGGTCCACCCGGGGGTGGTGCTCACAGAGCGTAGGCGGTGGGTGTAGCAGCTAGGCTGCTTGAGACAAAGCGGTGGCAGGCGAGGCGCCAGAGGGCAGGTCACTCAGCATGACTGCGCAGTTGTTGGCGCAGTCTCATGTGCAAGCATGCTGGGTTTGCCGGCATCCAGTGCGCTGTAATCATTCAGCGGCAGCGGCGCTTGAACACAGTTGCGGCCAGCGGCTTTGCCCCGGTAGAGGGCAGCGTCAGCGGCACGCATGGCTCCTTCTAATTCTGCAATGGAGCTAAAGGGATGGGATATGCCGATTGTGACCGTGCAGCGCAGTGGCTGGGTGCTTTCCGGAATGTCGATGATCTGCGCTTCTAGCATGGCGCGCAGCCACTCTGCCAAGCGAAAAACACCGGCTTCGTCCGTGTCGAGGCAGATGAGCACAAACTCTTCGCCGCCGATGCGGCTGGTTAAATCACCGCGGCGTGCGGTGGTGCGCAGCACTTGTGCCACGTGGCATAGCACTGCATCTCCTGCAGTGTGGCCGTAGGTGTCATTGATGTGCTTAAAGTGGTCAACGTCCAGCAGCAGCAAGTAGGCTGGGGCCGTGGTGCGGGTATGGAAAAACAGCTGCAGCGCTTCTGAGAGACCCCGCCGGTTAAGCAACTGCGTCATCGGATCGCGTGCGGCCACGTCGCGCAAATCATCGGTCAAGCGGCGCAGTACCAACCAGACGATGGAGGGCGGCAAAATAGTGGCCAAAGAAGACATGTAAATGTAGAACACTGTCTGGAAGCTGTTGTCCATTTGCAGTGCGTCCAGTCCACCGTCCACAATTTTGATGAATTTCAAGGCGTTGAGAACACAGATGCCGCTGATCAGCAGGGCAAAAAAGACCATTTCGGCATACAAATCTTTAGCAAAAGTGCGCACGCCATGGATGACAGTCAGAGCCATTAAAAAGAACAGCAGCGACGACATGGCCGCCAGCATCGCGTAGCGCGCGGTGGGGCCGAGGCTCCATTGCACCAGCACTTGTGCGGAGCCATACACCACCGCAAAAACAATCAATGGGCGCCACAAAGGCACCATGTGGCCAAAAAAGCGCATCGCGCCCAGCCAGTAGGCAATTGGGGAGGCTAGTGTGAGCGTGTGGTTGATAACGCTCACGGCACTCCATGTGGGCCCGCCCTCAGCCAGTTGCAGGATGTAGGCCAGCCCGAGCAAAAGATTGCCCAGGGCAAAAAAATCCATCCCCATCTTTTTGCCATGCAAGCGTTTGCTGATCAGCAAAAACATGGCTGAAAAGCACAGCAGGTGGGCACACAGCATGCCGACGAGAATGGTTGCAACCATGGTGTTGAGGGAAAAATGCAATACAGGCAGCTGTTAGGGGAAACGACTGGCTGCCCTGGCAGTCGCTTGCAAGAATCAGTAGGCAAAACATGCAGAGGCAGGATGGGCCTGCTTCCCACGGCATGCTGTGTGGTAGCTGTTGACGTTCTTGGGATTGAACGTCGCAGTGTAATGATTTGTGAATAGATGCCAAGCCCTTTGACCAGAAAGCACCGCAGTTTTGCGCCGACTTTGCAGGAAAACTGAGTCTCTCTGGGGGAGATGCAGCAAGGCGATGGCGTAAGAATTTATTAAGCTTTGCAAGGCAATTCTGCGCGTACGCTTGCATGCTTAGGCACAAGTACATCAGGGAGACATACGTGGTAGATCAAGTGCAAAGTGTGGTGATTGGGGCAGGTGTGGTGGGGCTGGCTGTGGGCCGAGCCTTGGCCCAGTCCGGTCGGGAAGTGATTGTTTTGGAAGGCGCTGATGCGATTGGCACGGGCACCAGTTCACGCAATAGTGAGGTGATTCATGCCGGTATTTATTACCCCACAGGCTCGCTCAAAGCGCGTTTGTGTGTGAAAGGCAAAGAGCAGCTGTACGCCTTTTGCGCAGAAAAAGGCGTGGATGTGCGTCGCTGTGGCAAGCTGATTGTGGCAACCAGTGCCGAGCAAGTGGCACAGCTGGAACACATTCAAAAAAGGCCGCTGCCAATGGTGTGCATGACTTGCAGTTACTCAGCCGCGAGCAGGCCAGGGCGCTTGAACCCGAGCTGGAATGCCATGCAGCCTTTCTCTCCCAGCACTGGCATTGTGGACAGCCACGGTCTGATGCTGGCGTTGCAGGGCGATATGGAAAATGCTGGGGGTGCGCTGGCGTTGCTGTCACCGGTAGCGTCTGCGCAGGTGCAGTCGGATGGAATATTGATTCGCACCGCAGATGGCACCGAGTTGTTGGCGCAGGAGGTGGTGAATGCCGCGGGCCTGTTTGCTCCCAGCGTAGCCAGCAAGATACAGGGTTTGGATGCATGCCATGTGCCGCAGGCTTTTTACGCTAAAGGTAACTATTTCACGCTCAGCGGCCGTGCGCCGTTCAGTCATTTGATTTACCCCGTGCCTGAGGCGGCTGGTTTGGGCGTGCACCTGACGCTGGATTTGGGGGACAGGCCAAATTTGGCCCCGACGTGCAGTGGGTAGACAGCCCAGATCAACTGGAGGTGGATCCCCAGCGCTGTGAAGGCTTTTATGCAGAGGTCAACAAGTACTGGCCTGGTCTGAAAGCCGGTAGCTTGGCCCCGGCTATGCGGGGATGCGTCCCAAAATTTCAGGGCCGGGCGATGCCGCCGCAGACTTTGTGATTCAAGGTGCAGGCACCCATGGCGTGGCGGGGCTGGTGAATTTGTTTGGCATAGAGTCGCCCGGGCTGACCAGTTGCATGGCGATTGCCGATGAAGTTTTGCTGCAATTAACCAAGAAATCTTGATGTTCTGCGGCCTAGGCTGACTTGTGGGTGCCCATGCATTCGCTAAGATGGCATCCAACATTGCTGCTATGGTCTTTGGCCGTGGCGGGTGATTTCTCTTCCATTTAATGACCAAGAAAGGCTTTTATCATGGCGTTTTCTGACACTGTTTCTTCTGCCCAAGCTGATCTGGAAAAGCTGGTGACGGATGTGCGTGGCCTGCTGGCCAGCAAAGATCTGGACTCTATTCCCCAAATCAGCGTGCTGCGCCAAAAGCTCGATGACGGTGTGTACCGTGCCCGTGAAAGCACCCTGAATGCGGCGCACGAGGCAGCACGCCAAGCCAAAGAAGCGGCGTATGTGGCAGACCGCTACGCCCACGACGAGCCGTGGCGCGTGGCTGGTGCTGCACTGGCAGTAGGTGCATTGCTGGGCTTTTTGCTGGCACGCCGCTAAAACGCGCAAACACAACCCTTGGTGCGTGGTTGCGTAGCCTGTAGTACAGCTGTACTGCCTACGACTTCGCGCTTTGCATCCATTGCAAATCAAAGATTTGCTGTGCTGTGCTGGGTTGTGTGAGTGGTCCTCAGCCGCTCAAGCTTGTTTACACCTTCTGCCTACAGCCCTGCAAAGGAAATCTGCCGTGAATTGGATGTCGATTCTTGGATTGGAAAACTTGTCTGCTCGCATGCGAGCCAATCTCAATGAAGGAGCCATAGCGGCAGAAGACCGCATTGCGCTAGCACGTCTGGAATGGTCTGCGCAGAAACAGCGCCTGCAAACCATTTTGGTGCTGGGCATTGTGATGGGCGGTCTGACGATTGTGGCCCTGGTGCTGCTGTCACTGGCCGTTTTGGTGCACTTTTGGGATTCGCCGCAGCGCTCTGTGGTGGTTTGGGTGATTGCGGGCGTTTGGATGTTTGCATGGCTGGGCACGCTGGTAGTGCTGTTGTCGGCGCTGCGCAAGTCCAGCCATCCTTTGCGCTAACGCGTGCAGAGTTGGCGCAGGACTGGGCTTTGTTGAAGGAGAAGCTGTGAACAATTTGGCAACTAGTTCCGCAACCGCGGTGCCAACACATGCCGAAGCACCGCTGGTCATCTCTGCGGTGGCGGCTTTGGAGCAAGATGTGCGCTGGCAGCAAGCCAGTGAGGCCGAGCGCGTGGTGCTCAAGCGCATTGCCATGCAGCGTGACCGCTGGGTGGCAGCCAAGCATGCGCAGCAGCAAGCCAAGGCGCTGCGCACGCAGGCAGACACGGTGCCCGCAGATGCTCCGCTGATGGAAAGATTGGTGGTGTTTGCCAAGCTGCACCCGATAGCGACAGCTGCGGTGGCTGGGCTGGCTGTGATGGTTGGCCCGCGCAAGTTGATGCGCTATGGTGGCTTGGCGCTGCCGTTGATCAGCAAGCTCAAGCGCTGAGTGCGGCGTTTGCGCTGATTCAATACAAAAGCCCGGCATGCCGGGCTTTTGTATTGATATCTGCTAGCGCCTGATTTTTAAGGATTTCAGATGGTAATGATGCCGAAAACCTTGTTTTACTTACGCTGGCAGCTCCTTTTTTTACGAAAAATTAACGCATGGCCTTGATGGCTTGGGCTGCATCGCTTACCAAGCCTGGGCCGGCATAGATCAAGCCGCTGTAGATCTGCACCGCATCGGCACCCGCGCGGATTTTGGCGGCGGCATCTTCGCCGCTCATGATGCCGCCCACGCCAATGATGGGG
>NZ_CADEPJ010000255.1 GCF_902829245.1 Comamonas jiangduensis | reverse complement strand
TAACACTGGGGGAAACTCCCCGCCACGCCATCGGCGGTGCAAAAGTCGACTGGCTAACCTTCACCTGGTTGCCTGAACCCGACGAACACGTCCTTGCTACCGTCCTGGACTTGCTGCGCACCCACGGTTTGAATGTTCATGCAGAGGATGGAAATGGCCATTTTGGGTTTCAGCACGGTGCACGCCTCTTTGTGCTCCTGGATGACGGTGCCCGGCACCAAGTAGGCCTCCTGGACTGGGGCGGCGACCGCATGCGAGGCCGTGCCCGCCTTGACCTCTCCGGCTCTGGCTGCTCCAAGGTCACCAATTGGCAAGGCATGCAGGACTTCCTCTACAGCGCCTGGGAATGCACCATCACCCGTGTCGACCTGGCTGTCGACTGCCTGGAAGGTGAATTCACCGTAGACGACGCCCGCGAATGGCTCAGCCAAGGCCTGTTCACAGCAGGCACAGGAGCCCCACCACGCCACAGCACGCCCGGTGACTGGCTCTCAGAAACCCCGTACTACGGGCGCACCCTGGAAATAGGCCGCCGCGAGAACGGAAAGATGCTGCGCGCCTACGAAAAAGGCCTCCAGCTTATGCCCGGTTCTGGCGACAAATGGACGCGCTTTGAGGTCGAGCTGCGCCGCAAAGACCGCGACATACCGCTCGATGTACTCACCCGCCGTGACGAGTACTTCGTCGGTGCCTACGAATGCCTCCAGCAGCTGCTTCCCGTAGCCGGTGAGCGCATCAAAACCCACCAAAAAGAAGGTGAGCTGACCGCCGAACGCATGGTGAGCTACTGCCGTGAAGCCTACGGAAAACTGGTCAACGTACTGCGTGGACAGGTTGATTCCGACGAGCTCATGGACGTCATTTCCCGCCCTGGCATTCCAAGACGACTGGAAAAGGCCAGCCTGGGCGGATTTATAGCGGGGTCGTCTCTCGCAAAACCCTCAATGAAGGAGCTAAGGCCATGAAAGCATACGTAATCGGAGTACAGATCTCGGAAGGTGTCGCCAAAGCCACCGGTAAGCCCTACTCCATCGGCAAGCTGCACGCCGCCCTGCCTATGGCTGGTGAAGGTGCCCGCGGAATGATGGGTTCTGAATACCAATGCGAACCCGCCGTCCTGCGCAAGCTGGACAACGTCAACCTGCCCGCCTACTGCGACCTGGAAATGCAGGATGTCATGCGCTGGGGCAAGCGTGTCCAAGAAATCGCCAGCATCTCTGTCGTCCCCAACGACCCCCAGCCTGTTCGCGCTCCTGGAACTAGCGTTGCCAAGGCTGCATAAGCGCTGATTTCAGCTCGTAGCCTTGCGTGCAGGGCTACCGGCTGCAATTCCGCAGTATTCAAAGGAGGACACCATGTCCAACGCAATCAAAGCCCGCCTGGCCGCCATTCCGGCCGTTGTACTCGCCACCGTTGGCACTGCCCATGCTGCACTGCCTGAAGCCGTTGGCACTGCTGTCGATGCAGCCAAAGCTGACATGCTGTCCGCTGTTGGCCTGGTTATCGGCGCCATGGTAGCTGTCTGGGGTTTGCTCAAGCTGGCATCCAAGCTGGGCTGGCGCTAAGCCATGGCAGACACGAACACCGCCACGGCCAGCACAGAGACCCTCACGGTCGTTGTGCAGGTCGAGCCAGCACCACCGGACGAGGAACGCCTGCAAGACCTCTCCACGGCCTTCGGCCTGATGCTGGTGGTGGTGATCGTTGTCTGGTGCTCCAAACAGATACTCAACATCTTCTCTGTGAACCCAGATCATGACTAGGAGCCCACATGTTCAGTTCGCTCGAAATGTTCTATGCGGGCTTTTTGTTGCTGCTGCTCTGGGTAGCCTTCAAGTAGCTCATGCTGGATACGCACAAGCCACGCCCCCCGCTGGTTGGTCTGCTGGTGGCGGTGCTGGTGGCGCTTTTACTGGCACCAAGGCTGCTAACGGTGCAACGTTCCTTAGTGGCTCTGTCTCCACCAATGCATCTCTGAATGTTGGCGGGCGTGCTGTCTCCATGCCCGCAACGATGCGCTTTGCTGCCAACGCCCCCCGCGTCGCAGCCACCGCCATCATGCTGCACCCCGGCATCCGCACCGCAGCTTCCATCGCTGGCTGGCTCGGCCTTGCTGCCCTTTTTTATGACGAAGCCTCAGGGCTTTGGCAATCACCAAATTCCGAGGGCTACCCTCAATCTACCGGACAAGAATATTCAGTTGATTCCATAGGAACTTGGCATTCAACCGTTTTAGATGCTTGCAATTCTTCGTACATTTACAACTACGACTACAAGAATATCGTCGCTGATGGCAGCGGTTGCTATGTCGACTTGTATTACAAAACTGGTGGTTTCGTTGCTCGTGCTCGAACCTCGGTTTCCTCTAGAAAGTCGTCCTGCCCTTCTGGTTGGTATGTAACCCCTGCTGGTTGTGTACAAACCCCACCGCCTAAGACTATCACTCAAGAGGAAGCCATCGAAGAGATCATCAAGCACCCCATGCCCGACGATGTGCCACAGCACATCCCCGTGCCTCTGCCTGTAGAGCAACCCAATATACAGCCTGTTTTTATCCCCACCGGCAACCCTGTAGCCAATCCCAGCTACAACCCCAGCGCTCCTGCCTCTCCAGAAAACCAGCCCTACGTGCAGCCAGGCACAAAGGTAACTCCTGCACCAGCTCCTGGTGCGCCTTGGCAAGTTGACACAGTCCCGGTCAATCGCCCCACGCCCACGCCAGAAGGCAGCACAGAGCCATCGACGGAACCGTCGACAGACACGCCCCGCGAGGATGGCAAAGAAGACCGCGACTTCTGTGACAAGAACCCGAACGTGCTGGCCTGCCTGGAGCTGGACACCCCCGAGGGCGAGATACCCAAAGGCACATTCAATGTGACCTACGCAGTAGAAAACAGTTGGGGCAATGGCTCCTGTCCTGCGGACAAATACGCCACCTTGGCAGGCAAGTCCGTCAAGGTCTACGACTGGGAGCAAACGTGCGACTACGTCGCCACCTACGTTCGCCCCATCCTGCTGCTGCTCTGTGCCCTGGGAGCGCTGTTCATCGTCATGCCAGGAAGGGCAGAAACATGAAACTAGGAACATGGCTCCTGGCAATGCTGCAGCCCATGATTGGCCGCATCCTGGCCGCAATCGGATTCAGCGTTATCACCATCACCGGGTTCGAGCTCGTCATCAGCACCCTCAAAAACGCTGTTAAAGACGGCATCAATACGCTGCCCGCTGACACGCTCAACCTGTTCCTGTACGCCGGTGGCGGTCAAGGCCTTGGAATGATTCTCGGCGCCATCACCACCAAGCTACTGCTGTGGCAAGTGCAGCGTGCAACGCAGATTCTTGGAAGGAACCCAGGATGATCACTGTCATCACCGGCACCCCAGGTGCAGGCAAAACCCTGTACGCCATCACCAAGCTGCTGCTGCCCCTGATTGGCACGCATGTACCCGTGACCGATGAAGACGGCGTCACCACCATGCACCCCCGCACCATCTACACCAACATACGCGGGCTGCTGATTGACCACGAGCTCATCGACGCTGGTGACAACCAAGGCCTCAAAGACTGGCACCTGTGGGCCAAGCCTGGCGCAGTCATAGTGTTCGACGAATTTCAGCGCGCCTGGCCACCACGGCCCAACGGCTCTAAAGTCCCCGACGAAATCCAAGCCCTGGACACCCACCGGCACATGGGCGTCGACTTCGTACTCATCACCCAAAACGTTATCAACACCGACCGCCACGTGCACGGCCTGGTCGGTCGCCACCTGCACGTTCGCCGCATGGCTAATTTGCCCTTGACCATCGTTTATGAGTGGGACCACTGCAGCCGCCAGTTGCTCTACGCCAAGAGCCTGACCAAGCAGACCTGGCGCTACGACAAAAAAGTCTTCAAGCTCTACCGCAGCGCAGACGCTCACACCAAGCAGCCCCGCAAAATTCCCGGCCTGGTCTGGTTTGTCCTGGTCGGCCTTGTTGCCGCTGCCTACCTCGGCCCCACGTTCTACAACCGCCTGCAAGATCGCATCGCCGGTGGCAAAAAGCTCGAGACCGTCGCTCAGGCACCCGCCAAGCAAAGCGCCGCTGCACCCGCTGACCCGCTCACCGTGGCCACTGCCGCCCCCGCTGCAGAAGAAAAGCCCAAAGGCCCCACCCTGGCAGGCTGTGTGCGCTCTGCCACCCGCTGCAACTGCTACGACGACACCGGCCAGCCTATGGCCCCAGAGCCCGGCACCTGCGAAATCATGACCGTCACGCCTACGAATCTTTTAGCAGGCGGCAATGTCGATTGGTACCCAGACCCCACGCCACCAGCCAGCACCAATGCCACCTGGACAGGCACGGTTGTCGGTACTCAAAAAGGGTGGCATTTCTAAGTGCGCGCATGCCTTGTTTAGGGCCTGTCGTCAGCAGTTCGCCCTCTCTCGCGCGCTTTCCGTTTGATGTGCTCACATGGCCACCTGCGCGCCTGTCCATCGCTTCCCGTTTCTACCTGGTCAAACCCTGCCGCCTCGTAGCGGTCAACGCATCACTGGCCACATTCGCGTGGCACTGCACCTGGTCAAGCATGCGCCCAGCTCGTCGCTGATAAACACGGCTGTTTGCGCGTCAGCGCTTCGGGCGTCTGTACTGCTTAGGGTTGTATACCGTGTCCAGATGGCTGCGCTCTGTCTTGCGTCTTTGTTTTGGGCGTTTAAACGGGAGCACATTGGCGCTCTTTTGAGGCCATGTAACCCACAGAATCAGCAGAGCTCCTGCAATAACGATTGCCCAGAATATTTTTTCGCTCATGGACGCTGTTTATAGCCCGTATGCAGCTCACCAGCAGCACGCGCATCTGCTTGTAATTGTTGTTATTTAACGAAAAGACCCATTGTATTAGTTGGTCTTTAAGGCTGTTTTGGGGGGTCGAACCACCGTTGTTTGCGTATCCGGTGGCTTTCATCGCTTTTCCCAATGCTGCATCTAACACCGCTCCTTTTGCCGTTCCTTCTGTAGCTTCCAAGGTAGCGGCTGCTAGAACATTGAGAGCGTTATACCCAGCAATAGCGGCTATTGCAGCTAGATCGTCTGGCTGGCACTTTAAGTGTCCGTTCTTCCATTGCGTGATTCGCTGGGGCTTCACGCCGAGCATTTTTGACAGCTCCACAGCACTTCCTGCATTAATGCAAGCCCTCTCGATTAGGGTTTTTGCTAATGAGTTTGGCATATCACTTTCCTGATAGATTTGCGGCGGAGTATCTATTTTTTGATATTCCAAACGCTGCCTAATGGTACAGAACATCAGGCAGCCCACCCAGGAGCCGCCAGCATGTCTAAAACCACCCCCCGCACCGAATCAAGTTCCCCGCCTGGTCACCAAGACCAGAGCGCTCGCCTGGCGGCTTCCGCCCCGGTCGACCAGGTGGGGGGCACCCCAACGCTTGAGCAATTTCAGCGCTGGCTGGAAAACAGAGCCCATGAAGCTAAGTATGGGTTTGACAACTTGTCGTCTGACGGCTTGTTTGAGTCTGAGTTTTTGATGCTTCGTGCAGACTTTAAGCGTGTTGTCACAGAGTCTAGATTGGCAACTGCGCTGCTCATGCAATTCAAGCTGGAGCAAGGCGCATGACCGACTCCCCCCTCATGCGCAACCAGCGCAACCGCGATCAGTGGCTGTCCATCGCCAAGTTCCTGCAGGAACAAAAGCCCAGCCCCAAATTCAAGCGCAAACCCACTGCAACCCAACAAGCCCGCGCCCTGGTTGCCACGATCGTGGCTAAGGGCTCGCAGATGGCACAGCACGCAGTTGGGCAAGCGGAGCGCCGCACGGCTGCGGGCAGTGACATTGGAGAGACCAACCCATGAGCCGCTCCCACCGCGCACAGCACGCCTCGGCTTCCCCCAGTGCTGTAACACTGGGGGAAACTCCCCGCCACGCCATCGGCGGTGCAAAAGTCGACTGGCTAACCTTCACCTGGTTGCCTGAACCCGACGAACACGTCCTTGCTACCGTCCTGGACTTGCTGCGCACCCACGG
>NZ_CADEPJ010000254.1 GCF_902829245.1 Comamonas jiangduensis | reverse complement strand
TTGCTAGGGTTGCCCACAGAGGTGGCGCGCAGGGTACCTCTGATTGTCGATGAAGCCTTTAAAGGCCCGCACTACGGCGTACCGAATGCTGCAACCTATCAAGCGCTCGAATTGGCAGCGCGCCAGGAAGGTGTGCTGCTCGACCCTGTGTATAGCGGCAAGGGCTTTGCTGGTCTGCTGGCAGCTTGCGCAGCAGGCGGTCTCCTGCACGGCGCGCGCAGCGTGGTGTTTTTGCATACAGGAGGTGCAGCAGCTATGTCGGTTTATCCCGAAGTGGGTGCTACAGCAATACTGGCATAGTGCCTGCTTCGCACTTTGCGTTAGGTGTGATGCTCAAGCGCGCACAGTATTAACTGTGACTAGTGATCAAGCACTGATAGAGTGTTTGCGCTCGTGGGGCGGGAGCGTTCATTAGGTCCAACTAAAGTTTTTCCATTTCCCAGGAAAAAAGCCAAAGGGCAATTTCAGTAATCAGGAGTACAACGAATGAAGCGACGTTTGTGGATTGCAGCGGTGGCCAGTGCCGCCAGCTTGATGATGGTCAACGGTGTGGCGCATGCCGACCAGATCGATGACATCAAGAAAAAGGGTGAGCTGGTGGTGGGCGTGTTGGGCACCGATGAGCCCATGAGCTTTATCGACCCCAAAACCCGTGAGCTGGTGGGCTACGACGTGGATTTGGGCAAGGCCGTAGCGGCCAAGCTGGGCGTCAAACCCGTTTTCAAGCAAATCACGATTGCCGCACGCATTCCTGAACTGCAGCAAGGCCACATCGACTTGCTGGCCGCTTCGCTGACGCACAGCAAAGAGCGCGAAGCACAGATCGACTTTTCGCTGACCACCTTTGTGACTGGCACCAAGGTGCTGGTGCGCAAGAACAGCGGCATCAACGATGTGCCAGAACTGGCGGGCAAGCGCGTGGTGACTGCCAAGGGCAGTTCCATGGAAGTGAATATGCGCAAAGCGGTGCCTAGCGCCAACATCATCACGTTTGACACATCGCCCCAAGCCTTCGTGGCCCTGCAACAAGGCAAGGCCGTGGGTTATGTGAATGAAGATGCCAGCTTGGCCCGTTCTTTGAACCAGATTGGTGACAAGCGCAGCGACTACAAGATCTTGCCCACCAACTTGGCCGTGGAACCTTTGGCCTTGGGTATCAAAAAGGGTGAAGCTAACCTGAAGAAGGTGGTGG
>NZ_CADEPJ010000253.1 GCF_902829245.1 Comamonas jiangduensis | reverse complement strand
CAAAATGGCTGAGTACGGGCCCCCGAAAATACAGCAAGCGCTGCGGGGGCGGTTGCTGGCCAGGGGTATCAAAGCGCACACGCAGTGCCACGCTGCGGTTTTGCGCCAACTCGGCCACTTGGCCCACCGTCATATCGTTGGAAAGCCCGGTGCTGCCTTGGTTGGGCTGTACAGGCAGGCCCCACAGAGGGGCAAAGCGTGGAAAGCTGAGAAACAACACCAGCATGATGGGGGCACCCAGCAGCATGAGTAGGCCAGAGGTGCGCAGCAACTGGCGCAGGCTGGGGTAGCCTGCGGGCATGTGTGCGTTGACCAGTGCTGCAAGCAGCCCCCACACCGCCAGCAGCATGGCGACGGCCACGGACAGGGATTGAGACTGCAAAAACAAGGTCAGCAGCGTGAAAAAGCCCAGAAAGAAAATCACCATGGCATCGCGGCGTGCCCGCATTTCCAGGGTTTTGAGCACCAGCAGCAGCACAACCAGCACCACACCCGCTTCTGGTCCAAGAATCGAGCGAAATTGCAGCACCGTGGCACCAATGGCCAGTGCCAGCAGCGCGGCCAGCAGCCATTTGCCGGGCAAGTTTTGACCTTGGCGCGCCATCCACAAGCGCCATGCCAGCATGCACAGCGCCAGCGCACTGGCCCATGCGGGTAAATACGCCACTTGGGGCAACAGGACCAAGCCGACCGAGCCCAGTATCAGCAAGGTGTCCCGAGTTTCGCGGGGCAGAGCAGGTGCGGTGTTTGCTTGCATATTTAATAGCTGTTAGCGCAGATACAGCAAGCGCTAGAGGCATTTTTTACTAATATTGCCAATGTGGTGCTGGGTTTAGTCATGGAGCGCGCTTTTTCCATCCACCGCCAGCGCAGCCAGGCAGGCATGCAAATGCGCATCGCCGCTGCTGGGTGCAATCTCTAGGCCGCTGGGCAGTTGCAGCCCCACTGCCACTGCTGCTCGTGGGCATGCAAAACCCAGGCGGTCAGTCGCGCAATTTGCGCCTCGGTGTCCTGCAAACCGGTGGCCTTGGCTTGCAGCCACAGTCGCTGGTGGTGCTGTGCATAGCTGTTGCGCACCACCAAATCACCGCTGCCTGCTGCCAGTGCCGTGGCGGCTTTTTTCCAGACCACGCTGCGCAGTGCATCGCCACGCTGGTAGCTGCGCACGCCATCGTGGTCGGTGCTGCTTGCGCTGCGGGGCAGGGGGGAGCCTGGTTCAGAGGCCTCGTCGTAGTGAATGGGCGGTAGCGGCACTTCAGGGGCGGGGTACACCAGCACCCGGCCATCGGGCTGCCAATAGCTCCACAGGCGAAAAACGCCAAGCGGAAAACGGCTTTCAATCACCACACGTGGCACGCGATGCCAGCCGCGTAGGTGCGGCACGCTGCCCAGTGCAACGGTAGTGGTAGAGCCAGCTTCAACATCGGTGTGCACCCATGCCAGCTTGCCTTGCGAGCGGTTCATGGCCAGCGACACGCCGTGGCGGTGGTACAAGCCGTGGGCGGCGTGCAGCAAGACTGGAACCGTAGCCCGCTCCCCTTGGAATACGGGTTGTAAAGGCCCCAGGCGCAATGCCAGGCCTCGCACGTTGCGGTGCCCCATCCACAAGCTGGCCAGCGCGCTGCCTGTTATCAAAAATGTGAGGGCATAGCCCAGATTGAGCTGGAAGTTGATGCTGGCAATCAGCAGCACCCGCAGCGTGATTGCCAGCACCCCCCCGGCCGGGGCGGGCAGAACATAGATATTGCGCTGGCGCAGCAGGTGCTGGGCGCTGGCTTGTTGGCGGCGCGTGGCCCAGTTGTGAAGGGCTTGCCGCCACTTGCTGCGGGTAGGGCGGTGGCTATCTGGCATCAGGGAATGGCCACCGCATCCAGCATGGCACGCACTTGCTCCGGGGTGCCGCGGCCAGAGCGCGCCAAAGCATGCAGGCGGTGTGCCATGGTTTGCACAAAAATGGCTTGCACATCGTCTGGCGAGACATAGTCGCGCCCGCGATCAAGGCATTCGCTTTGGCAGCACGCAGCAAGGCAATGCCTGCGCGCGGAGAGAGCACTTGTACAAACAAATGCCCGTTGGGGGTGGCTTCCAGCAAGTCCTGGATGTAGTGCAGCAAAGGCTCTGCGGCATGAATGTGGAGCACGGCTTGCTGCAGCTCGACAAGCTCTTGCGCAGAAATTTGGGCCACCAGCGCATCGGCGTGTTCACGGTGCCCATGGTGGCGCAGTAGTTGCAACTCTGCGTTGCGATCCGGGTAGCCCAAGCTGATGCGCATCAAGAAACGGTCAAGCTGGCTTTCAGGCAGCGGGTATGTGCCGAGTTGTTCTTGGGGGTTTTGCGTTGCAATCACAAAAAACGGCTGGGGCAAGGCATGGGTTTTTCCTTCCACCGAGACTTGTTTTTCCTCCATGGCTTCCAGCAAAGCGCTTTGTGTTTTGGGGCTGGCGCGGTTGATTTCGTCGGCCAGCAGTACCTGCGTGAAGACCGGGCCGGGGTGGAAGACGAAGTTTTCACTGGAGCGTTCATAGATGGAGACGCCGGTGAGGTCGCTAGGCATCAGGTCCGAAGTGAATTGCACGCGCGAGAACTTCAGGCCAAAGCCGTGTGCCAAAGCATGGGCCAACGTGGTTTTGCCCACGCCTGGAACATCCTCAATCAGCAAGTGCCCCCCCGCCAATAGGCAGGCAACGCAGTCTTGTACTTGCTGTTTTTTACCAACGATCACCGTGTTAAGCTGATCCAAAAGAAACCGGATTTTGTGCAAATTCATGTGCAAAACGTATCCGAAAACAAAGAAGTTAGGGGACAGGAAAGTGGGCAAGACTGGCTATTTTTCTCACCGTTCGTGCCGACAGCATGAAATGGGGCCCGGACACCCAGAGTGTCCGCAGCGCTTAGATGCTATTGAAG
>NZ_CADEPJ010000252.1 GCF_902829245.1 Comamonas jiangduensis | reverse complement strand
GCCCACAACCCCAGCGCGCGCAGCAAAGCCTCTGCAGGATTGGCCCCCAAACCATCCGTGGCTACCAAATACCCCAACCAGAGTGCAGGCAGCAGGCACAAGCCGTGCAGTGCCATGCGTTGCAGGCTTTTTCCAGAAAACGGCATACCGATCATTCAGAAGTTCTTGCGCAAATCCATGCCCGCGTACAGCCGCGCCACCTGTTCCTCGTACCCGTTGAACAGCTGGGTTTTGCGCTTGGGTGCCAGCAAGCCGCCCTCACCAATACGGCGCTCGGTGGCCTGGCTCCAGCGAGGGTGCGGCACCTCGGGATTCACGTTGGAATAAAAGCCATATTCATTGCGTGCAGCCTTGTTCCAGGCCGTGCGTGGCTCACTTTCCACCAAGCGAATCGCAACAATGCTCTTGGGACTTTTAAAGCCGTATTTCCAAGGCACCATGACACGCACCGGAGCACCATTTTGTTTTGGCAACTCGTGGCCGTACATGCCAAAAGTGAGCAGTGTCAACGGGTGCATTGCCTCGTCCAAGCGCAGACCTTCTGTGTAGGGCCAGTTCAACACCGCCCGGCGCAACCCTGGCATGGACTGCGAATCGGCCAGCGTGACGAACTCCACATACTTCGCACTACCCTGGGGCTCCACCTGCGCCAGCAGTTTGGAGAGCGAGTAACCGATCCAAGGAATCACCATCGACCAGCCTTCCACGCAACGCAGCCGGTAAATACGCTCCTCTTGCGCACTGAGCTTTTGCAGCGCGTCCAGATCCAAGGTTTGGGGTTTGTTCACCAGCCCTTCCACACGCACCGTCCAAGGCCGCACCGGCATGGCCTGTGCATTGCGCACCGGGTCTTCTTTGCCCAGTCCAAATTCGTAGAAATTGTTGTAGCTTGAAGCATCTGCAAACGGTGTGAGCTTGTCCGCTACTCGCGCGCCGGACACCGTTGATTCCACTGCCGACACCGGCTTGAGCCCCGCAAAGGCACTGTTTTCTGCCCATGCCGCACCCGATGCCAAAGCCACGCCACTGGCAGCAGACCACTGCAAAAATTCACGCCGCTGCAAATACGCGGCTTCTGGGGTGATTTCGCTGCTGTGGGGATGCATAAAACCCGATGCGCCAGTTTGAATCAACATATTGAGGTCCTTGAATCAGGTGCGCCTAAAAGTTTTGCGCCATCTTCATGAGGAGTCACACACTACTGCCGAAGTTCCTCGCGCCCCACGTGCTGCTGATGTACCAATACTGTTCACATGGAAAAATGTTCCATATACCCTGCAGCACCTCCGGAAAGAGCAGGACGTCTCCCAAACCCAAGCTACCAGACAAGAAAAAAGCCTGCTACGCAAAACGAAGCAGGCTTTCCTTTATTTGACTGGTAGGGCGTGACAGACTTGAACTGTCGACCAAAGGATTATGAGTCCTCTGCTCTAACCAACTGAGCTAACGCCCCAACCGGGTTTTGCCCATTCGTTGGAACGCACAAAACTCGCGTATTGTAACGGCTAGCGTTGGTGGCTCAGCGCATTACTGACTAACTTGGAGGTAATGTCTACAATCTGAATCATCTTGTCGTAATGCATGCGCGTAGGGCCGATCACCCCCAAAGTCCCCACCACCTGCCCATCCACCTCATACGGCGCGCTGACCACTGACAGCTCCTCAAACGGCACCACTTGGCTCTCCCGCCGATATAGATGCGCACCCTTCGGCTTTGCTGGAGAAATCCAGCAAGCGCAAAATTGGGTCTTTGCTCAAACAGATCAAAAGCGCGGCGCAGATTGCTCATATCACTGGAAAAATCACTCACCGCCAGCAAATTACGCTCACCAGAAATGATGACCTGCTCTTGCGGCGCTGGTGTCATGACTTCTGCACTGACGTTCACAGCGGCTTGCATCAGGCTGGCGACTTCGCCGCGCAATTGCTCCACTTCTTGCTGCATACGCTCGCGCACCTGCTCCATATCAAGCCCTGCATAGTGCGCATTGATGAAGTTCGATGCTTCCAGCAACTGCGTCGATGAGAACTCCACATCGGTAAATATCACGCGATTTTGTACATCGCCTTGCGGGGAGACGATGATGACTAGCACCCGCCGCTCTGACAGCTTGACGAATTCCAGATGCTTAAACACCGAGCTGCGCCGAGGCGCCATCACCACGCCAACAAACTGCGACATGTTCGAGAGCAGTTGCGCGGCATTAGCGATGACTTTTTGCGGCTGCTCAGCAGGCAGTTCTGGAGCAATCAATCCACTGTTTTGTACAGTGAGCATGGTGTCGACAAACAAGCGGTAGCCACGCGCTGTGGGAATGCGGCCTGCCGAGGTGTGGGGACTGACGATCAGCCCCATCTCCTCCAAGTCAGACATAACATTGCGTATGGTTGCAGGCGACAATTCCAAACCAGAAGCACGCGACAACGTGCGCGACCCCACGGGTTGGCCGTCCGAGATATAGCGCTCGACCAGCGCTTTCAACAACAACTTGGCACGTTCATCGAGCATGTTTTGATTTTAATGATGTATTTAAACGACAAGCTTAGACCAACGACCACGACCTTCATGGCGATGAATCGAATCCCTCAAACAAGCAACTGAAACAGACCACATCACAGCCAGTTCAGGCTGCGTATAAGCACCAGAACGCCAAAGCTGAACGATAAGAGGCATATCGTCAGCAGGAATACTCCGAGGCTTTGACCAGTTCTTACCTCTCGCCCTAGCGGCAGCCTGTCCAGCCATGACACGTTCACGAATCATTGAGCGCTCGAGCTGGGCCACGG
>NZ_CADEPJ010000251.1 GCF_902829245.1 Comamonas jiangduensis | reverse complement strand
GCCTGGCTGCGGGCGGTGACCACCAACTGCCCGCTCGTGCCGATGGGTCTCAGAGAGCACGCATGCGCCAGACATAAAAAAGGGAGCTGCTTGCGCGCTCCCTTTCTGGATTTCAGATGGTTTTATATCTGAAATGCTTGTTTATCAAGCGCCAGGCGCTCTCTTTATTTTCTGTCGTCGCCCGGGTTGTCTTCTGGACGAATCACCTTCACCGGCGCAGCCTTGCCCTTGAGTTCAGCAGGCGCACGGTAGGTGCGAATACCGCTGAAGGAGCGGCGTACCTCGCCTACGCTGTTGGCGTAGTCAGGGCGCTCTTCACGTACCGCGTTGGGACGATCGCCCCCCTTGCTAAAGCGGGGACGGTCGCCCTGCTTGCGGTCATCACGTGGGCCACGGTCTTTGTTAAAGCGTGGGCGATCGCCACCCTCTGGGCGAGGGCCACGGTCATTGCGATCGTTAAAACGGGGACGGTCACCACCGCCAAAGCCACCGTCTTCACGGCGTGGGCGATCACCAAAGCTGCGCTCTGGACGCGGGCCACGGTCGCTGCGCTCATTGGAGCGAGGGCGATCGCCACCAAAACCACCTTCGCGGCGGGGAGCGCGCTCCCCATCGTTGAAGCGGGGACGGTCACCGCCACCAAAGCCGCCGTCTTCACGGCGTGGGCGGTCACCAAAGCTGCGCTCTGGACGCGGACCGCGCTCATCGCGGTTAAAGCGGGGGCGATCACCGCCGCCAAAGCCGCCTTCAGGGCGGGGGCCACGGTCGTTGCGATCATTAAAACGCGGGCGGTCAGCCTGACCAAAGCCACCCTCTTCACGGCGTGGGCGGTCACCAAAGCTGCGCTCTGACGGGGCCGCGCTCATCGCGGTTAAAACGCGGACGATCACCGCCGCCAAAGCCGCCTTCTGGGCGAGGGCCACGGTCGTTGCGATCGTTAAAGCGGGGCGGTCACCACCAAAGCCACCTTCGCGGCGGGGCGCGCTCCGCCTCATTGAAGCGGGGACGGTCGGCCTGGCCAAAGCCACCCTCTTCACGGCGGGGGCGGTCACCAAAGCTGCGCTCTGGACGCGGGCCGCGCTCGTCGCGGTTAAAGCGGGGCGATCACCACCACCGAAGCCGCCTTCTGGGCGAGGGCCACGGTCGTTGCGGTCATTAAAACGGGGCGGTCACCACCAAAGCCACCTTCGCGGCGGGGGCCGCGCTCCGCATCATTGAAGCGGGGACGATCGGCCTGGCCAAAGCCACCCTCTTCACGGCGTGGGCGGTCACCAAAGCTGCGCTCTGGACGGGGGCCGCGCTCGTCGCGGTTAAAGCGGGGGCGATCACCGCCGCCAAAGCCGCCTTCAGGGCGGGGGCCACGATCGTTGCGATCGTTAAAACGGGGGCGATCTCCCCCAAGTTGCCTTCGCGGCGGGGCCGCGCTCATCGCGTGCGCCAAAAGATGGACCACCACGGGGCGATCACCGCCACGGCGCTCGGAGCGCTCACCGTCAGGTCGGTCGGAACGGAGGCGCCGTCTTTGGCGGGGCCTCGGGAAGGGGGTGGTCTTTGAAAGACATGCTCGGCTCTTGGAGTTAGGGGGCTATTGTCACTCCGCTTGCACAGCCTTGCTGGCCGCTCAGACTATGCCCTGTGAACGTAACTCTCTGTCACGGCTGGGCGCTTGGCGGCACAAAAACGCGCTTCGCGCAAAGCCTGCAAATCCATCACCCGCAGTCCGCCGTATTCCACCTGAATGGCACCATGGCTCTCCAACGTCGCCAGCGCTTCATTCACCCGCTGGCGCGACAGGCCCACCAAATACGCCAGCTCCTGCTGGGTAATGCGCAGCACACTGCTGCCGCCGGGGTAGAGCACCGGGTTGAACAAGGCAGCCAGGCTGCGTGCCACACGCACATCTGGGTTGCTGATGCGGTCAATTTCACGCGCGGCAATGAACTGGCCCAGCCGCTCATTGAGCTGGTTCATGATGAAGCGGTTGAAGCCCAATGAGTTATCGAGCAGCCACTGGAAGGTATCCAGCGGGATGCCCGCAATCAGGCTTTTGCGCAGTGCCTGAATGTTGTAGCGGTACGGCTCGCGCTTGATGCACGTGCCCTCCCCAAACCAGCCGCCCGGCGGCACACCGGTGAACGTCATGGTCAGGCCATCGGCGTTATCGGCACTCATTTTGAGCAAGCCATCAATCAGCCCCAGCCAGTACGTCACGGTACGGCCTGCATGGCAGACATATTCCCCGGCACATGCAGGCGTGACCTGCAGTGCGGAAATGGCGCGCTCGCGCTCGCGGGGCAGCAATGAATGCATCCACGGAATCGCTTCGATTTCTTCAGGCGTTGCGACACGTCGACGTTGGTACAAGGAAGTGCTGGGGCTCATAAGTCGCAAGCATGTGCGCGGCAGCTTTGTCGTGGCAATGGGGTTTGCCACGACAAAGCAAGCGCTCTGCGCACCAGGCCCTGATGCAAATCAAATGCACACAAAAAGAGGCCATATGACGACAAAGCACGCGTAAAAACCCGATTAGGTCTTTCCCGAGAAAGTCGTTGCAAAGACAAGAAAACGTCAAAGTGCTGCCTACGATGAATTTAGTTCGTGAACTTGACGCGCTCTTTTGGCCGCTCGTTCATTTAGCTCCTGGTTGAATGAAACTTTGAGGATCTGCAATGGCAACAACATTTCCGCACCTGCTACTTCAGCATGCTGCCGAAAGGCCGGGCGCTGCGGCTCTGCGCGAGAAGGAATACGGCATCTGGCAAACCTGGACTTGGGCGAAAGTAGCC
>NZ_CADEPJ010000250.1 GCF_902829245.1 Comamonas jiangduensis | reverse complement strand
ACATACAGCCCCACCAGCAAAAACAGCGGAGCCACCACTTCGCCCAGAAACACCGCATAGGCCAAAAAGCCGGGCAAGCCTGCTTTGACCAGCATGCTCTCAATGCCGCCGACACCGTTGGTGATCTTGGCCCAGCCGTGAAACAGCATCAGCACTGCCAAGGTGACGCGCAGCAGCACCATGGCCGCATGGGGATGGTAGAAGTGTTTCCAGAAGCTCATAAGGCCACAGAGTAAAACAAAAAATGCGTTTTCAATCCGTGGGAAAACAGGGAGAAACGGTTGCAGTCCACTGGCTTGTGGGGCGCCAGCGCATGCAGAGGGCAGGCGCATCTGACGTTGGCTGTAGGTCTGGGGCCAGACCTGTTTGAACAGGGTTGGCGTGGGCGAACAAGCCCTCTAGGATGATTTTCAGCCATGCGCCACAGCTGCTGTCTTGCAGCTTGTGCGTGTGCTTATTCATACTTTTTCGAGGGTTCTGACTATGCAAAAGACTTTCTCTGTGCGTTCTGTGGTTTGGGCTTCTGGCGCGGTGGCCGCTGCACTGGTGATGGCGGGCTGCACTTCGACCGGCAACACCCAGGGCAAGGGCTCGGCACCCAACAGCCGCGCTGAACTGGAGTCGCAGTCGACTGCAGCGCTGAACCGTTTGTACAGCGCCATGCCTGGCACCCGTGAGCTGGTGGCCAAGTCCAGGGGCGTGCTGGTGTGCCCTGCGGTGATCGGCGGCAGCTTTGTGATTGGCGCAGAACACGGCAAGTGCGTGCTGCGCTCTAATGGCACCACACGTGGCTACTACAGCACCACCGCAGCGTCGATTGGCTGGCAGGCTGGCGGTCAATCCAAAGCGGTGATTTATGTGTTCAGCGCACAAGATGCGTATGACAAATTCGTCAAGAGCGATGGCTGGTCGGTAGGTGCCGATGCCAACGTGGCAGTGGGCAAGGCTGGCGCCAATGGCGCGATTGACACCACCACAGCCAATGCCCCGGTGAGCAGCTATGTGCTGAACAACACGGGCCTGGAGGCCGGCGTCTCGGTCAATGGCAGCAAGATCAGCAAGATCAATATGTAAATAGCGCATCGCACCAAGGTTTGTGTACAAAGACCGGCATCTGCCGGTCTTTTTTTATCAGTGTCAAATAAGCGTTTGAGGCAGACTTATCAAGCACCGTTAGCTATGCTTTTAATTTTTGGAAGTGCTGTGTCACCGCAGAAAATATCTGCGCACGGGGCACACAGGCAGCACCAGTTTGTGCGGCAGCGTGGAAAAAAGGTCTAAGCTTTGGGCTTTGCTCTTTGTGCACTGCTTATGCAAGTTCGATTCACCAAAATGCAAGGCGCTGGCAACGACTTTGTCGTGCTGGACGAGACCCAGGGGCGCTTGGGCCTGACGCCTGCGCACTACCGTTTTCTGGCGGATCGCCACTTTGGGGTGGGGGCCGACCAAATTTTGACGGTGCGCCCTTCCCCCGCACCAGGGGTGGATTTTGAATATGTCATCCACAACGCCGATGGCGGTGAGGTAGAGCAGTGCGGCAACGGCGCACGCTGTTTTGCACGTTATGTGCATGACAAAGGCTTGACGCCCAAGACCGAGATTCGCGTACAGACCCAAGCGGGGGTGATTGCCCCCCAGCTCACTGCGGATGGCCGCGTCACGGTGAACATGGGCGCGCCCGTGCTGGAGCCAGCGCGCGTGCCGTTTGATGTATCGGGCCTGCCGCAACAGCGCCAGTCTCAAGCGCTGGTGTGGCCCTTGGCCTTGCAAGGCCCTGCGCCGCTCGACCAGGTGCAGGTGGTGGCTGTGTCCATGGGCAACCCGCATGCGGTGCAACTGGTGGAGGATGTGGAAGCTGCCCCGGTGGCCATCGTCGGCCCACAGATTGAGCGCCATATACGCTTTCCACAGCGCGTGAATGCAGGCTTTATGCAGGTGCTCTCGCGCACTGCAGTCAAGCTGCGCGTGTACGAGCGCGGCGCCGGTGAAACACTGGCCTGCGGCACGGGAGCGTGCGCGGCAGTGGTTGCCGGTATCCTTTTGGGGGTGCTAGACCACCGCGTAGACGTGCATACTCGCGGGGGTCTGCTGACCATTGAATGGACGGGGGGCGCGCAAGACGCTGTCATGATGACGGGGCCTGCCACCACGGTGTTTGAAGGTCAGATACACATTCCCGAAGAACTATGAACAGCATTGAAACACCCGCCATGAATGAAGCCAGCATTGCCGAGTACCTGCTGCAACACCCAGAGTTTTTTGAGCGCCATGCAGAAATGCTGACGGCCGTGCACCTGAGCAGCGGTCACGGCCAGCGCGCTGTGAGCTTGCAAGAGCGCCAGGCAGAAATGTT
>NZ_CADEPJ010000249.1 GCF_902829245.1 Comamonas jiangduensis | reverse complement strand
GTACAGGCCTTCATCGACCTTCACCACGGGCACCGCCACATAGGAGGCAAATTCAAACTTGCCGGAGCGGCGGATGACCACAAAGTTGTCTTTGTCGACAAACTGCACCTGCTGCGCATTGCCCAGTCGCTCCAGCCACTGGGGCTCCCACTTCCCGCGGCTGACGATGACGCGCTGGGCCGACAGCGAATACAGCCCCAGCGACATGTGGGCATCATCGGTAAACACATCCAGAAAGGTTTTGGGCAGGATGATGACGACATAGCCTCTGGCTCGGGGTGCCAGGATCAAAAACGATGAACCCGGCAGCGTCGGCAGTTCATGGGCTGACCACACCTTGGAGCCCAGGGGCGTGACAAACGTGGGCTCTCCCAGATAGATGTTGTGCCGCCCGAAGGCGGTGCACTGCAGCACGTTGTCTTGCACATAGCCCACCGCTTGGATCTGGTCGGACTGCAGCTTCAGCGTACCCATCAGGCGCAGGCTCTCGAGCGAACAGGGGTCCGACATGCCAGCGCGAGCCAAGGTGGCAGTGATGCGCTCCATCTGCTCAATGCCCTCACTGCTTTTGCGCAACACCTCCTTGGCGACCGAAGCGGTGAAATCAATCTGGTTGCTGAGATTGAGTTTCCAGGCCAGTAGATGGAAAACACAATGGGGAGGGCAACGGCCAGCAGGCCGGCACTTACGGCAATCCAGAAGGCCTTCCTCTTGCCTGTGCCTGGGACATGGCGTACTAAGCCGGTATCACCCATATAGCTCCTTGAAAACCTCTGCCACCGTGCCAGCAGCAGGCATGAAGGACTCGCGCAGTGCGCGAGCGGGTCAGCACCCACAAACCATTATGTGTAAATCAGGGCGTGCGCACTACCGCGCTTTCATGGATGCTGTGGACGGGCGGTTGGCGTCTGCATGGATTTTGAAAAACATAGCGCTCAGCGCAAGTTCATACTGGCGTTTGGGCCATTTTTATCCGTAAAAAAAGGCTTTGCAGCACTGCATGGAATGCAGGACTGCAAAGCCTTTTTT
>NZ_CADEPJ010000248.1 GCF_902829245.1 Comamonas jiangduensis | reverse complement strand
CTGGAAGATGGATGGATCAACGAAAAAAGCAGAAAGATGTGCATCAAAGCACACCGTTGCACTCAGAAAGCGCAGCCCAATCAGCCATTGTAAGAATTGGTTAGAGAATTCCCCCATGAATCCCGTAGCGAAAATCCGTGATCCGCAACCAGCGTGGCCGCCGTCTTTACACGCGCTCGCTGCTGAGAAACTGCGCAACGATGTGCAGGGCGTAGCGGCTGGCCACTGCGCTGACGAAAGCCGGAAAGTCGACGTGCGCGGCATCGTCGGCACGGTCTGAAATGGTGCGCACCGCCGCAAAAGCGATGCCGTAGTCCGCACAGACCTGTGCAATCGCAGCGCCTTCCATTTCCACGGCCAAAGCATGCAGGCCTGCGGCTTGGAAGTCGCCATGCATGGCCTGGGAAAGGCTGGCAGAGACAATGAATTGGTCGCCACTGGCAATCAGCCCGGCATGCACCGCCGGGCTACGGCCTTGCAGCAAGGGCTCATTCCACTGCGCGGCTGTGCGGGTGCAGTCCAGCGCAGCCTGGTGCAGGCGCTCGGTGAGTGTGGGATGGCAGTGAAAAGTAGGGTGTGGGTAGCCCGGCACCTGCCAGCGTGGAAACAGGGGGCGCACATCCATGTCGTGCTGTACAAAATGCTGGGCCACCACCACGTCGCCCACCTGAACACCGGTGCCGATACCGCCCGCCACGCCGGTAAACACCAGTGTTTCAATGCCAAAGTGTTCAATCAGCGTGGTGGTGGTGGTGGCTGCTGCAACTTTGCCAATACCGCTGAGTGCAAGCACCACGTCCAGTCCCTGGAGGCGGCCTTTGACAAAGTGGCGACCTGCACGGCGCACCTCTTGGCGGTGGGTCAATGCGTGCGCAAGGCCATGCTGCTCTTCGGGCAGTGCACTCAAAATTGCAAGCGTCATAAGAAATCACAAAGCATGAAAAACGGCCCCGAAGGGCCGTGGATAAAGGGTGTGCCGCCAGTGTACGGCGCTGCGATCAACGCAGTTCGCGGCGCAAGATTTTGCCCACGGGGGTTTTGGGTAGTTC
>NZ_CADEPJ010000247.1 GCF_902829245.1 Comamonas jiangduensis | reverse complement strand
ACCCACACACGCTTTCCAGGCGTGCGACTTAAACCGCTCATCCACCCTTCCGTGCAACGCAGCAGAGCTATGTTGCTGAAATGAAAACCCAAGCTCAAAAGCTTGGGTTTGGTATCTGGTGCAAGACCGTGGTGTCTTGTAAACAAGCACTAATTGTAACTCAGTTTTAGAGCATGAAATGCAAAACGCTGCTTTTGCGCTGTGCAGCCAGTGCGTGCGACGGTGTTGTTGTGCGGGTGTTCTGGATTTTTTAATAAAAATAGCTTCTAGTGCTTATCCAGCAATCGTTAAAAGCTATGGTTTTTACGAGTTTTAGCCCAGCAGCAAGGCGTCGTCTGCCAATTTTTCACCGCGCACTTTTTCAAACATGTGCAGCAAGTCAGTTACGTCCATCTTGGCACGCTCTGCGCCGCTGACGTCCAGTACCACTTGGCCCTGGTGCAGCATGACGGTGCGCTCACCCACATCCAGTGCTTGGCGCATGCTGTGGGTCACCATCATGGTTGTGAGCTTACTTTCGCGCACGATACGGTCGGTCAGTTGCAGCACAAAGTCTGCGGTGCGGGGGTCCAGTGCGGCAGTGTGCTCGTCGAGCAGCAAGATGCGAGAAGGTTGCAGGGCCGCCATGAGTAAGCTCACGGCTTGGCGCTGTCCGCCCGAGAGCAGGCCAATGCGGTCGGTCAGGCGGTTTTCCAATCCCAGGCCCAAAGTGGCCAAGCGTTCGCGGTACAGCGCACGGTGCTCATTTTTCACAGCACGTGACAGGCCACGCACCGTGCCGCGGCAGTGTGCCAGCGCCATGTTTTCTTCAATGCTCAGGTCTTCGCAGGTGCCTGCCATGGGGTCTTGGAACACGCGGGCCACGCGGTGGGCACGGTCCCAGACGGGTTTGCGTGTCATATCCTCGCCGGCAATCTGGATGCTGCCTTTGTCCACGCTTTGATCGCCAGAAACGGCATTCAAGAAGGTGGATTTACCCGCACCATTGGAGCCAATGACGGTCACAAACTGGCCGTCGGGAATGTTCAACGACAGGCCACGCAAGGCACGGGTTTCAATCGGGGTGCCGGGGTTGAAGGTAAGTTCGAGGTTTTGTGCGCTCAACATAGATTCACAACTTTCTGCAATGGTGGGCGCATCAAGGTTTGCGGCTCAGCTTGCGCTTGAGCTGGGGGATGACAAGGGCGATCGTGACCAGCACAGCGGTGACCAAGTTCAAATCTTGGGCTTTCAGGCCAATGAAGTCGCTGTTCAAAGCCGCGGCAATAAAGAAGCGGTAGACGATGGCGCCGATCACCACGGCCAGCGTGGCCCAAATAATTTTGCGTGAGGGCAGGATCGATTCACCCACGATGACCGCCGCCAAGCCAATGACGATGGTGCCAATCCCCATGGAAATGTCAGAGCCGCCCTGGGTCTGTACAAACATGGCGCCAGCCAGGCCCACTAGTC
>NZ_CADEPJ010000246.1 GCF_902829245.1 Comamonas jiangduensis | reverse complement strand
GATGGCCATCCGCACGGGAGAGCCCGCAAAACCGCCCCCCGCCGCCGTGGGGCTGAAGGCTTCGCGCACGATCAGTGCAAAAGCGGCCGGAATTTCCGTATAAACCGTGCCCAGCACCCACAGCACACACAAGATGTAAACCACGCACAGGGCGGGCACCAGCTTTTCCGCCACCGCGCCAATGCGGGTAATACCGCCCAGCACCACCGCAGCCGTCAGTACCGCAATCACCAGGCCCGACACCCAGGTCTGCAGCCCGAACGCGCTGTGCATGGCCGAAGAAATACCGTTGGCCTGCACCATGGCGCCAATGCCAAAGCCGGCAAAACCACCAAAAATGGCAAATGCCGTAGCCAGCCAGCGCCAGTTGGCGCCCAGCCCGTTTTTGATGGCGTACATGGGACCGCCCACCCACTGGCCCTTGGCGTTCTTTTCGCGGTACTTCACCGCCAGCACCACCTCGGCGTACTTGGTGGCCATGCCGACCAAAGCCGTCATCCACATCCAAAACACTGCTCCGGGGCCCCCCACGGCAATCGCGGTGGCCACCCCGGCAATGTTGCCGGTACCCACCGTGGCTGACAAAGCCGTCATCAGCGCCGCATACGGAGAGATATCGCCGTGCTCTTTGGCATCGACCGAGCGGCTCTTCCAGATCATGCGGAAACCGTAGCCAATATTGCGCAAGGGCATAAAGCCCAAACGCAGCTGGAGATAAAAACCAGTCCCCAAAATCAGCACGATCATCGGGACACCCCAAACCAAACCGTTGAGGCTTTGGAGCCATTCTGTGAGTTGTTGCATAGCGTGTTTTTCTTGAATTTCTAGCGTCTGCGCGCTGCCAGCCTGTGGCACCCTCGCAAAACACAATGGCGACATTCTCCACCCACGATGCGTGCTGCGCAGCGAGTTGCGCCCTTTTCCCTTCAGCAAAACATGCTCTGGCGCATAAATTGCTTCGTTTTGCGCATAGATTTCACCAATCAAAGGCCGCTATGCGCACGCTGTACATCGTCAAGGCTGGGAGCACGTTTGCACCCATTGCCCACACACTGGGGGATTTTGAGCACTGGATTGCCACCGGGTTGGCCCCAGCACATGTTCAGGCGGCGCAGCGCCCGGCGATGGCCCTGCTGCACGCAGCCAACACCACGCACGGCAGCGTGGCTTACCCAGACCCACAGCAATGCGCCGGGGTGGTGATCAGCGGCTCGCACGACATGGTGACCGACAGCGCCCCCTGGATGCAGGAACTGGCGCAATGGCTGCACCGCGTCTGCATGGCGGGCGTTCCCGTACTGGGCATTTGCTTTGGCCACCAGTTGCTGGCACAGCTGCTTGGAGGCCAGGTCAGCATGCACCCTGCCGGTCTGGAGCTGGGCACTGTCCCCATCGCCATCCAGGCCGACGTCTCGCAAGACCCGCTGTGGCAGCACATGCCGCAGCGTTTTGAGGCCAATGTGGTGCACTACCAAAGCGTGCGCCGTCTGCCACCAGGCGCTTGCGTATTGGCGGGGAATTCACACGAACCCCCCCAAACCCTTCGCTGGCGCAACAACGTCTGGGGGGTGCAGTTCCACCCCGAATTCAGCCAGGAAGCCATGCAGCGCTATATCGACCACGTGGTGCAGGATTTGGCCAAACACGGCGCCAGCAGCCTGCCACCACGCCAGTTGCACTGCAGCGCAACCCTGATGCGGCCCAACTGCTCTACCAATTCATGCTGCATACCCAGCACTGGGCTGCGCAACAAACGGCAGGGCGCTGTGCGGCCTGATCGGACTTGCATCAGCACGCACAACCGACGCTGTCCGACGTGCGGCTACCCAGAATATGTCTAGAGTGACTGCATTCACTTTTTAGGAGCATTGCAGATGATGGCATTACTCGGCACCTTGCTGGTTGGTTTGGTCGTGGGCTTGATAGCACGGGCGCTCAAGCCCGGTGATGACGATATGGGC
>NZ_CADEPJ010000245.1 GCF_902829245.1 Comamonas jiangduensis | reverse complement strand
AATCAGGTTGCCCAGCTCTTGCAGGGCCAGCGCCCAACCGACTTTGCCCAGTTGCGGTAAAGAGCCACCCACCAGCAAGCCCAGCTTGGCAATAAACAGCAGCAGCGCGCACGACAACACGGCAGCGGCAAAGTGCTGGCCGTGCAAGTCCAGCTTGACGGGGGCGGGCATGCGCTTGGACAGCAGCCCCAGCACCAGGCCGATCAGCAGCGCCCAAATCATGGGCAACAACACCACCTTGCCAATACCCAACTCCACGGGCAGTGGGCCCAGCCACTCGGACAAAGCAGCAACCACCAGTGCCAGTGCAAACACTTGCACTACCACCCCCCAGTTCATCGGCGACTTGCCGGGCTGAACATCTGTACGCATTGGCATCCTTTTGCACGCGGCCACCATAGCAGTGGCTGCGTGACGCAGCGATAGAGAAAAGCAAAAAGCAGCCTGCGGTGCACGCACACGCGCTGCGCCACCCTCGGCCAAAGTCCGTAGCGGGTGGTTGTACAACGCCTGCGCGGCAAGCCACAGGCGGCCGTCAGGGGCAAGCAGCAGTCACCGAGCGAAGCACTCTGCGCGCATGCGCTTGCCAAGGACGGAAAATATATCCGCGTGTTTATTGCGTTTGTTTTGGTTTTCTGTTCGAAAAAACAGAACACCCCAGTACCATCGCAGACCGCATTGCACGGCCTATTCCCTCGACAACAGCCTTTCTCCGCCCCCATGCACGCATTTCAAGACTCCCGCGCTCGTTATTTGTTTGAAGCTGTGAGCAATGGTTCCGTGCGTGCCGCAGAAAAGCTGGGGATTGTGCCTTCGGCCGTCAGCCGCCAGATCAGCTTGCTGGAAGAAGAACTCAGCGTCACGCTGATCGAGCGCCACCGAACCGGCGTGGTGCCCACGCTGCCGGGCAGTTGATTTTGGACTACTACCGCCAGCACCAGTCCCACCAGCACGACATGCTGGCCAAGGTGGATGCCGTGCGCGGCTGCGCAGCGGCAATATCAGCGTAGTCAGCGGTGAGGGCTTTGCGCAAGAGCTGATTGAAGGCCCCATCCGCCAGTTTCGCCAGCAATACCCCAACGTCTCGATTGCGCTGGAAATCTACGGCACCAACGAAATCGTGCGCCGCGTGCGCGAAGATGCGGCAGAAATTGGGCTGGTGTACTACGCCCCTGCGGACAGCCGCATCACCTCCGCGGCAGTGCCCACCAGCCCATGCATGCGATTGTGGCGCCCGGCCACCCGCTCAGCCGCATGGCCCACACCTCACTGCAGCAACTGAGCGAATGGCCCGTGGCCCTGCTGCAGGGCGTGTACGGCATCCGGCAACTGGTGGAATACGCTGAGCACGCCGAGAAAATCCGTCTCTCGCCCGCACTCACCAGCAACCTGATCAGCGTACTCATGGGCTTTGTCACCTCGGGCCAGGGCGTGACGCTGCTGCCCCAATGCGCGGTCACGACCGAGTTGCAGCAAGGCCGCGTGGTGGCCGTGCCCATCAACAACCCTGCCCTGCTCAGCGCCGATGTGCAACTCATCACCCGTGCGGGGCGCCAGCTGTCACCTGCGGCCAACCGTTTTTTGCAGTACTGCATGCAAGGTATGCAAGCGTTTCAGGAAGCGGCATAAAGGACTGCGTAACCTAGGCGTTGCGTTGCTGCATGTCCAATGGCTGGACTGTGACTGTGACTGTGACTGTGACTGTGACTGTGTCAAGCCTGCCGGGCTTTCAAGATGAGGAAACCAATTCCTTCCCCTCCCCCATACCCCAGCAATGCCCTGCGCCAAAGCGCACACGCTACGCTTGTGGCTTTCCTCAAGATAGTTGGGTTGCCATGCCTGTGCTGGCAGCCGTTTTTTGCCAAGGCCTTCTTTTGAGCACTTCCAGCTTCCCCTCTTGCCCCCAATGCGGTTTGGACAACACCTACCCCGATGGCGAAATGTTCATCTGCCCTGATTGCGCGCATGAATGGTCGGCCGATGCCGCCGACAGCAGCGACGAAGACAGCGGCCCCCGCACCATCAAAGACGCCAACGGCACCCCGCTGGCCGATGGCGATACGGTGCTGCTGATC
>NZ_CADEPJ010000244.1 GCF_902829245.1 Comamonas jiangduensis | reverse complement strand
CCCCTATGCTGTCGCTTATACCTCGGGCGGGTGCAATCGGCAGACCGCCCAGCGCAAAAGACGCGGGCAGCATTTGCCGGTCGCCAAAGTCATCCCAGTCAATGAAGTTGTCGCCGCCGTTGAACGAGGCTGCGAAGTTAACAAAGTCTGTGCTGTTGTTGCCCATCAGCTGAATGAGCATGCTCGCGGTGATACGGAACTCCACCACCGCGCCAGCAGGCCACGCAACTGGCATGGTACCTCCGCTGCCACGGATGAAAACAAGGCCTTCGTAGCCTTCTTCCGTGCTCATACCCAGCACGTTCACAATCTCAAATGTGTCTGGCACATCCTTGTGTGTGATCGTGGCGACGGTGAAAGGTCCCTCAGTCTCTGGGAAGAAGTAATTGGGGTCCATCCCCGTCTTAGCGGTTACGTCAGCAAGCCCGTAAGACGTGAATTCCGGGTCGTCCATGCCCGGAAGCGGATTCGTTATGGTGAACGAGGTATTGTTTAAAAAAACTAGCTTGCGCATGTCCGCTCCTTACGCCACCAGGGAAATGATCTTGAGCGCGCCGTCAGACCATGGAATGCTCACTGCGCCACCGTTGGTGTTGAACGGAAAGCCCACCACCTCGTCGTAGTACGCAATCAGCGGGGACGTTGCCGCGCTGCCGCTGTCCTTAAACAGAACCAGTGCCTTGACGGCGCTACCCCCGGCCAGGGCGCCAAACGACACATCACTGGCATCGAACACACCACCTGCGATGGACTTACCTTCCAGCTCCACAGACGGCCCCACCAGTGCGCCCAAGTCGGCCGCGTATTCGTGCGCGTTACTGAACGTATAGCCGCTTGGAACCAGCGCAGCCTTGATGGTGTCTGTTGCGAAATTGATTTGGGCGCCGAGTAGCTTCTCGGCCCCCTTGGGGTACATCTTGTTGGCCATGGCTGGGGCTCCTTGAAATAAGCCCAAGTTTCAACACGCACGCGCGATGCGCCTAACCCTAGCCGGGGTGACAAATAACGTGGTCGGCACCAGTCATCTGAAGCTTCGGTGTACACATTGCGCTAAACACAACAATGAGCCCCATTTGCTCAGTGAGTTAATTCGTCAAACACAGCCTTGTGA
>NZ_CADEPJ010000243.1 GCF_902829245.1 Comamonas jiangduensis | reverse complement strand
TTCCCTGATCTACCGACATCAACAACTTGCGTTGCTTTTGCCTGTCTGTTTAGGACTCATCTATCCTGGGGCTGTTGATTGACGACGTGTGTCTAGATTCCACAGGCACAACCTACAGCACACCTTTTTGGTTATGGCCTATCAGCAGATTTGGCCATTCAATGCTGACCCAGGTTCAGACGATGATTCACTTGCGTTGTCCATACAGAACTAGCCTAGCCCCTTCACCTCCTTCTACTGGCGGTGTCCAAAAGCACCCTCACGGGTAACATCTGCCGCTTGCGCTGGGGTACATTGTCAGAAAGGCTTCACACAGGTGCATTACTGCTCCTGCATGCTTTCTTAGGCTACTTGTGGTCGTACACAAGGTCATGGCAGTCCATCGCTGGAATGCATGACAAGGTCGATCAGAGCTTTGCGCCCTTTTGCTGTAACAGCCACACATCAGGAAAATTCAGACGTGTATCATCCTCACAACATTGCTGTCGTGAAAATCAGCCAAAACGGCGCGCAAATCCTTGAAAAAGGATGTGCTAATACTTACCTTCCCCTTTTGAGGGAGGGCTCGCAGCCGAATTGAGCCATCCGGCTGCAGTTTGAGATTGCTATCTATTAGGTAGCAATAGAGCTTGGGCCTATAAGGCTTAAAACTCACTTTTAAAAGGTGGCATAAAGCCACTAAACGGCGCGACACGTGTCGCACAGAATCCTGCATTCTATGAAACTAACTTTATCCCTCCTAATGCTGGTGGCCAGCCTGAGTGCTGCAGCCGAGAATTCGGCGCCAGCGGGCACGATTTCCACATCGCTGAATGCGTGGGCCAGCGCGCAAAAAGCCAATCCGGCCACGGCGGTGCAGCAGTTCACGCTGGCCAACGGCATGCAGCTGATTGTGCAGCCCGACCGCCGTGCGCCCACGGCGGTGCATATGCTGTGGCTGCGCGTGGGGGCCATGGAGGAGGTGGATGGCACCACCGGCGTGGCCCATGCGCTGGAGCACATGATGTTCAAAGGCAGCCAGCAACTGGCGCCGGGTGAGTTTTCGCGCCGTGTGGCGGCCTTTGGCGGCAGGAAAACGCCTTCACCAACCGTGATTACACCGGCTACTACCAGCAAATCCTTCGAGCCGCCTGCGCGATGTGATGGCGCTGGAGGCAGATCGCTTTGCCCACAACCAATGGCCCGATGCCGAGTTCACCAAGGAAATCGAGGTGATCAGGAAGAACGCCGCATGCGCACCGAAGACAACCCGCGCGGCATGTTGTTTGAGCAGCTGTCGGCAGCCGTCTTTATGGCCAACCCTATGGCCGCCCTGTGGTGGGCTGGATGAACGATTTGGACGCCATGACGGCCGATGACGTGCGTAACTTCCACCGCGACTGGTATGTGCCTGCGAATGCCGCCATTGTGATTGCGGGGGATGTGGATGTGGCGCAGGTCAAAGCCTGGGCCGAGGAAACCTATGGCCAGATTCCTGCCCGCGCATCGGCCATCAGCAAGCCTCGCGAAGAGCCGCAGCAAATCGGTGTGCGCCGCATTGAAGTCAAGCAGCCCGCGGAGCAGGCCTTTGTGGCCATGGCCTACCGCGTGCCCTCCATCCGCAATGTTGAGAACCTGACTGCGCAAGACAAAGACGCCCTGGCGCTGCTGGTGCTTTCTGCGGTGCTGGACGGCTATGACGGTGCCCGGCTCGAGCGCGCCTTGGTACAGGGCAAAGACCGCGTGGCCGACAGCGCCAGCAGCTCTGCCAGCGTCATGGGGCGTGGGCCGGCGCTGTTTATCTTGTCGGGCGTGCCCGCCAAGGGCAAAACGCCTGCCCAGCTGGAAAAAGCATTGCAGGCGCAAATTGCAAGAATTGCCAAGGAGGGCGTGAACGCGGCAGAGCTGCAGCGCGTCAAAACACAGTGGCTGGCCTCACAAATTTATGAGCGCGACTCCGTGATGGGGCAAGCCCAGGGCTTGGGTAATTACTGGGTGCTGGGCATGCCGGTGAATGCCGATGACTTGCTGGTCAAGGCCTTGATGGACATC
>NZ_CADEPJ010000242.1 GCF_902829245.1 Comamonas jiangduensis | reverse complement strand
CTTGGTACCAATGCGAATTTACGAGCCCCGACAGGGATCACACGCCAAACTGAGCGTTTCGCGCTCCAGTCTGTTGCCCGTCAGCTACTGCCAAAAAGCCGTACTTCCCTGTGCCTTCGCGCTCGCGCCTTTGGGCGTCAGGGGGTCGATGTTCTCAAGTCCAAGAAGTACGACACCGCCCACTATGCAGGGCTGCAAACCTGCGGCAGTGTGTGGACGTGCCCTGTGTGCGCTGCCAAGATTGCAGAACGCCGCCGCCTTGAGCTGCAATCGGCCATGTCCCAGCATCAGGCATCAGGCGGATCTGTCCAGTTGCTCACCCTCACTACTCCCCACACCCGTTTTGACAAGCTGGAAGACCTGATGGCCAAGCAAGCCGAAGCCGTCCAGAGCTTCCTGCGCGACAAGACGGTAAAGAAGGTGTTTGCAGACCTGCATAGTGGGCGGTGTCGTACTTCTTGGACTTGAGAACATCGACCCCCTGACGCCCAAAGGCGCGAGCGCGAAGGCACAGGGAAGTACGGCTTTTTGGCAGTAGCTGACGGGCAACAGACTGGAGCGCGAAACGCTCAGTTTGGCGTGTGATCCCTGTCGGGGCTCGTAAATTCGCATTGGTACCAAGGGAGGCACCGCCCACTATGCAGGGCTGCAAACCTGCGGCAGTGTGTGGACGTGCCCTGTGTGCGCTGCCAAGATTGCAGAACGCCGCCGCCTTGAGCTGCAATCGGCCATGTCCCAGCATCAGGCATCAGGCTGATCTGTCCAGTTGCTCACCCTCACTACTCCCCACACCCGTTTTGACAAGCTGGAAGACCTGATGGCCAAGCAAGCCGAAGCCGTCCAGAGCTTCCTGCGCGACAAGACGGTAAAGAAGGTGTTTGCAGACCTGCATAGTGGGCGGTGTCGTACTTCTTGGACTTGAGAACATCGACCCCCTGACGCCCAAAGGCGCGAGCGCGAAGGCACAGGGAAGTACGGCTTTTTGGCAGTAGCTGACGGGCAACAGACTGGAGCGCGAAACGCTCAGTTTGGCGTGTGATCCCTGTCGGGGCTCGTAAATTCGCATTGGTACCAAGGGAGGCACCGCCCACTATGCAGGGCTGCAAACCTGCGGCAGTGTGTGGACGTGCCCTGTGTGCGCTGCCAAGATTGCAGAACGCCGCCGCCTTGAGCTGCAATCGGCCATGTCCCAGCATCAGGCATCAGGCCGATCTGTCCAGTTGCTCACCCTCACTACTCCCCACACCCGTTTTGACAAGCTGGAAGACCTGATGGCCAAGCAAGCCGAAGCCGTCCAGAGCTTCCTGCGCGACAAGACGGTAAAGAAGGTGTTTGCAGCCCTGCATAGTGGGCGGTGTCGTACTTCTTGGACTTGAGAACATCGACCCCCTGACGCCCAAAGGCGCGAGCGCGAAGGCACAGGGAAGTACGGCTTTTTGGCAGTAGCTGACGGGCAACAGACTGGAGCGCGAAACGCTCAGTTTGGCGTGTGATCCCTGTCGGGGCTCGTAAATTCGCATTGGTACCAAGGGAGGCACCGCCCACTATGCAGGGCTGCAAACCTGCGGCAGTGTGTGGACGTGCCCTGTGTGCGCTGCCAAGATTGCAGAACGCCGCCGCCTTGAGCTGCAATCGGCCATGTCCCAGCATCAGGCATCAGGCGGATCTGTCCAGTTGCTCACCCTCACTACTCCCCACACCCGTTTTGACAAGCTGGAAGACCTGATGGCCAAGCAAGCCGAAGCCGTCCAGAGCTTCCTGCGCGACAAGACGGTAAAGAAGGTGTTTGCAGCCCTGCATAGTGGGCGGTGTCGTACTTCTTGGACTTGAGAACATCGACCCCCTGACGCCCAAAGGCGCGAGCGCGAAGGCACAGGGAAGTACGGCTTTTTGGCAGTAGCTGACGGGCAACAGGCTGGAGCGCGAAACGCTCAGTTTGGCGTGTGATCCCTGTCGGGGCTCGTAAATTCGCATTGGTACCAAGGGAGGCACCGCCTGCGTCGTTTTTGTGGCTGGGGGAAACTTTAGGCATTGGCGGACAC
>NZ_CADEPJ010000241.1 GCF_902829245.1 Comamonas jiangduensis | reverse complement strand
GATAAATGCTGAGGTCATCAATGCACCCCTCGATGCAGGTGCATTGGTGTCGCAGCCTGTGGAGCCCACACCGCCTGTGGAGCCCGCACAGCCTGTAACCGCCGTATTGCCGGGGGCGCTTATCAACGCTGGTTTGATCGGCGGCTTTGCAATCAACGCCGCCAGCATCCTGGCACAAGCACCGTCCGAGCCATCTGGGCCGTCTGAGCCCGTGGCGCTGGGGCCGTCTGCCCTGGTCAACGAGGGCATGCTCAACACCTTCCTTATCGGTGCTGGCGGCACTATGGGGTCTGGAACGCCGCAACCGCAGCCGCAGTCATTCACGGTGCATGGGCTGGCGCCTGTAGCCTTCGGCACTGCCGAGGTAGTGATCGCGCCGCCAAGTGCTGCCCTGACAGCCAGCGGCCTGCGCGCGGCGAGCTTTGGCCAGCCATCACTGGCCATGCAGACAGGGGAAGTGCCCGGCATAGCGAGTGCGCGGCTTGGTGTTGCGCGCCTGCATGTGCAGATGCCAGCGCAGGGGGTGCAGCCGGTACGCCTTGGGAGTCCGTCTGGCTCAGAGGCGCTTCAGGCGCAAGGGCCTCGTGCCAGTGGGCTGGGGGTGGCGACACTGGTACAAAACTCTGGCGCTGGCTCTATTGCCCCGGTGCGTTTCGGCCCCGTGCGCGCTGTGGTGGGCGGGTTGCAGATGCAAGTCAGTGGCCTCAAGGCAGCATCGCTTGGCGCGCCGTCACTGGGCGGCATCAGCATGCGCGCCCGCACCTTGTGCCCTGTGCGCCTGGGGCGCCCCACCTTGCAGCGAGAAAACACATGCTGACTTTCAAAGGCTTTACCGGCATCAACAACGTGCTGCCTGAGCGGCGCATGTCTGGCGGCGACTTGCTGGCCGCAGTGAATGTGGACATTGGCTTGAGCGGCGAAGTCACCCGCCGGGGTGGCTTGGTGCGACAGTCTGAGCACTGCCACCAGAGCCTGCACCAAGCGGCGGGCTTTATGCTGGCCGTCTGTGGTGGTGCCCTGGTGGCCATCCACCCGGACGGGGCGCGGCACACCATCCATCCCGCACTGGGCCCGGATCGTGTCTGGTACTGTAA
>NZ_CADEPJ010000240.1 GCF_902829245.1 Comamonas jiangduensis | reverse complement strand
GCTGCGGGCCACGCCCCAGGCAACAGCGGCGCTCAAAATCAGTGCCAGCGTCAGGGCGGTAAACATCACACGCAAAAAGCCACTGGCTTCTTCCATGGCACTTTGGTTAGTGGCCTGAATGTGCTTTTCTTTGAAATCAATCAAACGGTTGATCGACGCCAGCCATTGCACATATTGCGGTTTGGCCTGGCTCCAGAGGGTGTCCACTGCCGCTGCATTGCCCTCACGCACTTGTTCAATGATGGTGTTGGTCGTGGTGACTGCTTGGCTTTCAGCCTTTTTTATGTCGGCATACAAGGGGTGAACTTCCGGGCTCACGCCGGGCAATTTCAGCAATGCCTCCAGTGACTGGGCCGACTGGGCATAAAAGTCTGCCAGCGCTGCGATGGTGGCAATTTCTTTGGCGCGCTCGGTGGGCGTTGGACTGAACACCAAATCGCGCACTGCGATCGAGCGGTCATGGGCGGACCCTCGAAAGTTGATCGCATTGCGCTGAACTTGGGAGTAGATGTCTGAATTAGCACGCAAAGCGCGCTCAATACGATCCACCTTCACCACAGCCACACCGGTAGCCAGCACCAGCAAGGCAACGATCAACCCAAAGCCTACATACAGGCGGGCTGCGACAGTCATTCGTGAAAAAAAATAAGGTTTCATAAAAAGGATCTGGGGCACACCATCGGTACAGCGCCAAACACAGCATCGTGTATGGCACTATTTTTTTCGTCATACCGCTCAAGGGAGCGATGTCAGTCTTTCACCAGCGTGTACTGCACTACGTCAATATTGCGCATACTGAAAGCAGCCTCGCAGTACGCCAAATAAAACTCCCAGGTGTGCAAAAAACGGGTATCAAAGCCTTGCATCAACACCTGACCTCGCTGCTGCACAAAGCGCTGATGCCAGCGTCGCAAGGTCTCGGCATAGTCTTGGCCAAATGCAAATTCTTCCTGAACACGCAGGCCTGCACGCGCAGCCTCTTCGCGAATACGCGAAGGACTGGGCAAACACCCCCCGGGAAAAATGTATTGCTGGATAAAGTCCGTGCCCTGGACATAGCGGTCAAACAGTCTGTCGTCGATCACAATGGCCTGAACACAGGCTTTGCCGCCCGGCTTGAGCAAGCGGTGCATATGGCGGAAGT
>NZ_CADEPJ010000239.1 GCF_902829245.1 Comamonas jiangduensis | reverse complement strand
GTCGATCACGGGCAACCATGCTTTCCAGTCCAGCGTTTCGCTAGTAAAGCCATTGCGGCGCAAAGGCTCGCCAGGGGCGGGCAAGTTGGCGGGGTGCACAAACGGGGCTGCTTCTGTGGTTGCCTCCATGTGCTGTGCCACACCGCCCAAGGCCACCATGGCCTGCACACCTGCCAGCAAACGTGCCTGGTAGGCCACAAAGCCAATCAGTTGTGCCAGCAGCACGGTGCCATCCACCGACAGGCCTGCCGCAGGAATTGCCAGCAAGGTGGCTTGATCGCTGTGGGCGGGGTTGAGCGCCAGGTGCGCACAAAGTGCAGCATGGCATCCAGACGGGCGTTGCCCGTGGTGCTGCCGGCGGTCTCCAGAAGGCGGCGCAAGGCAGGCGATACCGCATCACCCAGCGCGATGGCGCGGGCACGGTACTCTGCTTCCAGTGCGGGAATGCCGCTGACACGGGCTTGCTCGGCCGCGAAGACCAGACGCTCGGCTTGGGACAGGTCTCCTGCCAGGGAGTCGCCCAGCAACAGGTCTTCACAAGCCTGGGTGGCGAGGGCCACCTTGCTGCGTTCGTGGCGGGTGGCCAACAGGGGGGGGTCGGCGCGCAGCCCCGCCAGGCGGGCAATGGCGTCGGTCATGGAGAACTCTTTTTAAGATTGCAGTTGGCGGGTACGGGCGCTGCTGTCGGCAGGCTGCCATTCATGGCCTTCCAGTTCGGGCTCTGCATAGCGTTGCAGTTGGGCAAAGTGCTGCGCAATATCGGCTTGGTAGAACAGCGCGGCCAGCCCTTGGGCCAGCTTGCGTGCACCATCGCTGATGGCGGGGATATCGCCCGATACCGTGCCGTGCGAGAGGGCCGCAGGGTAGCAAAAGCAGTGGATGTGCTGCAGGCCGGGCAGGTCGCCCTGAAATTCGAACAACGGGCCCAGATCGGGAGATGCGGACAGCTCGGCATCTTCTTGCCCGGCTGCGGGCGTGAAGCGTTGGCCCCACAGGCGCACATGGGGTGCAATGTCGGCAAATTCGGGGCGCAGGCGCCAGTCAATCGCAAAGCCGGTGGAGACAATCAAAAAGTCCAGCACGAACACCCCAAGGGTGGTGGGGACATGCAGCTTGTCTTGCACCGCCTCCACACGTTGTACAGCGCAGCCCAAGTTAAAGTGGGCATTGGCGTGGCGCGACACCCGCAGGGTGCTGCCTTGCGGCGGTGGCACTTGCTGGGCATTGATGTAGTGGCGGATGCGCCATTTCCATTCGTCGGGCAGCAGGTACTGTCCGTGCGTCAGCCCGGGGGTGCCCGCGCCTTTGGCTTTGTTGGTGCGCGGCAAATCGGTGCGGCGCCCCAGCAGGTCGACGCTGGCGGCACCGTTTTCCAGCGCAGTAGCAGCGCTGTCCATGGCGGAAGCGCCTGCGCCCACCACGCCGACATGCAGGCCCGCGAGCTGGGCGTAATCCATGGCATCTGAAGAGTGCGCCCAGAACTGAGGAGGCACGCCGTGCAAAAATGCGGGAAGCTGCGCGCCACCCAGTCCGTCGCGGCCCGTGGCCACCACCAGGCGGCGGGTATACCAGGTGGTGGTGCTGCCGTGGGCCTGCACATCCACTTCAACGATACCGCTGGCTTGCGGGCGCACGGCCAGCACGGCATGGTTGTTGCGCACATCGGCGCCGGTGACGCGGCGGTACCAGCGCAGATAGTCCATCCATTGCAGGCGCGGTATTTTGTCCAATGCCGCCCATGCGGCGTTGCCAAACTGGGCGATAAACCATGCGCGAAAGCTCAGCGACGGAATGCCCATGGCTGGGCCCGTCAGCTCTTTGGGGGAGCGCAAGGTTTCCATGCGCGCGGTGGTGGCCCAAGGCCCTTCAAAGTCCTGGGGGGCACGGTCCAGCAGTACAGGGCGGATGCCCACCTGCCCCAAGGCCACATGCAGTGCCAGGCCGGCTTGCCCTGCCCCGATGATGAGCACATCGTGCACTGCCTGACCCAGGTGCGAGGTGGCGGGAATCCACGCCTTGGCAGGCCAGCCGAGGGTGAGGAAATCATCTTGCAAGCGTTCTTCCAAGGCCTGCAAGCCTGGTGCTTGTGGGGTTTGAGGGGCAGTCGTGGACATAAACAAAACTTCAAAAAACCAAAAGCGCCTACCAGCAAAGGACTAGCAGGCGCCGCAACCGGGGGAGCCAGAGTGCCAGATCAATCGATCTTGATCTGCGCATCCTTCACCACTTGTGCCCACTTTTTGCGATCGGTGTGCACGGTTTGCTTGAACTGCTCGGGCGATTCGATGCGCAGCGTATTGCCCTGTGACACAAACCGCTCTCGCACTTCAGGCAGTTGCTGGGCTTCGTGGATGGCTTGGCTCAGCTTCTGGATGATGGGTGCGGGTGTGCCCTTGGGGGCAAAAATGCCAAACCAGATGGAGCTGTTAAAGCCTGCAGTGCCGGGAATGCCACTGGATGCAATGGTGGGCACTTCTTTGACAGCATCCACCGGGGTGGAAGTGGTGACGCCCAGCAAGCGTACCTTGTCAGCCTTGTAGTGCGGCAGCACGCTTTGCACCTGGTTCATGATGCAGCAAGTCTCGCCGCGCACGACCGAACCAATCGCCTCGGGGCCACCTTTATAGGGCACATGCACCATCTCCAAACCCAATCGGGCATTGAGTTCTGCAAATGCCATGTGTGTGCCCGCACCATTGCCGGTGGAGGCGTAGTTGTACTTGCCCGGATGGGCTTTGACCTCGGCCACAAACTCTTGCAGGTTCTTCACGTCAATCACCTTGGGATTGATGGTCAGCACGTTGGCCACGTCGATGATCGGCGCCACGGGGACAAAGTCGGCCTCCACATCAAAAGGCAGGTTTTTGTACAGGGCCGCATTGCTGCCGTGGGTGGCGGCCGTGCCGAAGTAGAAGGTGTAGCCGTCAGGTTTGGCACGGGCAACGTATTCGCTGCCGATGTTGCCAGCTGCACCGGGCTTGTAATCAATGATGACAGGCTGACCCAGGCGCTTGGACAGGGGCTCCTGCACCTGGCGCCCCACCATGTCCACCCCAGAGCCTGCGTTAAAGCCCATGATCAGGCTGATGGGCTGTTGAGGCCATGCCTTGGCATCGGCGGCTGTGGCGCTGCTCAAAGGCAGTGCGCAGAAACTGGCCACGGCCGCCATTGCGACCGCAGTGGAC
>NZ_CADEPJ010000238.1 GCF_902829245.1 Comamonas jiangduensis | reverse complement strand
AGCCAATGATGCACCACTGGGCAGCGTCAACTCAAAGAGCGTGCTTGCAGAATCGGTCAAGCGCTCTTTGCACGCTTTGGCAGCAACGCGCAGTGCAGCCCAGTCTTCCAACGACTGCGGCTGCACATGGGCCTGCTCCAGCACCCAACGCACCAAGGCAGCATCGTAATCGTCTCCCCCCAAGGCAGAGTCACCACCGGTGGCAATCACTTCAAACACACCGTGCGTCAGGCGCAAGATGGAGATGTCAAACGTACCACCACCCAGGTCATACACCGCATAGATGCCCTCGCTGGCGTTATCCAGCCCATAGGCAATCGCCGCAGCCGTAGGTTCATTGATCAGGCGCAGCAAATTCAGGCCTGCGAGCTTGGCCGCATCCTTGGTAGCTTGGCGCTGTGCATCGTCAAAATACGCAGGCACGGTAATCACTGCACCGTGGATGTCATCGTTGAACGTATCTTCCGCACGGTAGCGCAGCGTGGCCAAAATCTCCGCACTTATCTCAACCGGGCTTTTGCGCCCCGCACGGGTTTGCAGCGTCAGCATTGCGTTGGCGTCGGGTTGCTCAAAGGCATAAGGCAGCTGCTGAGCGTGCTCACCCAAATCTGCCAAGCTGCGCCCCATAAAGCGCTTGACCGACACAATGGTGTTGGCCGCATCTTCCACCTCATGGCTGCGTGCGGCATATCCGATTTCTCGCTTGCCTTCTGGCGCATAGCGCACCACCGATGGCAGCAGCACACGTCCATCATCATCGGGCAGGCACTCTGCAACGCCATTGCGCACGGAGGCCACCAAAGAATGCGTCGTGCCCAAATCGATACCCACCGCAATGCGGCGCTGGTGAGGATTGGGAGATTGACCGGGTTCAGAAATTTGCAATAAGGCCATGGTGTGAATCTGTTCTTTATGAGCGGCACAACCGCTCCTGTGCCCCGGCGGCTAGCCCAAGGCGTTCTAACAAGCCTATTGTTCCAGTTGCTCGCGACGTCGATCGATGTCTTGTGCAAAGCGCTCAACAAACATGAGGGATCTCACGGTTTGCACCGCCTCCTGAGCGCCTACCTCAGACACCAATAATTGCTCGCATTTTTGAAGCATCTTGCGCTTAACTGAAGCCACTTCCGACTCTAAATCATTCAAATGATCTTCCGTCGTCGCCTCTTCCAATGCCTCACGCCACTCCATTTGCTGGATCAAGAAATCCGTCGGCATGGCCGTGTTGTCTTCAGCCCGCACAGGCACACCAAACAGCTCGCACAGATAGGCCGCCCGTTTGAGCGGATGCTTCAAACGCTGGTAAGCCTCATTGATACGCACCGACCATTGCATGGCCACGCGCTGTGCAACGCCACCCCCCCCTGCGAAACGATCTGGGTGGGCCTGCTTTTGCAACTCTTTCCAACGTTCGTCGAGCATGGCGCGATCCAGAGCAAACTGCCGCGGCAAACCCATCAATTCAAAATCGTCAGACTGCAGATTCATATCAATAAAAAACCGCCAGCAAGAGAGCAATGGCGGTTTGGTGTGTATGGGCACGCTGGCCCGTTGGCAATTTAGATGCGGAAGCTCTCGCCACAACCGCAGCGATCCCGCTCATTCCGGTTGTGGAACTTTAAGCCCTCATTCAATCCTTCGCGCACAAAGTCCAGCTCCGTGCCGTCGATATAAGCCAAGCTCTTGGGATCGATCATCACCTTGACGCCATTGCTCTCAAACACGACGTCGTCAGGATCTTGCTCGTCCACATATTCCAGCTTGTAGGCCAGACCGGAGCAGCCAGTGGTTTTCACCCCCAGGCGTACCCCGATCCCTTTGCCGCGCTTTGTCAGGTAGCGATTGACGTGGCGCGCAGCTGCATCAGAGAGCGTGAC
>NZ_CADEPJ010000237.1 GCF_902829245.1 Comamonas jiangduensis | reverse complement strand
GTGTGGACGTGCCCTGTGTGCGCTGCCAAGATTGCAGAACGCCGCCGCCTTGAGCTGCAATCGGCCATGTCCCAGCATCAGGCATCAGGCGGATCTGTCCAGTTGCTCACCCTCCCTCCTCCCCCCCCCCTTTTTTCCCCTCTTTCCTCCCTTCTTTCCCCTCCCTCCTCCTCCTTCCCTCTCTTCCTTCTCTCCCCTCCTTTCCCTCCTTTTTTTTCCTCTCTTTTCTCCCTCTTCCCCTTTCTCTCCCTTTCTTTCCCCCCTTTCCTTCCTTTTCCCCCCCCCTTTTTTCCTCCCCCCTTCCCCTTCCTCCCTTTTTTCTCTTTCTCTCCCCCCCCCCTTCCTCTCTCCTCTTTTCCTTTTCTCCTTTTTTTCCTTTTTTCTTCTTTTTTCCCCCCTTCTTTTCTTTCCTCCCCCCCCCTTCCCCCCTTTTTTTCCCTCCTCTCCTTTCTCTCTTCCTCTCCCTCCTTCTCCCCTTTTTTCTTTTCCTCCTCCCTTCCCCCTTCTCCCCTCCCTCCTTTTCTCTCCTTCTTCTATACCCCTTTCTCCCTTCTTCTTTCTTTCCTTTTTTCTTCCTCCTCCCTCCCCTCCTCCTTTCTTTTCCCCTCTTTCTCCTCCCCTTTCCCCTTTCCCCTTCCTCTCTCCTTTTCTCCTTTCCTCCCCTCCCCTTTCTCCCTTTTTTCCCCTCCTTCTTCTTCTCTTTCCTCCTCCCCCTCCTCTTCTTCTTCCCTTTTTTTTCCTCTCTCCCTTTCCCCCTTTCTTTCCTTTCTCCCTTTTTCTTCCCTCTTTCTCTTTCTTTCTCTTTCCTCCTTTCCTTTTTTTCCTTCTTTCTCTCCCTTCCTTTTTTTCCTCCCTTTCTCCCCCTCCCCTCCCCCTCTTTCCTCTCCTTTTCCCTTTTCTCTCTTTCTCTCTTCTCTTTCTCTTCTTCTTTCTTCCTTCCCCTCCCCCCCCCTTCTTTTTCCTCCTTTCTCCCTTCTTTTTTCTCTTTTTTCCCTCCCCCTTCTTTTCCCCTCTCTCCTCTCCCCTTCCCCCTCTCCCTTCTCCCCTCTCCCCCTCCTCTCCTTTCTCTCCCCCTTTCCCCTTTCTTCCTTTTCCCCCTTCCCTTTTCTCCTCTTTCTTTCCCCTCTCCCTCTCTCCTCTTTTCCTTCTTTTCTCTTCTCCCTCTCTTCCCCCTTCTCTTCCTTCTCCCCCCTTTCTTCCTCTTCCTCTCCTCCCTTTTTTTCCCTCTTCTCTCCTCCCTCCTTTTCTCTCTCTTCCTCTCCCTCCCTTCCCTTCTCTCTCCTTCTCCTCCTTTTTTCCTTTTCCCCCTTTTTTCCCCCCCCCCTCTCCCTCCTCTCTTCCTTTTTTTTTTTTTCCTTCCCCCCTCTCTTTTCCCTTCTCCCCTCCTTCCTCTTCCCCCCCCCCTTCTCCTCCCCCTCCTCTTCCCTCTTCCTTCTTCCTCTTTCTTCCTCTCCCCTTCCTCTTTCCCTCCCTCCTTTCTCCCTTTTCTTTTTCTTCCTTCTTCCTTTTTTCCTCCCCTTCCTCCCTTTTCCCCCCTCCCCCCCCCCTCCTCCTTCTTTTCCTCCCTTTTTCCCCCTTCTCCTTTCCTCTCCCCTCCCTTTCTCCCCCTCCCCCCTTCTCTTTTCTCTCTCCCTTCTTTTTCCCTTCCTCTCCTTCCCCCCCTCCTTCCTTCCCTTTTCCTTCTCTCTCTCTCCTTTTTTCTTCCTTTTTTCTTTCTCTTCTCCCCCTCTCCTCTCCCCCTCTCCCTCTTCTTCTCTCTTCTTCCTTCTTCTTCTTTCCCCCCCCCCCCCCCCCCCCCCCTCTCTCCCCTCCCCCCTCTCCCTCCCCCCCCCCCCCCCCCCCCCCCCCCCCCCATCACCGTTCCCTCAAAAAATCACCGCTCCACACAGAACCCCTCAACTCCAGTATTCGGACACG
>NZ_CADEPJ010000236.1 GCF_902829245.1 Comamonas jiangduensis | reverse complement strand
GGGTTGTGGTGCTGCCCGAGGGGCGTTTGAATTTGCAAAACCTGCTGAAAAACGCGGCGAATGCAGAGGAGGCCGGTGCTGGCGCCACTGCGGCCGTTGCGCCAGCAGAAGGTGCTCAGGGGGTAGCGGTGGGTGCCTCAGCAGCAGCGCCTGCCGCTACAGAACCTTCAGCACGCGTGGACATGGGGCCAATTGCGCTGCGGGGTGGGGTGATCAAGTTTTCGGACTATTTCATCCGCCCGAACTACAGCGCCGATTTGACGGCTTTGAATGGCAGTTTGGAGGCATTTTCATCCCAGTCAGCGGTGGCTGGTGAGCAGCCTGCGTTGGCCAAGCTGACACTGGCCGGTGTGGCGCAAGGTACGGCACAGCTTGATATCGATGGAGCCATCAATCCGCTGGCCCAGCCCTTGGCTTTGGATGTGCGCGCCCAGATCAAGGGCCTGGATTTGCCGCCTCTGACTCCCTACTCTATTAAGTATGTGGGGCATGGCATTGAAAAAGGCAAGCTCAGCATGGATGTGCGCTACCAGGTGCAACCAGATGGCAGCTCACGGCAACCAACCAGTTGGTGCTCAATCAATTGACTTTTAGCGATCCTGTGGAAGGTGCGCCAGCATCTTTGCCTGTGCGCTTGGCTGTAGCGCTTTTGGCCGACAGCAATGGGGTCATCGATTTGAACTTGCCGATTAGCGGTTCGTTGAATGACCCGCAGTTCCGCATCGCTCCGGTGGTGTTCAAAATCATCGGCAATATCATCCGCAAAGCGGTGACGGCGCCATTCAGCCTGTTGACAGGGGCTTTCGCCTCTGCCGATGACAAGAGCGACATCACCTTTGAGCCAGGTTATGCACGCTTGGATGCGCAAGCCCAAGAAAATTTACAAAAACTGGCCAAAGCGCTGCTAAGCAAGCCACAACTGAAACTGACCTTGGTGGGACAGGCCGATAGCGCAACAGAAGCGCAGGGATGGAAGCAGGCCCAATTGGAGCAACTGTTGAGCGGCGGTGTCGGCGATAAGGATGAGGAAGAGGCACCGGTGCGTACGGAAAAGCAAAAGCTGGCTGCCCTCAAGCAGGTTTATCGCAACACCGTCAAAGAGCGTCCGCGCAATGTGCTGGGCTTGGCCAAGGAGTTGCCCGCGGAGCAGATGCGGGCGCTGATTCTGCAAGATATGGTGGTACCGGCTTCTGCGTGGCAAGATCTGGCCGCAGAACGTGCTCGCAACGTACGTGACTATTTGCTGGCCCAAGGGGTGGAGGCGGAGCGTGTTTTCCTGGGAAGTTCTGGCGGCAAGGCGCAAAACCCGGTAACTCCTGCAGTGTTATTGAACATTTCTGTCCAGTGATACTTTAGGTCTTTGCAAATAGCGGCGAAAATACGCCCCAGTCCGTGCGTGTACTTCGTTCAGAGGTGGCACGCCATTGCACCAAGCCCTTCATGCCTTTGGAATGAAGGGCTGTTTTCCTATTTCATGACTCCTAATTTATTCGCAGCAAAATGTCCGACGCACCTGAAATGAACCCGTCCCCAGCCAAGCACACTGAGGCTCATCCGCTGGATGCTCTGACTGGTGGTGCATTTTCGGCCGCCACATCGGGCGATCGTGCTGCTTGCATTCGCGAGTGGTTGGCCAAGCAGCCTTCTGAAGAGCATTTGCAAGAAGTGTTTAAGGAGCTGAGCGTGCGCGACAAGAGCGTAGCGCGCTTGGTGCGTGAACGCATGGATGACCTGCGCCGCGCCAAAGACCAAGAAGTGATTGCCGTGGAGTGGGCGCAAAAGGCCAATGATCTGCTGTCGGCATCGACACTGAATGTGGCAGAAGCGGTGGCATGGCAGCGTGATGCGGCCAAAGCAGGTGCGCCTTTGTCGCGCGAGCCTTTGTCTGCCTTGAAGCAGCAATTGGTGGAGCGTGTCAAAACCATTGAAGACTTGCAGCACCGCGTCCAAGTGCAGCGTGA
>NZ_CADEPJ010000235.1 GCF_902829245.1 Comamonas jiangduensis | reverse complement strand
GTGCCGATGTCTATCAGTGGAACAAGGCAGAGCTTGGACCTTCCGTAGGCTACCTGCCGCAAGATATTGAGCTGTTTGCAGGTAGTGTGAGCGAGAACATTGCCCGCTTTGGTACGGTCGATGCGGGCAAGGTCATCGAAGCGGCGATGTTGGCGGGTGTGCACGAGATGATTCAACGTTTCCCTCGAGGCTACGACACCGTCCTCGGAGATGGAGGTGCCGGTTTGTCGGGAGGGCAGCGCCAACGCATTGGATTGGCACGGGCACTTTATGACTCACCGTCACTCATTGTTTTAGACGAACCCAACTCCAATCTAGACGACGTCGGGGAACAGGCGTTGTTAACAGCCCTGCAGCGTTTGCGTGAACGGGGCAGCACAGTGGTAGTTATCTCGCACCGTACCAGTATTTTGGCTGTGACCTCATGTTTGCTACTGCTACGACAAGGCAGCATGCATGCTTTTGGCCCCACATCGCAGGTGCTCACAGAGCTTTCCAAGACTGTGCAGCCTTCTGCAGCAACCTCAGTTGCCGCCAGCGCTCATGAGCGTTCAATGATTGAAAAGAAGATGGCTCCGCAAGCACCACTTTCTCCATCCACGTTGAGTTGAAACATCCATAGATTGAGCAGGAGGCCGCCATGAATACCGACACGCCACTTGTCCATGAACTGGTACAAAACTTGCCGAATGATGCTTTGTTGCAAGACGATGCCAAACGTCACACGCGCATAGGTTGGTGGATTGTTCTGGTGGGTTTTGGCGGGCTGCTGTTATGGGCATGCTTGGCTCCACTAGACCAAGGTGTTCCCATGAGTGGCACGATCACGGTGGCTGGTAATAAAAAAGCAGTACAGCATCAGGTAGGGGGGACGGTACAGACTATTTTTGTTCAAGAAGGCGATTCGGTGAAAGCAGGGCAGCCATTGGTGCAGATGAACGCTGTACAAGCGCGTGCCAATGCGGCGGTGACCAGGGTGCAGTACTACACCGCACGTGCAACCGAAGCAAGGCTACTTGCTGAGCGAGATGGAAAACCATCAGTGACTTTTCCAGCTGAAACAGAAGACGCGCGCAGTGATCCGCGTGTTGCTTCCACTATGTCAGTGCAGCAACAGCTGTTCGCTTCTCGTCGTTCAGCTTTGCAGGCGGAGATGTCAGCATTGAATGAGGGGATTGCAGGTATAGAAGCCCACACTGCAGGGTTGAAAGCAGCGCGTGAAGGCAAGCAAGAGCAGTTTCGTCTTCTGCAGGAACAACTGGATGGAATGCGCGAATTGGCGCAAGGTGGCTTCATACCGCGTAACAGGTTGCTTGAACTTGAGCGCACATATGCGCAGCTTGCTTCATCAATGTCGGAGGATTGGGGCAATATCGCTCGCGGCCTGCGCCAAGCCAGTGAACTTAAGCTTAGACGTATTCATCGCCAGCAAGAGTTTCAAAAAGAAGTTCGTGAACAGTTGGCCGATGTGCAAAAAGAAGCAGATGCTTTAAAAAATCAGCTTGAAAGCTTGGATTACGAGTTGGAAAACTCTGTGGTACGAGCCCCGGTAGATGGCACTGTTGCTGACCTCAACATTTTTACTGAAGGTGGTGTTGTTGCTCCAGGGTTTCGGATGATGGATGTCGTTCCACAGTCAGAGACATTGATCGTTGGGGGGCAGATTCCTGTGCATCTGATTGATTCTGTGAATATCGGGCTGCCTGTGGAGCTGATTTTTTCGGCATTCAATCAAAACACCACGCCACGTATTCCGGGAACGGTGGTGCAAGTTTCTGCCGACCGATTGGTTGATCAGAAGACGGGAGCACCTTATTTCCGCATGTTTGCTGAAATTACTGCTGAAGGCCGCGTTGCAATGAGTAAATTGCCCGTCCGGCCAGGGATGCCTATAGAGCTATTTGTTAAAACAGGTGAACGCACGCTGGCTAACTACCTGATGCGTCCTATTCGGGACAACATCAAGATGTCACTGACGGAGGAGTGAAGTGCAAAAAAGTCTTGCAAAGCGCGAATCCACAAGAAGACAGCGGTGTTGGCTTGCAGTTGCACTGGCGCTGTTGAGCAACGGTACTTGGGGCAAAGAGCTAATGGGGCTTATGCAGGCATATGAGGCTGCGCGTGCGCATGACCCGGTTTTCAAAGGCGCCCAAGCTGTTCGTGATGAGGGCTTGGAGCATCAGGCAATTGGCCAAGCAAAGCTGCTACCAATAATTTCTGGGGTGGTATCCAGTAATCAAAACCAATCTCGGGTAACCGAAGCAAGCGGCCGAACTGACAACCGAGGTCGCTATGCCAGTAACACCTCTAGTCTGCAACTGCGCCAGCCTTTGTATGACCGTGAGGCATGGGCCGCAAAAGAACAAGGCGCTGCACGAACCGCTGCGAGTGAAGCGATATTTCGATTTCGTGAGCAAGAACTGATGGTGCGGGTTTTTGAAGCTTATTCAAAAGCATTGCTGGCGAGCGAAGAAGTAAGTCTTGTTAAGGCGCAACTTCAGTCGGCAGATGAGTTGTTGCGCGCCAACGAGCAACGCTTGTTGCAAGGTGAGGGAACCCGTACTGACATGCTAGAGACCCGTTCAAAGCAGGCCTTGATACAGGCTGAGCTGATTGTGGCGCAGGATCGGGCGCAGCATGCACTCGATGCACTCCAAGCCATCGTGGGCAAACCAGTTAGCCGACTTGAGCGGCTTTCATCAAGGGGCGCTGCCAGATTGGTTTTGGGGGCTCTGGATGATTGGCGCAGTAAGGCATTTGACGCTAACCCAGAAGTTGAAAGCCTAAAACATACTCTAGAGGCTGCGCGCCAAGAAGTCAGGCGCGTTGACAGCGGACATTATCCGCGGTTGGCTTTGATCTTGAGCGTGGGAAACAATGAATCAGACACCACTTCCACGTATCGCCAGTCTTCGCGCACCACTACGGTAGGGGTGCAATTGAATTGCCCATCTTTGCTGGTGGCTCCGTCTCTGCACAGTCCCGGCAGGCTGTAGCGCAACTGGTGAAGGCACAAGCAGACTTGGATGCCAGAGTTGCTGAATTGGAGGTTGAGTTGCACCGTCAATACAGTGCCCAGAAAAATGGAGTTTTGCGTATTGCTGCGCTTGAGTCTGCCGTGGCTACCAGCCATGCGCTGATTGAGGCAACTCAACGCAGCTTTATTGGTGGTGAACGTACCAATGTTGATGTCCTGAATGCACAGGAACGTCTAGCACAGTCTGTCCATGATCTGGCGCAAGCCCGATATGAGCAATTAGTCGCAGACTTGCGTTTGCGTCATTTGGCCGGAGTTTTGGGCGAGGCAGACTTGCGAGAAGTTGCTTCTCATTTTGGTGGTGAGATAAATTAATTCATAGTCACCATCAGCACGGTGCGCATATTTAGGATGCGACATGGCTCTTCGTATGGGTGGTCTTCTGTAGAGGGCAATATCCGCAATCCCGTGAGGCTCAAGGAAGACTGGATGATTCCCCCTGACCTGGTTCAACGCCGCTTTACGCCGTAAGCCCCCACCAGCTTCTGTGCGGTGACAGCAACTATATCGCCCCAGATGAAGGCTGGCTGTACTTGAGTGCTGTCATTGACATATGTAGTCGCTAAGTAGTGGAGTGTGCCCTGCCAACCGAGACTGATCCAACATGCCCTGAGCCAGGAGCTATTTGGAATCACACCGGCTTCCGTGGAGGCTCAACTCCTGAGAGGATTGAGTCATGAACACTAAAGCTGCTCGTTTTAGCCCTGAGGTACGTGAACGTGCCGTACGTTTGGTGCAGGAATGCCAAGCGGATTACGCATCACTGTGGGGTGCGTGTGAATCGATTGCCCCCAAGATAGGTTGCTCGGTCAGCACCCTGCATGGGTGGGTGCAGCGCAAAGAAATAGATGCAGGCCAACGCCCAGGATTGACCACGGATGAACGTGAGCGGCTCAAGCAACTGGAGCGAGAGAACAAGGAACTGCGCCGAGCCAATGACATCCTCAAGGCTGCGAGCGCTTTTTTTGCGCAGGCGGAGCTGGACCGTCGCATCAAGAGTTAATTGACTTTGTAGACCAGTATCGTGATGCCTATGGGGTCGAGCCAATTTGCAGGTTGCTGCAAATTGCCCCATCGGGCTACAGGCGCAGGGTTCAACAAAGAAACTGCCCTTGGCTGCGCTGCAAGCGCAGCCAATCAGATGAAGAACGTTGCAGTCATATTCAACGGGTGTGGCATGCCAATTGGCAGGTGTATGGCATCGTCAAAGTCTGGAAGCAGATGCACCGAGAGGGTTTGCCGATTGCCCGCTGCACAGTGCAACGCCTGATGCGCAAGCTGGGCCTTGAAGGTGCAAGGCGAGGCAAGAAGGTACGTACGACACGCCCAGATGTGGCACGGCCAAGCCCGCTAGACCTGGTCAACCGCCAGTTCACAGCCCAGCGCCCTGACCAGCTTTGGGTTGCAGACTTCACCTATATATCAACATGGCAAGGGCAAATGTTTGTGGCCTTTGTGATTGATGTCTATGCCCGCCGCATAGTGGGCTGGCGGGTCAGCAGCCACATGCGTACGGACTTTGTGGTGGATGCGCTGGAGCAGGCGCTGTATGCCAGACAACCTTCAAGCGATACGAAACTGATTCACCACTCCGATAGGGGGAGCCAGTATGTGTCTATTTGCTACACAGAGCGTTTGGAGGAAGCTGGCCTGATGCCTTCGGTGGGCAGTACCGGCGATTCCTATGACAACGCCTTGGCCGAAACCATCAATGGTCTTTACAAAACAGAGGTTATCTATAAGCGAGGGCCGTGGAAAACACGGGAATCACTGGAGCTGGCAACACTGCAATGGGTGCACTGGTTCAACCATGACAGGCTGCTGGAATCCATAGGGCATATACCGCCAGCGGAAGCTGAGGCAAACTACTGGCGGCAAGTTGCCAATACCGTGCAGGCTAGCGCCTGCACTTCAACAAACTAGCCTCCACCAAACCCGGTGCGATTCAGTCCAGCCACAAGCCCTCGCGCGCCGAAATGGCGACAGACCAAGTCAGTCGCAATGAAACTGCTGACCTGCTGATGGTGGGCCTTGCCAAGATGGTGTTTGAGGCTTTTATCCCCAGTGAGGAAATGGGCCAGTCACATGCCGTGGTGGCAGATGCTGATGCGCACCTGGTGCGCCGCTTGTTTGAAAAAGCGGTAGGCAATGCTTTGCGAATTCAGCTCCAGCCCTTGGGCTGGCAAGTGCTGAGTGGGCGCAAGCTGAGTTGGCCGGTGGAGCAGTTATCCGAAGGCCTACGGGACCACTTGCCGGGTATGACGACGGATATCGAGCTGCTACACCCTGCCAGCAAGCGCAAGCTGGTGATTGATACCAAGTTCACCCACATCTTCACCTCGTCACAGTACAAGGAGCAGATGCTGCGCAGTGGCTACCTGTACCAGCTCTATGCCTATTTGCGCACGCAGGAAGCTGCCACCTTGGGGCGAGGCTGGCGCAGCGAGGGCATGCTGCTGCACCCGCATTGTGGTGAGGCCGTGGATGCCTATGTGGACATGCAAGGGCATCGGCTGCGGTTTAAGACCATTGATTTGATGGGCTCTGCAGAGGTGTTTGAGCGGCAGCTGTTAGCACTTGGACATGGCTGGGCGGAGAACATGACCGACAGTGTCGTCAGTTCACATGCATAGCAATCCGTTGTTTGCTATGCATGTTCACCACACAGGGGGCTGAAATGTGCAGTATTTGCACTTTTCTATACAAGTCCTGCAGCTTATGTATAAAAATCTAAGTTTTCTATACATGTCCTTGGGATGCAAAATCTTTCCGCTTTACAGCCAGAACGCTTTGACACCGCCCCCATTCTGAAGAAGCTGGCCAGCGCCAGCCGCAAACTGGCAGAGCTCAAGGGTATTGCTGCGTCTATCCCCAACCAAGGCATTCTCATCAACCCCCTTGGTTTGCAAGAAGCGAAGGACAGCTCGGAGATTGAGAACATCGTGACTACGCACGATGAGCTGTTCAAGGACGATTTGTCGCCTGAGAGCCAGATGTCCGCTGCCAGCAAGGAGGTGCTGAGTTATCGACAGGCTTTGTATACGGGCTTCCGATTGGTCAGGGAGACGGGACTACTCACTGCGAACCATCTGATTGACATTCAGCGGGAGCTGGAGCGCAACCATGCGGGTTTTCGCAAGCTGCCCGGCACGGCCTTGAAAGATGGTGCAGGACGTACCGTGTACACGCCACCACAGGAGCCGGATGCGATTGTGGCGCTGATGCGTGACCTGGAGCAGGCTATCAACGACCCCGATGCTGTGCTTGTGGACCCGCTCATCAAAATGGCACTGATTCATCACCAGTTTGAGAGCATTCACCCTTTCTATGACGGCAATGGTCGCACGGGGCGTATTTTGAATGTGCTGTATCTGGTCAAAGAGGGGCTGCTGGACATTCCGGTGCTGTACCTGAGCCGCCATATCGTGCGCACCAAGGCCGACTATTACCGCCTGCTGCAAGCCGTGCGTGACCACGATGCCTGGGAAGACTGGGTGCTGTATATGCTGGATGCTGTAGAGCAAACCGCCCAGCAGACGGTAAAAACGGTGATTGCCATTCGCGACGCCCTGCTTGACTACAAGCACCGCATCCGAGACCAGCACAAGTTCTACAGCCAAGACCTCATCAACAGCTTGTTCATGCACCCATACACCAAGATTGAGTTTTTGCAGAAGGACCTGAAGGTCTCAAGGCTGACAGCCACCAAGTATCTGGAAGCGCTTACCGAGTCAGGCTTTCTGTAAAAGCAGAAGATTGGCCGCAGCAATTACTACATCAACCATGCGTTGACACGTATCTTGATGGCCCCCTAGCCTACTTGCGTGACTAAGCCAGCGACAGAGATACAACACAGGACACGAGGGAGCGTGCAATGACCGAAGACCAACTCGAACAAGAAACCTTGCAATGGCTGGCGGAGGTGGGATACACCGTTCGTTATGGTCTGGACATTGCACCCGATGGTGACAACCCGCTGCGCAGCAATTACCAGCAAGTGGTGCTGCAAGACAATCTGCGCGAAGCCCTGCAGCGCCTGAACCCGCATATCCCTCAAGCCGCGCGAGACGATGCCTTATCCCAGGTGATGGATTTGGGTGTGCCTGCACTGCTGCCCTCCAACCGTGCATTTCATAAGCTGCTGGTCAATGGTGTGCCGGTGAGCTACCAAGTGGATGGGGAAACCCGTGGCGACTTTGCCAAGCTGGTGGACTGGGGCAACGTTGCCAACAACCAGTTCTGGGCGGTGAACCAGTTCAGCGTGAAGGGCCAGCACCACACGCGCAGGCCCGACATTGTGCTGTTTGTGAATGGCTTGCCACTGGTGGTGATTGAGCTGAAGAACCCTGCTGACCTCCATGCCGATATCTGGATGGCTTATGACCAGATAGAGACGTACAAGGAGCAAATTCCCGAGCTGTTCCGCACCAATGAACTGCTGGTGATTAGCGATGGCGCTGAGGCGCGCATAGGGTCGCTTTCTGCCGACCGTGAGCGCTATATGCAGTGGCGCACGATTGATGGGGTGAACATTGACCCACTGGGCGAGTTTGGCGAGCTGGAAACACTGATTCGCGGCGTGCTGGCCCCGGAGATTTTGCTGGACTATCTGCGCTACTGCGTACTGTTTGAAGACGATGGCCGCTTGGTGAAGAAGGTGGCGGGCTACCACCAGTACCACGCGGTGCGCGCAGCGATTGCCCGTGTGCTGGAGGCGGCCAGCAAAGACGCGGCTGCTACGGTGCGTGGCAAAGGCGGTGTGGTGTGGCACACGCAGGGCTCGGGCAAGAGCATCACCATGACGTGCTTTGCGGCCCGCGTGCTGCAAGAGCCCAAGCTGCAGAACCCAACGATTGTGGTGATAACCGACCGCAATGATTTGGACGGCCAATTGTTTGGCGTGTTTAGCCTGGCCCAAGACCTGCTGCGCGAGCAGCCCGTGCAAGCCCACAAGCGCCAAGAGCTGCGCCAAGTGCTGGCCAACCGGCCTTCGGGTGGCATCATCTTTGCCACCATTCAAAAGTTTATGCCGGGCGAGGATGAGGAC
>NZ_CADEPJ010000234.1 GCF_902829245.1 Comamonas jiangduensis | reverse complement strand
GTTTGTAACGCTGGGCGCTTATAAAAAGGTGCCGGTGTACGACAGCTTTGTGGCCGGGGCCAAAGAGGGTTTTGACGTGGCCAAGGGCTTGCTGCCGTATTTGGTGGCCATGCTCTGCGCTGTCGGGGTATTCCGTGCCTCGGGTGCTTTGGACTATGTGCTGGATGCCGTGCGCTGGTGCGTGCAGTGGCTGGGTATGGACGGCCGCTTTGTGGATGCGCTGCCAACGGCCTTGGCCAAGCCCTTCTCGGGCAGCGCCGCGCGCGCCATGTTGATTGAGACCATGCAAACCCAGGGGGTGGACAGCTTTGCCGCTTTGGCGGCCGCCACCATCCAAGGCAGCACCGAAACCACGTTCTACGTGCTGGCCGTGTATTTTGGCGCGGTAGGCATTCAAAAAGCGCGGCACGCGGTGCCGTGCGCTTTGGTGGCAGAGCTGGCGGGTGTGGTGGCGGCCATTGGGGTGACGTACTGGTTTTTTGGCTAGGTAGAGCACCGCACCCTGCGGGTGTCACTCAGTTGTCACGCAATATTCACACAATGTTGCAAGTAGAACTGGGCTTTCACCATGACATGGCTTGCGACGCATTTCGGTGCACGAACTCAAAGAATTTCACCCCGGCACGGGCCGCGAGCAGGGGCAAGCGCTGGCAGCCTACGCATGGGATGCTGGTTGCTGTCATCGTTCTGGTGTTGAGTTTGCTGTGGTGGCTGACGGCTAAGCATTTGCGCGCCCAACAGGAGCAGGTAGAAAACGCCACCGCTTGCAGCAGGCTGGTGTTGCAGCCATCGTGTCAGAGAATTTGCGGCAAATCCTGGAAAAGCCCAGCTCATGAGTGTGCTGGCTTTGCAAGGGGTGCAAGGCACGGGCCGTGGCAGCATCAACTGGCACAAATGCTGGATCGCGACCGTGTCTTTCTGCGCTATACCCTGCTGGATCAGCAGCTCCAGCCTTTGGCGGGTGATGTTCAAAATTTAGGTCGATGGGATGACGCACTTGCTCAACAGCAAGGTGCGTGTGCGGGTGGCAGGGGGGCTTTGGTCTTGCCAGGAGCCCATCAGTCCAGCTCCCAGGAGCTGACATGGCAGGTGCCCCTGCTGCTGTGCGTCACGGATGCCCAAGGCGTGTCGCAAGGCTATTTGATGCTGCACATGGACTTGGGCTATTTTTTGAGTCTGTACCAAGATGTGGATTGGGGTGCAAGCGGCAGCTTGCATTTGCTGGCACCCGATGGCCGTGTGATTGCAGCGATGGTCGGCGGTGGATTGGTGGCGCAGCCCAGCAGCGCAGCGGTCGATGCGTTTCGCAAAGTGCCTGAAGGCGCAGGGGTGCGCAACTTTGAGTGGCCCCAAGGGGTGGCACGGCTGGCCAATTTTCACCGTACAGCGCACATGCCCATCACCGTGGTGGTCAGCCGTGAATGGCGCGAGATCCTTGCCGCTCATGACGACTATGCCCACCGTGCCTGGTGGTTGTTGTCGGTGGTCTCGGTGCTGACCATGGGGGCTACTTTGTTTTTGCTGCGAACCTTGCATCGGCGCCAGCAGTGGTTTGATGCGCTGGAAAAAGCGGACCAAGACAAACAAGAGTTGATTGCCCAGCTGGAGAGTGAAAAGCAGCGTGCATTGGCCTTGGCGGCCAGTGACCACCTGACAGGGCTGCACAACCGGCGCATGTTTTATGAGCTGGTTTCAAGCCATCTGGCTTTGGCCAGGCGCAGCAGCAAATACTACGCATTGCTGTACCTGGATTTGGACCGTTTCAAAAGCGTGAACGACACCTTGGGGCACCATGTGGGTGATGCCTTGCTGCAAGCAGTGGCCCTGCGCTTGCAGGGCATGCTCAGAAGCTCTGACATCATTGCTCGCATGGGAGGCGATGAATTCGCAGTGCTGGTCACGGCCATGGAAGGCCCGCAGGATATGGATGTGCTGGCTCAGAAGCTGGTCGAGGGGCTGTCCGCACCTTATGAAGGCATCGCGCCAACGGCACTGCATACCTCGCCCAGCATCGGTATTGCTTTTTTCCCGCGCGATGGACATGACGTGGAGGTGTTGTGCCGCCATGCGGATACCGCCATGTATGCCTCCAAAAAGCGGGCGCAACCGGTTTACGTACTACGAACGCATCACCCCGTAGACAGTGAGCGCGGTTACTGCTTGGCACGGCAACTGCCCGATGCGATTGCGCAAGAGCAGTTGGTGCTGCACTTTCAGCCCAAGGTGCGGCTGGAGGATCGAAATATTGTGGGTTTTGAGGCGCTGGTGCGCTGGCAGCATCCAGAGTTGGGGCTGATATATCCGGGGGACTTTATTGCGCTGGCAGAAGAGCATGGCCACATTGAAGCCCTGGGTGAGTGGGTGATGCTGGCTTGCTGCAGGCAGATTGCGGCGTGGCGCATGCAAGGGCTGGATGTCCGCCCCATCGCGTTCAATGTCTCGCCATTGCAGCTGCGTGACTGCGCGTTTCCACTGCGTCTGGCAACTTGCTTGCAGCACTATGGGGTGCGCGGCAGTGACGTCGAGGTGGAAATTACCGAAAGCTGCCTGGTGGAGCCGGTGGGGGTGGCCACGCGCGTGCTGAGCCAGTTGCAGCAAATGGGTGTTCGGATTGGGTTGGATGATTTTGGTACGGGGTTCTCCAGCCTGAGCCAGATTCGTTCGCTGCCCATCGACACCATCAAACTTGATAAATCCTTTGTCAATGAATTGCGCAGCAGCAAAGAGGCGGGAGTGTTGGTGACGTCGATCATCACCTTGGCCCATAACCTCAAAATGCAGGTGGTGGCAGAGGGCGTGGAGTTGATGGATCAACTGGTGTATCTGAAAACCGCGGGCTGTGACATTGCACAAGGGTATTTTCTAAGTCGCCCGGTGACGGCGCAAAACGCAGAAGCGTTGTTGCGACAGAGCATTCTGGAGATTGCATGAGCAGCATGGCCAGAGGGTTCGGGGTGGTCTGCGTGCTGTGCTGCAGTGGGTGGCTGGCTGCCGCAACCGCAGCATGCTTGAACCCCAAGGTGCTGCAGATGGCGGTGATACCCAAGAACGTGCGCAATGCCCAGGTGTCATCGCAGTCGGCATTGCTGCAAAGCATCCAGGAAGAAAGTGGCAAAGCGGTCGAGTTGTTGCCTGCCACTTCTTATGCGGCGGTGATTGAAAACCTGCTGGCCGGCAAAGCACATATTGCAGAGCTGGGGCCAGCCAGCTACGCCTTGCTGAGCAAGCGCGCACCGCACTTTGTGCCGTTCGCCACCCTGTCGCGCAGTCGGCAGCTGGGCCA
>NZ_CADEPJ010000233.1 GCF_902829245.1 Comamonas jiangduensis | reverse complement strand
ACTTGCGGTTGCGGCTCGAGCTTCTCGGTGTCACAGCGCCGATTGCGTCTGTTTTCCCCTTCCCAAAAGCCGCTGCTTGCCAGCGGCTTTTTTGTGATCAAATTGCCTTAAAACGTAGACTGGATGAGCGCTAGCAGCTATGAAAAACAATATCGGTCAACCTGCAAGCAAGCAAGAGCCCCTGCTGTGGCTGGTGGCCATTGGCTTTTTCATGCAGTCGCTGGATGCCACGATTTTGAACACGGCCTGGCCCAGCAGGGCAGCGTCCTTGGGGCAAAGCCCGCTGCATATGCAGTCGGTGGTGGTGGCCTATGCGCTGAAGACGGCAATGTTGATTCCAGCCACGGGCGGGGTGGCAGACCGCTTTGGTACACGCCGTATTTACACGGCGGCCATGGCCTTGTTTGTGCTGGGCTCGGTCTTGTGTGCGCTGGCCCCTACGCTGCAGTTTTTGGTGATGGCGCGGGTGGTGCAGGGGTGGGCGGCGCCATGATGCTGCCCGTGGGGCGGCTGGCAGTGCTGCGCGCCTATCCGCGCGATGCCTTCATCCGCGCCATGAGTTTCATTGCCATTCCGGGGCAGGTGGGGCCCTTGATGGGGCCGGCGGTGGGTGGCTGGCTGGTGGAGTTTGCATCCTGGCACTGGATTTTGGATCAATGTGCCAATTGGTATCCTGGGCGTGTGGGCGGCATGGCGCTGGATGCCGCTGAACGATCAGCAGCCCAAGCGCGCATTTGACGGTGTGGGCTTTGCCTTGCTGGCCGCTGGCATGGTGGGGGTGTCGCTGGCGCTGGATGGTTTGTCCGGTGTGGGGATGGGGCATGCCCTGGTGGCCGTGCTGCTGGTGTTCGGCATGGCCAGTCTGGCAGCGTACTGGATGCACGCGCGCAGCAGCCAGCCCTTGTTTGCCCCATCGCTATTTAGCGTGCGCTCATTGCGCGTGGGCTTGCTGGGTAATTTGTTTGCCCGCTTGGGCAGTGGGGCTGCGCCCTTTTTGGTGCCGCTGATGCTGCAGGTGGGTTTGGGTTTGTCGCCCTTTCATGCGGGCACGATGATGCTGGCCACGGTGCTGGGCGGCATGCTGGTCAAACGCGTGGCGGTGCAGACAGTGCTGCGCTTTGGTTACAAGCGTGTGCTGCAGGTGAATTCGGTGTTGCTGGGGGTGATGATTGCGGGCCTGGGGCTGGTCAGCCCCGCACAGCCGGTGTGGCTGATCGTGGCGCAATTGTTTGTGTTTGGCGCCATCAACTCGATGCAGTTCTCAGCCATGAATTCGGTCACGCTCAAGGACATGACCGGGGAGTCGGCCAGCAGCGGCAACAGTCTGCTGTCGATGGTGCAGATGCTGGCGATGAGCATGGGCGTGGCCATAGCTGGAGCGGTGCTCGCGGGCTATGCCGACATGTGGCAGGCGCGCGAAGGCTACAAGCTGCTGGCGCTGCAAGCCACGTTTGTGACGGTGGGGGTGATGACCTTGGCGGCCACTTTGGTGTTTAGCCAGTTAGAGCCGGATGAAAAGGTGCGCAGCGCGCCAGACGGGCACGACTAAGCACCGCTGCTGCATCAGGCGGGATAAATCGCTCCCAGAATGCGTGGCCCGTGCGCGCCCGTGACGGCGGGTAAATTGCCGGGCAAACCCAGCATGCATTGGCGGGCCAGCCAGGCAAAGGCGGCAGCTTCCACCTGCAGCGGTGGCAAGCCGCGTGCGGCCGTGCTTTGTACGTGGGCATGCGGCAGCAAGGCTTGGAGCTGGCGCATCAACTCGGTATTCAGAGCACCACCGCCGCACACCAGCAAGCTGTCACTGTTGGGTGCATGCCGCATCAACGCCTGTGCGCAGCTGTGGGCGGTAAAGGCGGTGAGCGTGGCTTGCACATCCTGCGGGCTGGGTGTGTGGCCGAATGCTTGCAACTGCGTGTGCAGCCAACTGGGGTTGAAGAGATCGCGCCCGGTGCTTTTGGGAGGGGATAGCTGCAAAAACGGCTCTGACAGCAGCAACTGCAGCAGCGCCTGCTGCACCGTGCCAGCCGCGGCCCATTGGCCTTGGTTGTCATAGGCTGCGCCGGTGTGCTGCAGGCACCACCAATCCATCAACGCGTTGCCGGGCCCGCAGTCAAAACCCATCACAGGCATTGGTGCGCCAGAGGCGGGCAGCAGGCTGATATTCGCAATGCCGCCGATGTTGAGCACAGCGGTGCTGCGGTCCGTACGGCTGAAGACGCCTTGGTGGAACGCTGGCACCAAAGGAGCGCCTTGGCCGCCTGCGGCCACATCGCGGCTGCGCATGTCGGCGACGACGGTGATGCCTGTGCGCTCTGCCAGCAGGGCTGGGTTTTGCAGTTGCAAGGTGTAGCCGGTGCCATCGTGTTGCTGCGGCTGGTGGCGCACCGTTTGGCCGTGGGCGCCAATCGCGCTCACGTGGCTGGCCGGGGTGCGGCTTTGGTCCAGCAACTGCTGCACCACGTCAGCATAAGCGCGGCTGATGGCATTGCCCGCCAGCGCGGCACGGTGTAGCTCATTGCAGCCTTGGGGGGTATTGAGCGCCAGCAGTTCTTGCCGCAAATCCGAAGCAAAGCCCTGGGCGGCGTATGCCAGTACGTGCAGTTGCTGCTGGGCATCCCACTGCACCAGCACGCCATCCACGCCGTCGAGCGAGGTGCCGGACATCAGGCCGATATACAGGGCGGTACGATTAGGAGCAGGGAGGTGGGCAGTGGGCATACAAACGCGGCAGGCAAAGAAAAAGGGCCTCGATTGCTCGAGGCCCTCAGGAGGTTAGCACACCCTTATTGGGCGCTGGCTTGGCGAATCAGCTCTGCCGAGGCCAGTTGCGTGTGCATATGCTCTGCATGCTTGGCAAACTGCTTGCGCACTTTCTCGGAGATTTCGTTGGCTTCGCTCTTGGCGATGATGGCCTGGGGGTCTTGGTGGTTGCCATTCACACGGAATTCAAAGTGCAGGTGCGGCCCTGTGGACCAGCCGGTAGAGCCGACGGCACCAATGAATTGGCCTTGTTCTACAGACTGCCCCTTCTTGACGTCAATGCGGCTGAGGTGGGCGTAGACGGTCACGTGGGCAGTGTTGGCATGCTTGACGTAGATGACGTTGCCATAGCCGTTTTGCCAGCCCGCAAACTCAATCACGCCATCACCCACGGTACGTACCTTGGTGCCGGTGGGGGCCGCAAAGTCGGTGCCCAAATGGCGGCGCCATGTGTTGTGGATGGGGTGCTTGCGCATGGCAAAGGTGCTGCTGACGCGCGAGAA
>NZ_CADEPJ010000232.1 GCF_902829245.1 Comamonas jiangduensis | reverse complement strand
TGGACATCTTGATTCCACACCAAAAAGCAACCACTGCCAGCAGCGGAAATCTGATTTACCCCGGCCAAGGTGATTATTTCCAAAAAGATTTTTCGCCACGCCTGGCAAAATAAATAATCAAACATTACAACAGGAATAAAAATGGAAAACATTATAGATTTCATAACAAAAAATATAGTTGCCATAGGTACACTGATGGCAGTGGCACTGGTATTTATGGCTTATATTTCCAACAATCGCTTTAAATTATGGGTAGTAGATTTTTGTGTCACATTCCCAGTCATTGGACATATTGCACGCCTGTCTAAAGATAAAACCCAAGGAACACCCGGCTGGTTGCGCTCTGAAGAAAAACTGTGTGCCAGCTATAAGCCTTTTGTGAATTTGATGACACGCGATATGTTCAATCAGCGTATTGAATACTTGCGCAAGGCTGCTGATTTGGGCCGCTCGCCCACACCATTTTTTGTGTGGACACTGCTGGTTGTGCTGGTGATTGCCGAAGGCTTGGGATTTTCTTACCTGTTGGGCTCTTGGATGGCCCGTGAAGGCAGTGCCAACACCCACACTTTGCTGATGTTTGCCATCGTTTTGGTGTTGTGCGTGATTTTAGTGGCACTGACCCACTTTGCTGGTCACCAGTACTACCGCACTTCCTTGCTGCGTTCGTGCTTCGCCCGTTACAAAGAACGCGGTAGCGATGAATATTCCGTCAGCACCGTGTCTTTGAATATGGACCAATCGGTGGACTCCAAAGATCCAGACTTCAAGCAAACTATTAACCGCGTGGGCAAGCATTCGCACGACGTGGGCAGCTATGCCGGCGGCATTATTGCCATCATCGCGATTGCATTTATCGCTGTGGTGTCCACCTACATGCGCGTGAAAAACATGGAAAGCGAGCTGATCCGTGAAACAACGGGCCATACCGTGCAGGCACAAGCGGCTGCAAGTTCTGGCAACCCCTTTGACACCCTGGTTCTACCCACCGAAGTGCAAGCGTCTCAACAAGATGCGGACAGCAAAGCCCAAAATGAAGCGCTGGATGCCGTCTCCAGCGAAGGATTGGCTGCATTTGCCATGCTGGGCTTCATCTTTGTGATCACACAAATCGTGGGTATGGGGGCAGGCTACAAGTACGAATTTGCAGGTCGCGAATCGCAAAAAGCGTTTAACGGCCTGGGCGGCTTTTCTACCTACGAAGACTATTTAGCTTACTTCCGCCCACTTCGTGACATGGTCAATGGCCGTTTGAAGGATTTGCAACAGCGCATTGAAAGCAAATCGCACACCAAACTGGAATTGCGCAACTCTTTTGACGATTACCTGCGCGAACAACGCCTCAAGGACCGCGAAGACAGCCAAATCAACTTTGACCCAATCGTTGCCGATCGTACCCCTATCGCTGCAACTACGGCCCAAGTGCCACCTGCTGTGCCAGTGCCCGTAGCATCTGTAGCGCCCGCAGCAGTTTCCGTTGCAGCTCAGGCATCGCCAGCACTGACCGTTGCCGATGTACTGGCTGCCATGCAGGCCATGAACAACGACACAGAAGCAGAGAAAGCATATTTCTTGAGTCTGCCCGACAGCATGCGCAAGCACCCCGAACTGCTGTCCTGGCTGAAGGAGCGCAAGGCAGCACGTGAGGCCGCCGCCAACCAAGCTGTCGTCAATGACCTGTTCTAAGGCAAGAGTCATGAATTTGCTGAAAACATGCATTTTCACGGCCCTGTGGGGTGCGGCATCTTGGAGTATGGCCAGCACCATCAACTCGGTGCCCAGTTGCTACGCAGCCAACAAGCTGCCCATGGCCGCGCCAGCGCCTGAGCGTGAAGTGTTCATCTTGCTAGACCAGACTACGCCGCTGGATGCCAGCTTGCAAAAATCCGTCATGGACAACGCAGGCCGCCTCATCCAGCCGGGCACGGCCTATTCGATTGCCACCTTCTCTTCGTTTGGCCAAGGGCGTTATCTGGAACTGCTCTCTGCCGGCACCTTGGAGGTACCCCTGCCTGAAGCAACACGCAGCAGCGTGGGTGTGAAAGTGCTGCGCAGTCTAGATGCTTGTCTGACCGGCCAACAAAACTATGTGCGCAAGGCAGCTGCCACAGCGCTGCAGCAAGCCATGGCCGGCATCAGTGCGGACTATGCCAAGTCCGATGTGATGGCCAGCGTCAAAGAGATGTCTGCGCGCATCAAACAGTCGCCCGCGCCTTCCAAGATTTTGTTCTTGGTCTCTGACATGCTGGAGAACTCTGGCGTCAGCAGCTTCTACGCCAACCGCAACGTGCGTTCACTCAACGCCAACACTGAGCTGCAAAAAGCAGCGTCTGCAGGCATGCTGGCGGACTTGGCTGGCGCACGCGTATTTGTACTAGGTGCTGGTCTGGTGCAAGACGCCAACAGCAAAGGCTCCGCCAAAGACAGCGGCATCTACCGCGACCCAAAGACCATGGCTGCACTGAAAGATTTCTGGTCGCAGTACTTCCAACGCAGCGATGCCAAGCTGCAAGAGTTCGGAATGCCCGCTCTGCTGGTGCCAGTGCAGTAAACATTTAACGCGGTCGATGCGTTCGATGCAGCTCATCACTACTCAGCATCCATCGCATCGCACCCCATTAAAAAGAGAGCAGTTAGCGCATATGCAAAGAGGCTTTCAGCATTTATAGATGCTGAAAGCCTCTTACAAAAAGCGCTAGCTGCTCTCTTTTTTATTTATATGCTGCCGGTGCCGCGAACCCATTGCGCCCCGGGAACTCGGGTGCCAGCGCTCGCGCATTCGGCATCTTCAGCCACAGGCGCAGCAGCTTGCGCCGCTGCTGCGGCGCGTCATGGTCTTCAAACCCATTGCGCGAATGCAGCACCGCGTAGTTGTTGGCAAACTGCATGTCGCCGGGCTCCAGCATCATGTCCAGCCGCAACGCAGGCATGTGCATGGTTTGGTCGAACACATCCAGCGCCTGCACTTCGACGGGGGTGAGCGGCAGATTGCGCATTTCGTGGCCCAGCTCCAGGTACTGGCGCAGGTAACGGCACGTGAGTTTGCCTTGGTGGTAGCTGAAGATGGGGGTCAGGCCCGGCTCGGAACCGGTTTCGCACAGGTTGGCGCAGTACCACTGGCGGTAATACAGGCCCAGCAACTCTGGGTGGGTGCGCAAAATTTCGTTGTAGATGGCGCCCACACTCACCAAGCTGGAGAGCCCCCCCTCTTTGGCTTTGCGCACGCACAGCAGGCCCACCACGTCGGAAGGGTCGGTGTGGTAGGGCAGGTAGCTGTTAGTTTCGTACACGCGGGTGGTTTTTTGAGTTTCGTCGCCCACATTCATCACCAGCCCCAGCAGGTCACCGCGCGGGTTTTGCCGCACAGGCTGGCCCAGGTGCAGGCCAATGCCGTAGTAGATGGCGTTGATCTGCTCATCGCTATAGCGCGCTACGGGCAAACCACGCAGCAGGACAAAACCGCGGCCGTTTTCCAGCGTGTCGGCGTGTTGCGCCAGCTCGGCCCGGAAAAACGCGGGCAGCGGAAAGTCCGCTTGCGTGAAGTTGGGAAACGCCAAGCCCTGCTGCTGCAAATGGGCCAAGGCCGCATCCAGCGCAGCAATGGCTTGCGCGCTGAGGTGGTGAATCCACGTCGTGTCGCCCGCCAAGTCGTCACCGCGCCATGCGGCAGGGCCTGTCACCGGGGTTTGAAGAATGATGCTCACGCTGTACTTTCCGTCTGACTGAAGGCAATTCAGGGTTAACCCGAAAAACAGTCATCCTAGTGCGCAAACCGCCAGGCTGCAGAGCGGTGCAATCGCCATCGAAGACGTGGGGTATCACTGGTTTTTTTGCAGCCTGCAAGGCCGCGCAATGATCGTGATGAAAAGTTCTTTGCAGGCATTTTTCTTTCAGCCGATCGCTTTTGCTGTGCAACCCGTTTTTGCTCACGACCCATTCGGCACAGTTTTTCGCCATGGGACTGCATGGGCAAAAACCCAGTTTTCGCCCCCCAAGGCCCTGCTCTACAGTGAGACATTCGCTATTTGCTAGGAGGCGCCATGGCCAGTGCTGGGGGTGATTGGAAAGACATGTACTACGCCGCAGAGCGCGGCGATGTGGACTGCGTACGCTTTCACTTGCGTGAAGGGGTGGATGTGAACTACCAGCACCCCGAGGCGATGATGTCCGCCTTGGTCATCAGCATCTTGAACGGCCATACCGATGTGGTGCGCGCGCTGCTCGAGCATGGGGCCGACGCCAATCTGCCCGCCGAACTGGGGAGCATCACGCCACTGCAAGCCGCACAGCAGCAACAGCGCGCAGACCTGCAA